>NZ_JBGCCU010000021.1 GCF_041261445.1 Catenulispora sp. EB89
GGATCCGGGACTCGGCGACCAACACACGAACCGCCGCCGACGCGGGGGGTTGGGGATCCCTCAGAGTCTCGAGTGCCCCCGCCGGAGGCGCCTGCTCTTGACTTCAGGTGCCCACCACGCCCGACGATTGCCGCCTACGCAACGCATGCGCAGTGACTCGGACCGGTGCGCGGTCGTGTCCAGCAACACCGCCGGCCGCCAACGCGACGCCAGGCACACTACCGAACTGCGTCCCCCTGCGAGGTCACCAAACCTTAGGCGAAGCCGTAAAAAGCCTCTTAAAAACCCACCAACAAACCGCACCCACCACACCCACCACACCTCAAGCAGGAGCACCCCTCTTGGCCATCATCACGTCCAGCGCCCGATACGTAATACCGCGTATTGCCCCGCGTAAGTTCGAACCCTGACACAACCGTGGATCGTGCCCTATGCAGCCACCGAGAAGGGAGAACCTGATGAAGAAGAGCTACCGCAAGTTCGCAGCCGCCATGGTCCTCGCGTCGGCGCTCGCGGTCGCGGTCGTCACCGCGGCCCCGGCGTCGGCCGGCGTGATGCAGCCGGCCTGCCACGAGGGGACTACCTGCTACCCGTGGTAGACCGCTAGTCCGCTAGTCCGCTAGTCCGCTGGTCCGTCAGGCCGCTGGTCCGCCGGACCGCGCCATACCGTCGGCGTCTCCCTTCTCGGGGGCGCCGACGTGCTGTTCTGCCGTCACGCCGGGTCGGTGACGCCCATCCGCAGGTGGTCGGCGTGGTAGATGGCCTGGTCGAGCAGTTCGGCCACGTGGTTGTCGTAGAGCGCGTAGATCATCGACTTGCCGCGGCGTTCGGCGGTCACCAGGCCGAGGTTCCGCAGTAGGCGCAGTTGGTGGGAGCAGGCCGACTGCTCCATGCCGACCTCGGCGGCCAGGGCGGTCGCGGCCAGTGGTCCTTCGCGCAGCCGGGCCAGGATCAGCAGGCGCGACGGGGTGGCCAGGGCCTGGAGCGTGGTCGCCACCCGGGCCGCGCTGGCGGCGTCCAGGCGGACGCGCGGTACGGCTTCGGCGGGGGGAGCTCCATGACCCATGGTCGAAGTGTACCTGCGCGAACGCATGAACCATTATTCATTTGTTCCTGTAGGGTGGGGCCGTCGGACCGTCCGGCGTGCCGTGACCAAGGATTCGCCGCTGATGTCTCCCTTCACCCTGCCCGAGGTCCGGTGGGCCTCCGCCGCGCTGGTGCTGTTCCTGGTCGCGCTGCCGCTGCAGCTGACGGGGGCGCCCGCGTGGGCCTGGGCCCCGCTGTATGCCGTGGTCTATGTGACCGGCGGTTGGGAGCCTGGTTGGGCCGGGCTTGGGGCGCTGCGGGAGAAGACGCTGGACGTCGACCTGCTGATGGTGGTCGCCGCGCTGGGCGCGGCGGCCGTCGGCCAGGTGCTGGACGGTGCCCTGCTGATCGTCATCTTCGCCACCTCCGGCGCGCTGGAGGCGGTCGCCACCCACCGCACCGAGCAGGCCGTGCGCGGGCTCCTGGACCTGGCGCCCGAGCGTGCCACCCGGATCGCCGCGGACGGCTCCGAAGACGTCGTCGACGCCGTCGCGCTCCGGGTCGGCGACACCATCCTGGTCCGGCCCGGCGAGCGCGTCGCCGCCGACGGCCAGGTGGTCCGCGGCGCCTCCGACGTGGATCAGGCCACGATCACCGGCGAGCCGCTGCCGGTGGCGAAGAACGCCGGCGACGAGGTGTTCGCCGGGACGCTCAACGGCGTCGGTGCGCTGACCGTGCGGGTCGACCGGGCGTCCGCGGACACCGTCGTGGCGCGGATCGTCGCGATGGTCGAGGAGGCCTCGGCCACCAAAGCCAGGACGCAGCTGTTCATCGAGAAGGTGGAGCAGCGCTACTCGATCGGCATGGTCGCCGCGACGCTTCTGCTGTTCGCCGTCCCGCTGCTGGCCGGCGCCGCGTTCCAGCCGAGCCTGCTGCGCGCCATGACCTTCATGATCGTCGCCTCACCGTGCGCGGTGGTGCTGGCCACGATGCCGCCGCTGCTGGCCTCGATGGCCAACGCCGGGCGCCACGGCGTGCTGGTGAAGTCCGCGGTGGTGATGGAACACCTCGGGACCACGACCCGCGTCGCCTTCGACAAGACCGGGACGCTGACCGAGGGACGCCCGCGCCTGGCCGAGATCACGGTCCTGCCCGGCGGCGAGTTCGACGAGAAGCAGATCCTGGCACTCGCCGCCGCCGCTGAGAACCTTTCGGAGCATCCGTTGGCGCGCGCGGTTGTGACTGCGGCGAAGGACGCCGGACTGGAGCTGGCGCACGCCGAGGACTTCGTGGCCAGGCCAGGACGCGGTGTCAGTGCCCTGATCGACGGTCGGCGCGTCGAGGTCGGGAGTCCGGCGTATCTGCTCGCCGAGGACACTGGTGCGGTAAGCACCGGTGCCGCGACCAAGAACGCCATCACCAAGAACGCCATCACCGAGAACGCCATCGCCGCCATGCAAGAGTCCGGCCAGACCGCCACCGTCGTCCGCATCGACGGCACGCCGGCCGGGCTGCTGGGCATCGCCGACCGCGTCCGTCCGGCCGCCGCCCGCACGGTCGCCAGGATCGAAGCATTGATCGGCACCGCGCCGATCGTCCTCACCGGTGACAACGCCGCCGCCGCACGCCGCCTGGCCGCCGAGGTCGGCATCACCGACGTCCGCGCCGGCCTGCTCCCCGAGGACAAGGTGAGCGCGGTCCGCGAGTGGGAGGCGGCAGGAGAGCGGGTGCTGCTGGTCGGCGACGGCGTCAACGACGCCCCGGCGCTGGCCGCCGCGCACACCGGCGTCGCCATGGGCCGGGCCGGCTCGGACCTCGCGCTGGACACGGCCGACGCCGTCGTGATGCGCGACGACCTGGCGACCGTGCCGGCGGCGATCGCGCTGTCCCGGGCCGCGCGCCGCGTCGTGGTCGCGAACCTGGTGATCGCGGGCGCCATCATCGCCGGCCTGGTGACGTGGGATCTGGCCGGCACGCTCCCGCTGCCGCTCGGCGTGCTCGGGCACGAGGGCTCGACGGTCATCGTCGGGCTCAACGGTCTGCGCCTGCTGCGCAAGAGCGTGTGGGACAAGGCGCTGAACGCAGGCACCGCGGCATGAACGGCGTGAACGGCGTGAGCCGCGCCGAGGGCGAACACGCGGCGCGGCGTTCGTCGATCCGCTCGCGACGCGCTCAGGCAGGCATCGGCAGCAGCATGACCGGTGTCGTCGTGGGCTGAGCCGACCCGCCGGCCGGCTCCACCGTGAGCCCGATGGTCTGTGCGTCGCCCAGGCCGTGCGCCAGCACCGGTCCGGTGGAGCCGTCGGCGCCGGCGGCCAGCAGCCCGCCCGAGCGGGTCCCGGAGGGCCCCATCATCCACAGCTGGTAGGCCTTGCCCGGCGGCAGCTTCGCGAGTCCGTCGACGGTGATCGCGGCCGCGTCGTGCGAGCGGGACACGAGCACCGTCCCGACCCCGCCGGTGCGGACGCTTGCGGTGTCGGTCCGGGCGTCGGGTGCGGACAGCAGTGCGGTGATGCCAGTGCTCTGCTGCCGCGCCTGGTCGAGCTGGTGCTGCTGGTCGCCCGACTGGACGCCCAGGACCGCCACGGCCGCGGCCAGCCCCGTGGCCAGTCCCCAGCCGAGCGCGGTGAACCAGCGGCGGCGGGGGCGGGGGTTGGGGCCGTGCGACGGCTGCCGCGACGTCTGCCACGCGGGGCGGGGCGCGGTGTGTCGCGTCGGCGCGTGAGCGAGGACCGGCGCGATCTGCCGGGTGACGGCCACCCGTGCGTCGACCGCGGCCTTCAACCGCGGCGGCGCGGTCTCGGCGACGGCCGAGGCCAGTAGCGCGGTGGTCTCCTGCAGCTCGGCGACCTCCTGCGCGCAGACCGGGCAGCGGGCCAGGTGGCGTTCGAACGCGGTGCGTTCCGCCGGGTCCAGCGCGTGGCAGACGTAGGCGCCGGTCAGGGAGTGGACCTCCGGGTCCATCGTGTTCATCACGCCACCCCCAAGCAGTCGCGGAGTCGGGCCAGCCCGTCGCGCAGACGGGTCTTCACAGTGCCGAGCGGGGTGTCCAGGAGCTGCGCCACCTGCGAATAGGTGTAGCCGCCGTAGAAGGCCAGCGTCACCGACTGGCGTTGCAGCTCCGTCAGGCCGCCCAGGCAGTGCCGGACGCGCTGCCGGTCCAGCCGCGCCTCGACGGCCTCCACCACCTGGTCGAACGGTGCGTCCACCATAAGCTGCGCGTCCCGGGCGTCCCGGCGCGCGGCGGCGTCGGCGGAGCGCACGCGGTCCACGGCCCGGGCGTGCGCCATGGTCAGGGCCCAGGCGCGGGCCGAGCCGCGGGCCGGGTCGAAGCGGCTGGCGGTGCGCCAGATCTCCACCAGCACCTCCTGCGCGACCTCCTCGGCCTGGGCCGGGTCGCGCAGGACCCGGCGCGCCACGCCCAGGATCGGGCCGGCGAGCTGCGCGTAGACCGCGTCGAACGCGTCGCGCTCGCCGAGGGCCACCCGGTGCAGGTGCGACTCCAGCGTCGCCGCCGGCGTCGCCCCCGGTACCGGACTAAGCGTCGCGTCTCCCGATTCTCGACTCACGTCCGGTATTCGGAGCGGAGCCGCGGCCGGATTGGTGCGGACGGGTGATTCACGAAAAACACCGACCAATCCGAATCCGCTCCGGCTCCGAACAAGCACCGTCATCAGGACCCGGACACTGTCCCGAATCCCCGCGAAGGAGAACTCCCGTGACCTCGAACCGGGACCTTGGTCCGGAGCTTGGCCCGGAGCACGTCGCGACGTCGCCGGAGCCTGCTGGGGCGCCGCAGTCGAGCGCGTCCTCCCGCACAGCTCAGTCACTCTTTGACAAGGTACAGATATCCCGCAGATCCTCCCCAGGAAGTAGGCAGGCATGGAATCAGGCATGCAGCAGACCGGCGTGTCCCGTCGAGGTGTCGTGAAAGGCGCGGCCGGCGCCGCGGCCGTCGGCGCCGTGACGCTGGCCTCCCCGCGCACCGCGCAGGCCGAGACGGCGCCCGCGCCGGCCCGCCCCGGCGCGCGCGGGCCGGTCCATCCCGTGATCGAGGAGACCATGACGGTCCACGTGCGCGACGCGCGCGCCGGGCTGCTCGACATCTACGTCGGCGAGCGCCACGTCCAGGTCCGCGACAAGGACCTGGCCGCGCGTCTCATCGCCGCCGCCCGCTAGTCGACGACCCCTCCCCACGTCCACTCCGCCCAGTAATCGAGGCTCCCCTGATGTCCTCCCACCGCGAAGCTCCCGAGATCTCCAAGGACTCGGTCGCCGACAGCACCGACCTGTACGCCTTCGTCAGTCCGAACGCGCCTGACACCGTCACCCTGATCGCCAACTACCTGCCGTTGCAGGGTCCGGCCGCCGGCCCGAACTTCTACGAGTTCGGCGACGACGTGCTGTACGAGATCCACATCGACAACACCGGCGACGGCCGTCCGGACGTGACCTACCAGTTCCGGTTCACGACCACCGTCCACAACCCGAACACGTTCCTGTACAACACCGGCCCGATCACCTCGCTGGACAGCGCCAACTGGAACCGCCGCCAGACCTACTCGGTCACCCGCGTCGACGCCTGGGGCCGCTGCACCATGCTGGGCCAGGGCCTGGCCTGTCCGCCGTGCAACATCGGGCCGCTGTCCACGCCCGACTACCCGGGCCTGGCCCAGGCCGCGGTGCACAACCTGGGCGGCGGGCGCACGGTCTTCGCCGGCCAGCGCGCCGAGGGTTTCTACGTCGACCTCGGGTCGATCTTCGACCTGGGCGACCTGCGGCCGTTCCAGAACCTGCACACCACCTTCAACATCCCCGGCCTGACGCTGAACGCGCAGCAGGGCGTCAACAGCACCGCGCAGCTCAACGTGCACAGCATCGCGATCCAGGTGCCGATCACCGACCTGACCCGCGACGGCTGGCACGGAACCAACGTCGCCGACCCGCGCGCGGTGGTCGGCGTGTGGACGACGGCGTCCCGGCGCAAGGTCACCGTCCGCGAGATCGAGGCCGGCCGGGACGACGAGAACGGCCCGTTCGTCCAGGTCTCCCGGCTGGGCAGCCCGCTGTTCAACGAGGTCCTGGTGCCGATGGCGCGCAAGGACGAGTGGAACGCGCTGCCGCCGGCCGACGACAAGCGCTTCGCGCAGTACGTGGCGCACCCCGAACTGGCCTCGCTGCTGCCGGCCCTGTACCCGGGGGTGTTCCCGAACCTGGCCGCGCTGGACGCCGCCGGCACCGCCCGGGCCGACCTGCTGGCGATCCTGCTCACCGGTATCCCCTCCGGCGTCATCCCCGGCTTCCAGAACAACACCGGCACCGTGCAGGCCGACATGCTCCGCCTGAACACCGCGATCAAGCCCTCGGCCACCCCCAACAACCTCGGCCTGCTCGGCGGCGACCTCGCCGGATTCCCCAACGGCCGGCGCGTCGCTGACGACGTCGTCACCATCGAGCTGCGCGCTATCGCCGGCGTCACCTACGCCCTGGTCGCCACCTACACCCCGGACGCGGCAGCGGGCCTCGTGACCGACTTCAACCCGCCGGTGCCGGGTCTGCCGGCGTATCTGCCGACGTTCCCCTACCTCGGCGTCCCCTACAGCGGCTACAGCGTCCAGTGAGCGAGCAGATCCACGGTCCCTCCCCGGCCGGCAGCGTCGTGCTGAATCTGGGGGCGAACATCGGCGCGCTGATCCTGGAGGCCGACGCGAGCCTGCTCGGTGCTGAGATCGAGATCAGCCGGGCAGACCTCGGTGCCGGTGCCGGTGACCACGCTGTGCACGCTCACCGCACGCACAGCATGGTCCGCGAACGCCACACCGTCCCGAACCCCCGCTACGACGCGGTCTACCCGGACCTCGAGGCCGGCCGCTACACGATCTGGCGGGACGCCGAAACCCCCGACGCGACCATCACCGTCGTCGGGGGACAGATCACCACCCACACGTTCTCGCGCGCAGTGGGAGCGGAGCAGAGCTGATCACTCTCCGCGCCGGGGGTCCGCCCCTCGGCGCGGAGACAGTCCGGCCTCGACGCCGAGGACATGGCATGTCCGTTCCCAGGCGAGCGAGGTCTTGCGGGCTGCCTCCACGGCTTTCGCCAGATCGCGGTGGGACCTGGCGATCTGCTGCGGGTCGCCGCTGTGTTGAGCGGCAGTAAGGCTTTGCTGAGCGTCGTCGCAGCGCGCAGCTGCGCGCCGCAGCGCCGCCTCCATCTCCTCGCGGCGCTCGGCCAGCTGGGCGATCCAGGCGCCGTGGACGATGGCCTCGGCTTCCCGGACCAACCGGCTCGGCGCGCTGCGGGAGGCCGCCTTGCGGGTACGGATCGTTCTTCGCAGATGGCACATCGTCGCGTTCCCTTCCTCCCATGATTCGGTCCCGGCCGGGTTCCGGATTGGATCCGGGCGCTCAGTGGATGGCGACCGGGATCTGCACGGTCGTCTCGTCCACGTCGTCGGTGCGTACCGTGACGGCCAGCCGCCACGTGCCGGACAGCGGCAGCGAGGCGTCGCCGATGAGGTGGCCGGCTCCCGCGGTGCGCAGCGTCACCGGCAGCGGGCCCAGCGCGCGGGAGGCGAGCGTGAAGGACGCCTGGACTTGCAGCACCTGCTCCTGCTTGCCGGTCGGGCCGAGGGTGTAGAGGTGGACGGTGTCGGCGCCGGTCTTCGCCGGGTCGACGGTCACCTGGACGGTGCCGGTCCCGCCGGGGCCGCCGGTGTCGAACGCGGCCGAGCCGCTGACCGGTCCGGCGGACGCCGCGTGCGCGGTGCGGGCCGGCGGGGCGTTGACCAGTGCCGCGGTCAGTGCCAGGACGCAGATCCCCACGCTGACCTCGCCGGCCACGGAACGGCGCAGCCTGGAGATCGCGGCGCGGTCCGTGGTCCCCGGGTTCCGGTCCTCGCGGTGTCGGGCGATCCAGGATCGGGCCAGGTAGCCCAAGCCGATCAGCAGGGCGACGCCGAGCAGCTTGAGCAGCAGCAGCTTCCCGTACGCGGTGCCGGTCAGCGCCGAGAACGAACCGACCTGCCGCCAGCTCTGGTACGTGCCGGTCCCCACGAGGACGATCACGCAGGACAGCGCGACCGGCGAGAACTTGCGCACCATCTCGGCCCGCTCGCCCGGTGTCCCCTGTCCGCCGCGGCGCAGGACGATCGCGCCCAGCATGGTCAGTCCGCCGAGCCAGACGGCCATCGCGCACAGGTGGGTGACGTCGACCGGCAGCGCGAGGGCCACCTGGATGCCGGTGTCCGAGTGTCCGGAGAAGGCCCACGTCGCGGCGATCCCCACGGTCAGGACGCCGCCGACCGCCGCTGCCAGCGTGCGGGCCCGCCGCGAGGCGTCCTGGAGGCGGGTGAAAAGCCAGGCCAGCAAGGCGGCGGCGAGGGCCAGCAGGACCAGCCGGATCCACAGCGCCTCGCCGAGGCGCGTCGACAAGGTCGTGCGCAGCACGCCGGTGTCCAGCGCGCGGCCGATCCCGAAGCCGGCGCCATAAGGGCCCTGGAGAAGTAGCACGCCGGCGGTGGCTACGGCGAGCCCGCTCCACGCCGACACCAGGAGGATCCGCACGGCCTTGGTGCGCGCGCCCTTGGGCCACCAGGCGAACACGAACAGCGCCGCGCCGACCAGGACGGCGAAGGAGGTGTAGGCCACGAAGCGTGCCACCGCGTAGAGCGCACCGACCGCCTTGCTGCCGGAGGGATTCAGGGTCGAGGAGTTCACCGTGGAGGCGGAGGCCTGGCCGACGTTGAAGGTGAACGCCCCCTGCACCGGATGGGAGTCCGCGGAGATGACCCGCCACGCGACGGTGTACGTGCCCTGATTCAGTCCGGACGCGACATCGACGGCGACCTCGTCGGCGTGGCCGGGCGGATGTGTGGGGCTGCCCTCGTCGACTCGGGCGCCGGACGGCGCGAAGACGCGCAGCGCGCCGAACTGCAGCGCCACCGGCTCGTCGAAGGTCACCGACACCTGATGCGGGGCCGCGGCGACGGTCTGGCCGTCGCTCGGCGAGGTCGCCACGACGGTGGCGTGCGCGAAGGCGCCCTGCGCCGTCAGCACGATCAGGCAGATGACCAGAGCCGGGAGAACGAGCAGCCGACGAAGCATGGGGACCGCCTCAGTCCGAGGGCGCGGCGTCGGAAGACTTGCGGCGGGCCCGGGAGATGCCGAACGCGCCGACCCCCAGACCAGCCACGCCGACCGCGATACCCACGCCGCCGAGAGTCCGCGCGGTGGTGTCGCTGCCGGCCGGACTTGCCGCCGCCGGGCCGGCCGCGACCGACAGCGCGGTGGCCGCGGTATCCGAGGCCTGCGAACCTGACGCCGAACCGGAGCCGGTCAGGGCCAGGACCGGAGCCGGGTGGTCCGGCGCGGGCTGGCCGGCTTGGGCCAGATCGATCCAGCGCACCACATCGCCGTTCGAGTACGTCTGGACGGCCTTGAACACGAGTTGGTTCGTGTCATCGGGCAGCTTGCCCAGCATGACGTGGAATCCCTGGTACTGCCCCGGCGCCAGCGCGCCGCCGCTCCAGGTGAGCTCTGAGACGACCTGCGTGACCGTGCCGTCGTCGGTGGTGACGGGCTTGGGAAGCGTGGCGTTGGTTACCGCGACCGTCCAGCCGGGAGTGGGCTCCGGCAGCACGCCGGTGATCGGATGGTCGGTGGGGAAGACGACCTCCAGTTTCGTGGTGTTCGCCGCGACTTCCTCGTTCGGGACGCGGAAGGTCAGCTCGACATCGCTGCCGCCTTTGGCGGTCGTGTCCGGACCGATGGTGACGTGTGCCGAGGCCAGGCCTGCTGAAGCGAAGACGAACAGCGCCGTGCCGGCGAGGACTGCTGCCAGCGGCTTTCCACCTCGCGACGATCTCTGATGACCAGACATCACGGTTCTCCTTTCCACGGCCCGGCGTGGATGTCAGCCGGCGGCCGGAGCTTTGGCGCGGCTTCGGCGTGGCCTGATGATCAGCGGCGTCAGCGCCGCCACGGCCGCACCCTGGCCGATCAGAGCCCAGACCTTGTCGGCGTACCAAAGCGGCTCGTACATGTTCGGAAGCGGCCCGATCGCGCCGGGGTTCGCGTAGCGGTAGAACAGGATCGCCGCCAGGCCCGCGGCCGCGGTCAGCCAGGCGAAGGCGTCTCCGGCGCGCCGCCGCCACAGCACGACCAGCACGGCGGCGAGGATCGCGGCGCCCGCCTCGATGCGGAACAGCGTGCCCTGGCTGACGACCGACGAGCTGATCGGGTCGTAGCGGTGCGCCAGTTTCAGGTGGATGTAGGCGTCCACTACCAGGCCGGCGGCTGCGATCGCCCGCAGAGCGACAGGGATGACCGTCATCAGGGGCCTCCTATCCGACCGTTAGGGTGCCGTGCATCGAGGCGTGGATGGTGCAGACGTACGGATACGCGCCGGGAGTGGTCGGGGCGGTGATCGTCGCCGACTTGCCGGGGTTGAGGGCGCCGGTGTCGAAGGCGGCGCCGGAGCTGGCCGTCAGGGTGTGGGTCACGGAGTCGTGGTTCACGACGGTGATGGTCTGCCCAGGGTGCACGGTGAGGTTCGCCGGGCTGAACGCGAAGTTGTCGATGACGATCTGCGCGGCGGCCGTTGTGCTCGGTGCCGTGCTTGGTGCGGTACTCGGCGCCGGCGTACTCGGGGCCGTGGTCGTCGAGGGCGCGGTGGGGGAGCTCGGCGCCGTCGCGGGCGGCGTGCTGCTCTTGCTCGTCGTCGAGGAGCAGCCGGCGGCCGCGAGGATCACGAGGGCGGCCGGGACCGCGACGCGTCGCAGGGTTCTGGTTCTGGTCATGGCGCTTTCCCTTCTACTTGCCGGTCCAGCAGCCGAGGATGTCGGTGGTGACCTCGTAGGCCACATCGGCGCGGCTGAGCTTGCTCGCGCCGGATGTCGCCGGCAGGCCGGTGGCATCGACGTGCAGGGTCTTGTCGTCCTTCAGGACGACGACGTGCCCGGCGGCGTTCTGGAACCCGGGGTTGCCCAGGCCCTCGCTGCCGGTGAGCGGCGTGGTGGAGCCCAGTTGGTGCTTGAGCGCCGCGAGGTAGGCGTTCGCGGACGGAGCGTCCGGCGATTCCTTCACCGACAGCACGAGCGTGCTGGACCCCAGGTGATACGTGCAGGTGTAGAGGTGGTCGGTCCAGGTGGCCGTGGTGGTCGGGGCCGGCGTGGCAGCCAGGATCGTCTCCACCGCGGTCTGGATCTCCGTGTCGCAGACCATTCGCGCGGACGCGGAGGGCCCGGCCGCCGTTGAAGCAGCGGACGACGTGCTCGGAGCGGGGGCGGCCGGCGTGGCGGCCTTCGCCGACGCGCAGCCGGCCATCGCGGCCGTCACGGAGACGGCGGCGAGGAGTCTCAGTCCCCTCATGATGTCCTCCTCTCTGGCGGTCAGGCCGGGTGCGTCCCGGTCAGGGTGGCGTAGACGACGATGTCGTCCAGGTAGTGCTGGTTCTCGAACGGTCCGGCACAGGTGATCAGCCGGAGCTGCGGGTTCGTGGTGTTGCCGTAGACGGTCAGGGTCGGGAACGAGCTCTTGGCGTACTTGTTGACGCCGTCGATCCGGAACACGGCCACGGTGTGGTCGCTGCGCGTCACGTCGACCGTCTCGCCGGGCCGCAGCGCGCCCAGGTTGTAGAAGACGCCCTCGGCACCGGTGGTGCCGTCGATGTGGCCGACGATGACCGCCGGTCCGATCTGGCCCGGAGCCGGGGAGTAGCGGTACCAGCCCGGAACTTCGGGTGCGGTCAGGGGCGGCGTCTGGATGCTGCCGTCCGAGTTCTGGCCCAGCTGGATCAGCGTGTGGCTCACGCCGATCTCCGGGATGCTGATCGCGGTC
The DNA here is from genome assembly GCF_041261445.1 of Catenulispora sp. EB89. Taxonomy (NCBI): domain Bacteria; kingdom Bacillati; phylum Actinomycetota; class Actinomycetes; order Catenulisporales; family Catenulisporaceae; genus Catenulispora; species Catenulispora sp. EB89. The sequence continues at coordinate 11,865 of NZ_JBGCCU010000021.1, forward strand.
GGCGTGGCCGCCGGGGCTGGCGACTTCTGGGGCGTCGTCGGTGTTACCGAAGGCGACGTCGTCGAAGGCGGTGTCGTCGACGGCGGCACAGTGGGCGCTGTCGACATGCTGGAGGCCGGCAGCGCGGCCGAGGCCGGCGGCTGCGGCGGATGGTGCTGCGCGGAGAGCCCGAGGACCAGCGTCCCCACCGAAGCCAGCAGGAGGACGGCAGCCGCCGACGCCAGCAGACGCCGGCGGCCACTACCGAACAGCCTTGTCAGCAAGGACATGACCGACATGACTGCCTACTTCTGGACGGCGTTCCGGCGCCGCAGGTACAGCGCGCCACCAGCGGTGGCCGCCAGGCCCGCGCTCGCGGCGAACATCCACGGCTGCTGCAGACCCGAGGTCCCGCCGCCGCCGGTGTTCACCCCGCCGCCGGGCACCGAAGACATCTGCGACACCTGGAGCGGGCCGCACAGCGCCGGCGAGGTCGCGGCCAGCGGCAGCGACGGAACCAGGTCGCTGGGCTCGGCCTGCGCCTGGGCGCTGAGGGTCGTCGGGTCCAGGCCGTGGACCACGATCACGGCCTTGCCGGCCTCGATCGAGGACACGGTCGCCGAGTCCAGGGTGATGGTGCGCGAATAGCTGTACGATCCGCCGGACGGCGCGATCTTCACGTCGGTGCCGGCCGCCGGACTGGTGTCCCCGCTGACGCTCAGCGTGGTACCGATCCCGCCGTAGAACGAGGCGCCTTCGGTGGTGCTGACCACGCCGTCGCCGTTCTTGTCGGCCGAGGCGGTCGGGCAGGTGCCCGCGGCACCGATGTGGATGTGCTGGACGTGCGGATAGGCCGCGCCCATGAAGGTCGTGGCCAGCCCCTGCACGTTCTCGGTGATGACGGCCTGGTCACCGTTCAGCTGAAGCATCAGCGTCCCGGAGCCGGTGGCGTGGTTCAGCGGGTTCAGCGTCGCCATGTAGGTGGCGGTGCCGGACGTCTGCGCGCTGGCCGTCGAGGCGGCGAAGGCCAGCGGAAACGCCAGCAGGGCCGCGGGGGCGGCGGCCAGCGCCAGGATCCTGGTGGTTCTCTTCGGGTGCGTCATCGTGCTCTCCTCCAGCTAGCGGTTCAGCTCCGGATGACGTCTCTGATCTGCGGGTGGGCGATCGCCCACGAGGAGCAGGGACTGAAGGACGATGTGCGTCGGGGGTCCGGGAGCGCATCGGCTCGACCTTCAGGGGGTGATTCGGAGACGTCGGTACATCGGATTGGTGGAGGATCTGAACCGCTGGCTGGAGGATGGTTGGCGAGCCGCTGGGCCGCCGGGCCGATGCCCTGGTGGGGCCCGGTTTTTCAGACTGCGACGACGCCCTCGCCGCCGACGGCGTCCGGGACGGTCTCGGAGCCGATCGGGCTGAGCGTGCCGTCGGGGTTGATCGCGTACTCGTCCACGATGCCCTGGCCTCCGGTCTGCACGTACAGGAAGCGGCCGTCGCGCGAAGCCGCGGAGTCGACGGTGCCCGGGTCGGTGGCCGCGGTGCCGATCGGCGCCAGCGCACCGCCCGCGCCGGCGCGGTAGATGCTGACGGTCGCGCTGCCGGCGTTGGAGGCGTACAGCAGATCGCCGACCGCGGTGATCCAGCAGGTCGCCTGCTGGCCGGTGGCCGCGGTCTGCCGGGGCGTGAGTGTTCCGTCGTGGTTCACGGTGAAGGAGGCCACGGCGTTCGGGCCGGCCTCGGTCAGGTACAGGGTCCGGCCGGCCGGGTCGGTGACGAAGGCGAACGGCACCGCGTTCGGAAGGTTGGTCACCACCGGGGCCGGCGCGGGGGCGCCGTCGTCGTCGAGGGCGAAGACGTCGACATCGTTGCCGTTGGCCTTGGTGGTCACGACCAGCTTGTGGCCCCAGTCGGCGAACCCGACCTGACCGGGGGTGTTCGTGAACTGCGGCGTGGCGTTCGGGTCCAGCCCGAGGGGCCGGTTCCAGCCGTGGCGCGGGTGCAGACGACCGTCCTCGACGGTGTAGCCCTGGACCGAGCCGCCGTTCAGGGCGTTGAGGACGTACACCGTGTCCTCGTGCGCGGCGACGCTCACCGGGAAGGTGCCGCCGGACGGGATGATCTGCCGCAGCCGCAGCCGATCCCCGTGGACGGCGAAGACCGACACCGTGTTGCTCCCGGCGTTGACCGCGTAGAGCAGGCTGTTCTCGCGGTCGAAGGTCAAAGAGCCCTGCGAGGCGAGGTGGTCGACCATCGACCCGTCCAGGACGCCGCCGAGCCCGCCGGTGTCGTAGGCGGCGAGCCGGGTGAGGCGGCCGTCGTCGCCGCGGTGGTAGACGACGACCTGGTTGCCGGTCGTGGCGTCGGTCTGCGCGAACACGACCCCGCCGGCACCCCGGTGGAAGCCGGGCCGGCCGTGCGCCGCGGCCGAGGCCGGGCCGGCCGAGACGCTCGTCGCCGCGAGGAGCGCCGCGGCCGCGGCCCCGAAACGCATGACGTTCTGCATGGGAATCCCTCCGTGGAACCGATTGGCTCCACGGAGGTTATGGCAGTGATGACTCTGATCTGTGCAGGCACAACGCGGTATCAGGCGGCTTAGCCCTATGAGAGTAGACAAGGATTTGATACTTTTTATCCGCAATGGCGCCTTTTTCGTGAAGCAGGAGTAGAATGAGGCCATCCGAGGAAGCGTTTTCGCACTAACATCCGCGCTGGTGTCGCCCCTGGGTGATGACAGGTCCGCTCGCGGACCGGATCGGCGGCTTGGCGTGACGCTTCCCACGTTCGTCCCTCCACCTCTCCGCGGCGACTCCTGCGGTGCCCCGCTCCTGCCGCGGCTGGTCCTGGAGCCGACCCTGTCGCAGACCGGAGTGTTCGACGGCGCCTGGTGGCCGCGCTCGAACGACGTCATGGCGGAGCTGCCGGACCTGATCACGGCGCTGACCGTGCATCTGGGCCGGATCGTGCGCGTCGGTCTCGACGCCGACGCCTGGGACGACGTCCCGCGCAGCGTCACCGTCGACGGCCGGGTGATCAGGATCAGCTGGTTCCCGGGCAGCGAGCGGACCATCAGCCTCAGCCTCGGCTTCCAGAACCACTTCCTGCTCCTGGTCGTCCCGCCGACGACCGGCCCCGGAACGGCGCGGACGGCCATGGCCGAGGCCGCCGGGCGCGACAACGACGCGACCGCCGCCGAACTCCTGCCGTGACAGCGCGGCCGGAGCCCGTCCCCGGCGACTGAATCCGAGCTCTTATACCGGCCGCGTACGGTCCCGGTACGGCCCAGGTACAGCCCGGGGCCGGCCGCGGTTCGTCTCCCGCGAGCGAACCTGCTGCTACTGTCGACAGGGACACCGTCGTCCAGTGACGGTGCAGCCCACCGGCACAGCGCAGCCACCTGCTCCGCGTCTTGGTCCCCGGTCAGGGTCGTGGTCGCCCCGCACAACGCGACCGTCTCGAATGGTTTTTCTTGCTTTTTCTTGCTTTCTCCGCGAGCAGCCGCGATACCGCCTGCCCGCTTTCCCGCCGATCGACGAAGTGAGGGCTCCGCCATGACCAGCTTCGGCTTTCTGAGCACCTACCCGCCCACCCGCTGCGGCCTGGCGACGTTCAGCGCGGCCCTGCTGCGCCACCTGACCGGCCAGGACTCCGGCGACCGGGCCGGGGTGGTCCGGGTCGTCGACGCCGCGCAGCCGGCCGTCCATCCCGGTGTGGTCGCGCAGCTGGTCAACGGCTCGCCGACCGGGCCGGCCACGGCCGCGGCGGTGCTGAACCGGTGCGACATCGCGATCGTGCAGCACGAGTACGGGATCTACGGCGGCCGGGACGGCGAGGACGTGCTCCGGGTGCTGGCGCAGACGTCCAAGCCGATGATCGTCGTGCTGCACACCGTCCTGGCCGACCCCACCGCGCACCAGCGCCAGGTCCTGGAACGGGTCGCCGACGCCGCCGCGGCGGTCGTGGTGATGTCCCGGACGGCTGCCGACCGGCTGCGCGAGGGCTACCTCGTCGACGCCGCCAAGATCTCGGTCATCCCGCACGGCGCGTACCCCAGCCGGCGCATGTCGCCGCTCGCGTCCCACAACCCGTTCGCCGCGCCGGCGCCGGTCGCCCCGCTGCGGCCGCTCATCCTCACCTGGGGCCTGCTCGGGCCGGGCAAGGGCATCGAGCGGGCGATCGAGGCCTTCGCCGGGCTCGGCGACCTGGATCCGAAGCCGCGGTACGTGATCGCCGGCCAGACGCATCCCAAGGTTCTGGCACGCGAAGGCGAGGCCTACCGCGACTCCCTGCGGGCCCGCGCCGAAGAGCTCGGCGTCTCGGCCGACGTGGAATTCGATCCCGAATTCCGCAATCCCGAAGTCCTGATGGACCTCGTGCGCAGCGCCGACGCCTTGCTCCTGCCGTACGACACCACCGAGCAGGCGAACTCCGGCGTGCTCATCGAGGCGGTCGCCGCCGGCCGGCCGATCATCGCGACCCGCTTCCCGCACGCCGAGGAACTGCTCGCCGACGGCGCCGGGCTGCTGGTGCCGCACCACGACGTCCCGGCCATGACCGAGGCGCTGCGCAAGGTGCTCACCCAGCCGGCCCTGGCCGAGTCCATGACGCAGGCCAGTGCCCGCCTCGCACCCGACCTCGCCTGGTCCTCCGTCGCGGACGCCTACCGTGCTCTGGCCGAGTCGTTGCTCCAGGCCCCGGTCCCGGCCGTGGCATGAACCCCGAGGTCTCCTTCGCGCACCTGCGCCGGCTCAGCGACGACACCGGCCTGTTCGAGCACGCGCGCGGCGCCGTGCCGCGCCGGGAGCACGGATACTGCCTCGACGACGTCGCCCGCGGCCTGCTCGTCATCTGCCGCGAACCGGAGCCCGAACCCGAAGCTGAACCCGAACACAAGCCGGACGCGAGCCTGATCGCTCTCGCCGAGACCTACCTGGCCTTCGTCGCCCACGCTCAGGACCCTGACGGGGCGTTCCACAACCGGCTCGGCTTCGACCGGCTATGGCACGACGAACCCGCCGTGGGCGACTGGTGGGGACGTGCGTTGTGGGGCCTGGGCACCGCCGCGGTCCGCGGCCCGGCGCCCTGGATCCGCAGCGCGGCGCTGACGATGTTCGACACCAGCGCGGTCCTGCGCTCGCCCTGGTCGCGCAGCAACACCTTCGCGGCGCTCGGCGCGGCGGAGATCCTGGCCGCCGATCCGGACCACGCGATCGCCCGGGACCTGCTCGCCGACGCCGCCGAACTCGTCGGCGCGCCGCGGGCCGACCCCGCCTGGCCCTGGCCCGAGCCGTTGCTCAGCTACGCCAACGCCGCCCCCGCCGAGGTCCTGATCGCGGCCGGCCACCTGCTGGACGACGAGCGCCTGCTCGCCGACGGCCTGGCCCTGCTGGGCTGGCTGCTGGACGAGCAGACCCGGGACGGGCACCTGTCCCTGACCCCGGCCGGCGGCCACGGCCGGGGCTGGACCGGCCCCGGGTTCGACCAGCAGCCGATCGAGGCCGCCGCGCTGGCCGACGCCTGCGCCCGGGCCCTGGCCGTCACCGGGGCCGACCGCTGGGAGGCGGGCCTGGCCTTGGCGATGGCCTGGTTCCTGGGGATGAACGACTCGGGCGTCCCGCTCGCCGACGAGAGCACCGGCGGCTGCTGCGACGGCCTGGAGCGCGACGGACGCAACGAGAACCAGGGCGCGGAATCGACGCTCGCGCTGATCTCGACTTTCCAGCACAGCCGCAATCAGCACAGCCGCAATCAGCTCGGCCGCAAACAGCACAGCCGCACACAGCACACCCGCACACCAACGAAGGGGCATTTTGCGTAACCTCGAACTCGGCATCGTCGCGCACTCCCGCAAGGAGAACGAACACCGGCTGCCCATCCACCCCGCGCACTTCGAGCGCATCGACGCCGACCTGCGGGCCCGCATCCACCTGGAGCAGGGCTACGGCGAGCACTTCGGGGTCCCGGACAGCCAGCTGGCCCCGTTCGTCGCCGGGATCCGGCCGCGGGCCGAGCTCGTGGCCGCGTGCGACGTCATACTGCTGGCCAAGCCGCTGCTCGAGGACGTCTCGGAGCTGCGCGAAGGCCAGATCCTGTGGGGCTGGCCGCACTGCGTGCAGGACACGAAGCTGACCCAGACGGCCATCGACCGGCGGCTGACGCTGATCGCCTTCGAGGCGATGAACCACTGGGGCGGCGACGGCTCGTTCAACCTGCACGTGTTCCACAAGAACAACGAGATGGCCGGGTACTCCTCGGTGCTGCACGCGATGCAGCTGCGGGGCTCGACCGGGGACTACGGCCGGCGGCTGCGCGCGGTCGTGATCGGCTTCGGCGCGACGGCGCGCGGCGCGGTGACGGCGCTGAACGCGCTCGGGGTCCACGACGTCGACGTCCTTACCGGCCGCGGCGTCACCGCCGTCGCCTCGCCGATCCACTCGGCGCGGATCGTCCAGTTCGACCACGACGACGCCGATGACACGGACGACCCGCGCCGCAGCCACGCCCTCACCGAGAGCGGACGCCAGCCGCTCGCGGAGTTCCTCGCCGAGCACGACATCATCGTGAACTGTGTCCTGCAGGACACCGCCGCGCCGCTGACCTTCCTGATCGACGAGGACCTCACGACGCTGAACCCCGGGACGCTGGTCATCGACGTGTCCTGCGACGAGGGCATGGGCTTCAGCTGGGCCCGCCCGACGACGTTCACCGAGCCGATGTTCACCGTCGGCGACGGGGTGCACTATTACGGCGTCGACCACAGCCCGTCCTATCTGTGGAACTCCGCGACGTGGGAGAACAGCGAGGCCGTGATTCCGTTCTTGCGGCCGGTTCTGGACGGCCCGGATGCCTGGGACGCCGACGAGACGATTCAGCGCGCGATCGAGATCCGGGACGGCAGGATCCAGAACCCGGCCATTCTCGCGTTCCAGCACCGGTCGGGGGAGTATCCGCACCTGGCGCAGGCTGTTTGATGATTTCGGCGCAGGTTTTCCGGGGACGGATCCGTGGGGATTTCAGCTGGGGCGGTTTTCCCCACGGATCTGTGCTACAGTGATCTTGTTGCAGTAGTGGTACCCATGAACTTAGTGCGCGCCTGATGCTTTGCGGCTCAGGCGTCTTTTGTTTTACCGGAGGACCTCCGGTTGGGGACATTTCGGCGGCCGGGACTCCGCGCGGTGCGGAAATCCCTTCGTTCCCCACACAAGGAGGAAAAAGTATGACTACCGGTACCGTGAAGTGGTTCAACGCGGAAAAGGGCTTCGGCTTCATCGAGCAGGACGGCGGCGGCCCGGACGTCTTCGCCCACTTCTCGAACATCGCCGCCGAGGGCTACCGCGAGCTCCAGGAAGGCCAGCGCGTGAGCTTCGAGGTCACGCAGGGCCAGAAGGGCCCGCAGGCCGCGAACATCGTCCCGGCGTAATCGCCGAGCAGGACGCCCGGAATTCCGGATGATTCCTGAGTGCGGCCCGGTACCTGATCAGGTACCGGGCCGCACTTCGTGGTTCGCGTGCTACGCGGCCGCGCGGAGCTTCGTCAGAGCCTCGGCGAGGATCGCGTCGGCGTCGGCGGGACTGCGCCGGTCGCGGACGTAGGCCAGGTGGGACTTGAACGGGCCGGTCGGCGCCAGCGCCGGCGGGTTGTCGGGGTCCAGGCCGGCGGGACGGTCGCAGGCGTTGCAGTCCCAGGTCGTGGGGACATCGGCGGTCGCGGCGAAGATGGGGCTCGTGGAATGGCCGATCGCGCACCAGAAGGTCACCGCCACCCGCGTCGCCAGTGGTCCTCGTTCGCTCTCGCCTCTGGGCCCTGCTCCGATTCTGCTCCCGCGAATTCCGCTGCGTCCCATTGTTTGGAGCCTCCTTAGCCGCGGCCGGCCCTGAGCTCAGCTGAGCGAACCGTTCCGCTGAGACGAACAGTACGCCTCCACGGCACCGCTGGTCAGGAATCGAGTCGATCGTGATCGCATCGGCGCATACCGAGCTTGCGCCGAGCCCGCGCAGGGCCGCCGGGCCGCCGAATCCCGCGGCTGCCGCAGAACCTCCAGGAGCAATGTGAACACATCCGTATTGCCGCAGCAGCCGCAGACGCGGGACTTCCCGACGCTGCGGAGCACGCCGCCGGACAGCCTGCGCATCACCATCCAGGACACGGCGAAGGGCCCGGTCGTCGAGCTGGCCGGCTACCTCGACCTGGCGACGACGCCGATGCTGAAGGCGGCCTGCACCGAGGTGCTGCGCGGCTCCGTCGACCAGCGTGTCGCCGCCGATCTGGAGCACGTGTCCTTCTGCGACTGCACGGGCTTGAACACACTGCTGCACATCCACCGCCTGGCGGAGAAGTCGGACGGCTGGCTGCGCTTGTGCGGGGCCGGGGCGACGTTTCACAAGGTTCTGCGAATCACGGGTCTGGCTCCGATGCTGCGCTGCTATGCCAGCGCCGCGGACGCTTTCAGCGATGTGGCGCCGGGAGGCCGTGCGGAGTCCCGGCCGTAGCGGACCTGTAGTCGGACTTGTTGTCGGGCTCGTTGTCGGACTTGCAGTGGGACTTGTGGTCGGCTGATATCCCGGGCAGATCCGGGTATATATGCTGCAACCATGGAGTCGGGGGCCCGGATCCGGCGGAGGCTGTCGACCTCGCCGGGTTCATCAGCATGCTGGGACACTTGCGGGTTTGGGCGGGGTCGCCGTCGTATCGGACGCTCGCCAAACGGATCGGGCCTTTCATGCGGCCGCCCCAGGCGGTGTCGCAGTCCACTGTCGCCGATGTGTTCCAGTCCCGGCGGCGGCGGCTGAACCTGGACCTGGTGGTCGCGATCGTGCGGGCGCTGGACCTCGACGACGTCCAGCTGTTCGAGTGGGATGACGCGCAGTGGGCGCGGGAGGGAGGCCGGCCGGCTTGACGCGTTCGCGGGAACCAGCGCCTAAGCTCCGTCCATGCGGACCGTCTTCGCCTTCCCGACCAGCTCGCTGGCCGTCACGACCGAGCTGCTCGACCGGATGATGCCGGGCCGCAACGGCCAGTGGACTGACGGGAACCTGTTTGTCAGCCTTGCCGACGAGCAAGAGGGCTACCTCTTCAGTGACTGGGAACCGGACGACATCCGCCGGATCGAGTCCGTCCTCGGCTACCGCCCCACCTGGGCCGTGCAAGCCGACGTATCCGGCCGCGTCGACGGCACCCCCGAGATCCGCGACTTCCTCGGGCGGGTCCTCGAAGACGGCGGCGTCGCCGTCGACGACTACTCCGACCACTGCTGGACCTTGCAAGAAATCGAGAGTGGCTTCACGATCGAAGGCCTTGGGTTCTTCGACTTCCGCGGTCACTACGAAAGGCACTATCAGCCGTAAGGGAGCGTGAGGGCCCTCCGGCGGTCGGCGTGCGAGTCTGGTCGCCACCGAGCCGGAAGGCCCTCACCTACTTCAGGACCGCATTAGCTCACTGCACCACCGACCAAACGAACGTCGCCGTGCCGGAGACGCCCACGCTGTCCTTGGCCGTCACGGTCACGGTGTACGTCCCCAGCGTGGTGCCGGCGCCGCTGAAGGTGCCGCCGTTGCTGATGGAGATGCCCGGGGGCAGCCCGGTTGCCGTGTAGCTGAGGGTCTGCGCGCTGTTCGAGTCCACGGCCTGCATCGGGAAGGACACCGCCGCGCCCTTCGGGCTGCTGTAGCCGAAGGGGTTGACCACGCCGACCGTCTCCGCGCCCGGGACGCCCGAGTTCGGTGTGACGTTCGCGCTGACCGCCGTGTTCGCCGACGACACCCCCGCATAGGAGGCGCCGGCGGCGACCTGACCGGTCAACGTGTTGGCCAGCGAAGTCGAACCGGTCAGCGGCAGGTTGTTGGAGGCGTCGCCGACCCGGATCGCGTACGTCCCGGCCTGTGCCTCCCACTGGTTGTCGGTACCGGACCACGAGGCCAGGTTGTGGACCGTCAACGGGAAGCTGACCTGCGTGCTCTGCCCCGGGTTGAGCATCACCCGCTGGAACCCGGCCAGCTGGTTCGGCGGGTCCTGGCTGGCTGCCGGGTCGCCGACATACATCTGCGCCACCTCGGCCCCGGCCGCCGAGCCGGTGTTGGTCACCGTCGCGGTCACCGTGGCCTGGCCGTTGGCGTTGAACCCGCCGACCGCCAGGTTGGAGAAGGCGAACTTGGTGTACGACAACCCGAAACCGAACGGGAACGCCGGCGTGATGTTCTGCGACTGATACCAGCGGTAGCCGATGTTCACGCCCTCGCTGTAGATCGGCCCCGTCGGCGTCCCCGGCCACTGCGCCGTGGTCTGCGCCGGAACCTGCGACAACGACGACGGGAACGTCACCGGCAACTTGCCCGACGGGTTCGCCTGGCCGAAGATCAGCGCTGCGACAGCCGCGCCGGTTTCGCCGCCGCCGTACCAGTTCTCGAAGACGCCGGCCACCGAGTTCAGCCACGGCATGACCACCGGCGAGCCGCTGTTGATCACCACGATGGTGTTCGGGTTCGCGGCGGCGACATCGGCGATCATCGTCTCGTCCGTGGTGGACAAGTCGAGCGTCTTCAGGTCGCTCTCCTCGCCCTCCGGCGCGTTGACGTAGGTGATCGCGTCCGTCGCGGCCTGCGCCGCGGCCACCGCCTGCGGGATGTTCGCCGTCCCGTTGTCGTTCCCCTGCGTGTACGTGACCTTCACGTTCGGCCCGACCGCGTTCTGGATCCCGGTCAGCGGCCAGATCGTGTTGGCGCTCGTCACGGTCCCGCTGCCGCCGCCGGCGATCTCGACGCCGGCGCCGCCGTCGGTGCCGATCACCGCGATGGACTTCGCGCTGGTCGGGTTCGGGTTCAGCGGCAGGATGCCGTTGTTCTTCAGCAGGACCGTGCCCTCTTCACCGAGCTGCAGCGCGGTCTGCTGGTGCGCCGCGGTGGTGACGGTGTTGGACAACGAACCGGACGCCGGGTTGTCGAACAGCCCGAAGGCGAACGCCTGAGTCAGGATCCTGCTGACCGCCGCGTTCACCGCGTACTGGCTCAGCGTCCCGGCCTTGACCGCGTTGGCCAGGTCGGTCGGGATCGAGCCGGGGAACGGCATCCCGATGTCCATGCCGCCGACTTCGGAGGCGACGTTGTTGTAGTCGCCGCCCCAGTCGGAGGTGATGTAGCCGCCGTAGTTCGCCGCGTTGTCCAGACCCTTGATCTGCATGTACGAGTTCTGACATGAGGCGCTGCCGTTGACGACCGCGTAGGAGCACATGAACGAGGCCGGCGCGGACTGCGCGATGGTCGACTCGAACGGAGCCAGGTACAGCTCCTGCAACGCCTGGTTGCTCACGGTCTCGTTGTTGCCGCCGTTCGGGTACGTCTCCTGGTCGTAGGCCGCGACGTGCTTCACCATGGCCTGGACGCCCTGGCTCTGCAGACCCCGCACCTGCGCCGAGGTGATCTGCCCGGCCAGGAACGGGTCCTCGCCGTACGTCTCGTACGTCCGGCCCCAACGCGGGTCGCGCACCATGTTCGTCGTCGGGCCGAGCGAGACGTTCACGCCCTTGCCCGCGAACTCGGCACCCATCGCGGTGCCCTCCTGCTGGATCAGCGCCGGGTCGAAGGTGGCCGCCGCGGACTCGCCGTCGGGGTAGGCGGTGACCCCGCCGGTCCCGTCGCCGACCCCGGTCGGGCCGTCCTGCATGTTCATCGGCGCGATGCAGAGGTTGGGGATGCCGGCGACCTGGCCGATGTACGACGAGCCGCCGTCGCCGGAGAGCAGGGTGAACTCCTCGGACTGGTCCATCGTGTTCAGGATCTGCTGGACCCGCTGCGCGACCGGAGCCGTCGAGTTGACCCACGGGCAGACGCCGTTGCCGCCGCTGCCGTTACCGCCGGAGAGTGGGGGCATGCTGGTCAGGCCGTAGACGTCGAACTCGAAGATCGAGTCGCCCCACTGCGTGGCACGCTTCGTCGCGTTCACCCGGATGTACCGAGCGGTCGCCGAGAACGTGAACGACTCGCTCCCGCCGGTCGCGGTGGTCGTGGAGTAGACCGTGTTCCAGTTCGCGTTGTCGGTCGACACCTGGATCTGGAACGCCGAGGCGTAGGCCGCCTCCCAGGACAGCGCGGCTGCGCAGATCGAGGTCTGCGAGCCGAGGTCGACCTCCAGCCACTGCGGGTCGCTGTACGCGCTCTCCCAGCGGGTGCCGGGGTCGCCGTCGGTGGCCGCGGAGGCCAGGTTGCCGGTGGCGGAGTACGTCGAGGACGCCGTGGTCGGCTGGTCCAGCGCGAGGTCTTGGTAGCCGCAGTACTGGGTCGGGCCGCCGCCCCCGCCGCCGTTGTTCGACCCCTGCGCGAAGGACAGGAAGTGCAGGTTCCAGCCGCCCGCATCTTGAGCGACGGTCAGCGTCTGCGCGCCGGCCGCCAGTGTGACGTTCGCGGTGACCGTCGTCCAGGTCTGATACCCGCCGGTCGCGGGCACGGCGACCGCGCCGCTCAGGTTGGCGCCGGAGGAGTCGGCGATGTGCAGCGCGTCGCCGACCGCCGCCGGCGCGGACACCCGGAAGCTGACGGTGTAGATCCCGCTGGTGGCCACCTGAACTGTGTAGTTGAACCACTGTCCGGGGTTGGTCCAACCCAGGTCGTAGGGGCCGCCGGGCGGACTGGTGTCCTGGGTGTCGGCGGTGTTCTCCAGGTCTATGCCGTCAGAGCGGTAGCTGTTGGCGGTGCCATTGCCCGCCGCTGTGTTGTAGGCGACGCCCTGCCCGCCGGTGTCGTAGTTGGCGACCTGGACGGTGCCGGGCACCGGCGCCGGTGTACCGCCGAACGGCTTGTCGCCGCTACCGCCGCCACCACCGCTGGTGGTGAGAGTGAACGACATGTTGTGGAAGTTGAAGCCGTTCGAGTCCTGCTTCACTGTCAGCGTCTGGGTTCCGGCGGGCAGAACCAGGCTGGCGGTGACGGTGGTCCAGGTCTCGTAGCCGCCGGTGTTGGGGACGGCGACCGAGCCGGTGAGGTTGGCGCCGGAGGAGTCGGCGATGTGCAGCGCATCGGTCAGGCCGTATGGCGAGGACAGCCTGAACGCAACGCTATAGGTCCCGGCGGTAGCGACGTTGACGGTGTAGTTGAACCACTGTCCCGGCGTGGTCCAGCCGATGTCGTAGCCGCCACCGGCCGGGCTGGTGCCCACCGTGTCGGCGGTGCTTTCCAAGTCGATGCCATCGGTGCGGTAGCTGTTGGCGGTGCCGTTTCCGGCGGCGGTGTTGTAGGCGACACCTTGCCCGCCGGTGTCATAGTTCGCAGCCTCGACCAGACCCGGCAGAGCCGCCGCTGTCCCGCCGAAAGGCGTTCCGGCGGCGGCGTGCGCCTGGCTGGGCAAACCCGCCAGCGACGCGGCGAACAACGCCCCGGCCGCCAGCAGCGTCCGGAAAACCGGCCGTGGGCTGGATGATCTGGAAAGTCTGGACGATCTCGAAAGTCTGGACGACCCTGGTCGACCGCGTGCGGGCGTGGACCAGCGCGCGGGTGTGCGGAGCCTCATTGCAGTCCCTTCAGTCCCGGAAGATCCCACAGATGGCAGCAGCCATCGGCTGGTGCGTTATCCGTGTGACGTAATCAGGGAGGGCGCCCTCGTTCGGCTTGAATATTGCGCGCGGGTTAACCACTGTCAATGAAGAACCGGTTCCGGAACCGATCCCGGAACCGCATCCGTTACCGGTTCCGGGCGATCTTGACGGCTCGGCGGGGCGGGCAGCGGCCCGCCCCGCCACTGGCGCCGGCTCAGACCTTGAACCGCACCACCTGCGGGTCGTGGTCGCTGGCCTGGTCCGAGAACTCGGCGTTGACGTGCACCACCTGGTAGCTCAGGTCCTTGACGCCGCGGCTGACCAGGATGTGGTCGAGCACCTCGGAGACGCCGTCGTACACGTACGTGTACTGCTCGTTCGTCGGCAGGGTGCTGATCAGGTCGGTCAGGATCGGCTGGCCGCTGCCGTCGGAGGTGCCGGTCCGCAGGGCGCTCAGGGACGGGCTGAACTGGTAGTCGTTCAGGTCGCCGAGGACGACCACGTCGGCCTTCTTGTCGACGTCCAGCAGCTTCTGCACGAAGTCGTGCTCGACCTGGGCCTGGCCGGCGCGCTGCACGGCCGAGGACTGGGCCGGGTACTGGAAGCGGCCGTCCTGGTTCTGGTCGCCGAGCTTGGCGACGAAGTGGTTGGCGATGACGAAGACGTCCTTGCCGCGGAACTCGAACTCGCCGACCAGCGGCTTGCGGCTGGCGGTCCAGACCGGGTTCGCCGGGTCGATGCGGCCCGGGGACAGGGTCAGGGCCGGGTCGCCGTGCTTGCTGACGACCTGGGTGCCGGTGGTGGTGCGGTTGACGTTCGCGGGACCGGCGTCGACGAACTTCACCCGGGCCGGGTTGTACAGGAACACGGTGCGGATGTTGCCGCCGGGCTGGCCGCCGTCCTGGTCGTTGGCCGGGTCGATCTCGCGCCAGGCGTACTGCGGGCCGCCGGCCGCCACGATCGCCGCGGTCAGCTTGGTCAGGGTCTGGTCGGCGGCGACGGTGCCGTCGTCGGTGGCGCCGCTGTTGTCCTGGACCTCCTCGACCGAGACCACGTCCGGGGCGGCGAGGTTGGTGACGATGCCGGCGCCGAGGCGCTGGAACTTGGCGTCCGGGTCCGACGGGGCCAGGTTCTCCACGTTGTACGTGGCCACCGACAGCTCCTTGGCCGGGTCCGCGGCGGCGACGACCGGGGCCAGGTGGTTGTTCTGCACCGTGCCCATCGTCGAGGCCGCGACGAGGAAGCCGCCGTACTGCGAGTAGTCCAGCGGGCCGACGGTCGCGCCGGTGAGGACGTCGCCGACGTTCACGTGCGGGTTGCTGCCGTCGTTGGCGACGACCTCCAGGCGGCCGGACGGGTACTGGTTGTCGCCGAGCAGTTCCGAGCCGCCGCGGTAGGTGGCGGCCTCGTTCGGCTTCACCGTCACGTACTGCTCGCCGTACTTGTCGGACGGGCCGACCACGCGCGCGTCGTCGACCTCGACCCGCATGCCCTGGATCGAGCGGTAGAAGTCGAGCACGGAGCGGGTCGGGACGACCGGCGTGCTCTCGATGTTCGCGCCGCCCAGGTCCGGGGCGTAGGTCGCGGGGACGTTCGCGGCCGACAGCACGATCGGGGCCGGGAGCGCGTTGCCGCTGCTGACCTCGGTGACCGTCGGGGTGCCGATCTCGGTGACCGACAGGTTCGAGGTGGTGGCGACGGTGTCGCCGGAGGCCAGCGGGTAGTAGGACTGCGCCTTGCCGGAGACCAGCACCGAGTCGCCGACCGCGACGGTCGGGGCGGAGCCGGTGTAGACGAACAGCGCCTCGCTGGTCGCGGGGTTGGCGTCCGGGGTCGGGTCCTGGATCCAGAAGCCCTTGGAGCCGCTGGTGCGCAGCGCCGTCACGATGCCCGGCACGTTGGTCACGCTCTGGCCGTTGACCGGCGAGACCCAGCCGGCGCCCTGGATGTCGTGGATCCGCAGCGGCCCGGGCACCGGGGTGCCGCTGCCGGTGCCGGAGCCGCCGGGGGTCGGCGTCGGGGCGCCGGCGGTGAAGTCGGCGCCGTTCTGGTCGGTGTCCGTGCCGGCGGCGTCGCGCGCCACCGAGGTGGTGTTGGACGCGGCCGGGGCGTCGGCGGAGCCCTCGTGCACGACCGCGGTGCCGTAGCCGACCAGGTCCTTGATGCTGGTGTCGGCGGCGCAGTCGGCGGCGGTCTTGCAGGTCAGGGCGGTCTGCGAGGTGACCAGCGCGACCGTGCCGGAGGTGCCGCTGAGGTTGATCGCGCCGGTGGCGTCCGGGGTCGGCAGGTCGGCGGTGCCGCCGGTCCCGGCGGCCTCGGCGACCAGATAGGTCCTACCGGGGGCGATGCTCCCGGTCAGGTTGGTGACCTGCCACGTCGTGGTGGCCCCGGGCGCCGCCGAGATGTACTGCACCGACCACGAGGCCAGCGAGACCGGCGCGGTGCCGTTGTTCCGCAGCTCGATGAAGTCGTTCTTCAGGGTGGCACCGGAGTTGCCGCCACCGCCGTACACCTCGTTCACGACGACGTCGTTCGACACCGTCGCCTGCGCTGCGGGTAGTGCGAGCAGCGCGGCGACGGTGCTGGCCGAGATCGCGGCCGCGGTCAGTACACGGGTCCTTGGCACAGGCTCTCCTCGTCAGGGGTCTCAATCGGCACACAGTGTTCGGCATCTTCGCGAACCGTGAGCGTCCTGGACAAGGACAACAAGTGCTGATGTGGGGTCGCCCGATAGCGTGTCCGCCACAGTGCGCGGCGTCCGCTCTCGGCCGCTCTCAGCTGGTGGCAGGCGGCATCTGCTGGGCTCCCGGGCCCCAGTCGGAGATCCACTCGCGGCCGGCGTGCTTGGCGAGCGCCCAGTTGTTGATCCCCAGTGGATTGCCGAAGAGCTTGATCTCCTTGCGCGAGTCCTCCGCCGCGTAGCCGACTACTCGATGTCATCGTCCTGCGGGGCCGGCACCTTGGCTGACCTCGGGTAACGCAGTGCTCGAATACCCTTAGAACTTGGCGAATATCGGCCTTGACGTGGCCTTATGTCTTGCTACGTTGATGTGCACCCGCTGAAGTATCGGGCGCGGGTAACGACTTTCCGGGGAGCGGCATGCGTGGGAGAAGCACGATCACATCGGGACTCGTGGTCCTGGCGACCGCCGGCCTGGCGGTCCTCGCACCGTCGGCCGCACGGGCCTCGGACGGACCGAGTTGTGAGCAAGGGGGCGCGACGCCCCAGAGGAACATCTACTACTTCGACTGCGAGGAATACGCTCCCGGCGCCACGTACCTGACGTGGAGCGGCGCTCCCATCACGCACGGCCAGGGCACCAGCTCGATCACCGGGACCTGCGTCGGCGGCTCGCTGCCGTACTACATCACGGTCAAGTGGACGATCGCAGGCGTCGGCTACAGCGGGCAGACGCAGTTCACGTGTCGGGGCGGCGGGCCGGTCTGAAACGCGTGACCCCCTCCCGAAAACCGCTGGATCAGAGCGCGAACACTCTCTGGTGCATCGCGGCTCCGGCCGGCTGTCGTGGAGGGGGAACACGTGGTGCCCGCCGCGCGGCCTAGTGGATGACGGGGTCCGGGACGAAGTTGCCGATCGTCACGACGTAGGTGGCGTTATCCGTCCACTCGTTGTTGCCGATCGCATTGGTGTAGCCGACCAGCGACTCGCCGATGCACTGCGCGGAGAAGGAGAACTGGCGGTTGATGCCCGTCCCGAAGTTCAGCCCGATCGTGTACTGGCCGGCGCCGTTCCGGGTCAGCGTGTAGGTGAGCGGCACCAGGGAGCTGACCGAGAACGGCTGGTACGACCCGCCGAACCCGCCGCCCCCCGACGGGATGAAGGTGGACCGGTCGCTGAACAGGTAGCCGCCGGTGCTGCCGCTGAGCTGGCCCCCGCTGAACCGGCCCGGCACGCCGTCGGAGCCGCCGTAGCCGTACGGCGTGCCGCCGAAGCCGACGATCCCGTCCGGCTGGTTGCTGACGACGGTCACCGGATAGCTGCCGCCGGTCTGCGGCGACTGGAACACCTGGTCCAGCCCCGAGCAGGACAGGCCGGCCGCGGCCCGCGCGACCCCCGCCGCGTGCGGCGCGGTCGCCGCCTCGGCGGTGCCGCCCGACGCGGCGACCGCCGCCGTGACGCCGCCGCTCAGCACGATCCCGGCCGTGCAGACGGCCAGCGCGATACGCGTGAAACCCTTCACGATTCACTCCCTGTGGATGGGTCGTCGGCCTCATGCGGAACCGAGTCCGTCGCAGCGTCCCCCGCAGCCCGACGAGGCGATTACGGAAACCACGCTAGGAGCGGCCGAACACGATTGAATCCGTGGAAACACGTGCGTTACGCCCCGCCCGGGGGCGGGTTTTCCCGGCCCCGGGCGCCGACCGATGGGCAATCGGCCGAGAGTGAATCAGAATACTGATGAACCGTTCGGTTCGAAGCAAGTGCGGAGCTCCCTCCAGGAAGAGGTAGAAGCACATGCACAGTCTCAAGACACTCGTCGCGGCGGCAGCCGTCGCCGTACTGGCCGGCGTCGCGGCGATCGGACCGGCCGCCGCGGCCGCCGCGCCGGTCAGCGTCCTCACCTTCGGCGCCCCGGGTCCCGGCGGCCCCAACGTCCCGCCCGGCCACGTCCTGACCGGCAACCTCCAGCCAGGCACCAAGGCCACCTTCTTCACCGCCCCCGGCGGCCCCGTCGGCACCGCCTGCACGGTGTCGAACATCGGCGTACAGGTCCTGGCCAACCCGGCAGCGCCGGGAGTCGCGGTGACCAAACTGGTCGCCCTCGGCTTCGGCGCCTGCGTCTCCACCATCCCCGGATCGACGGTCCTGAGCGTGACGGAGAACAACCTCCCGAACAACAACGTCCTGTTCAACGACGCAGCCGGCTTCCCCGTCCAGTTCGTCCCGGCCGGCGCACCGGTCCAGCTCACCATCGTGGAATCCGTCCCCGGCGCCGTGTTCAACTGCGTGTGGCAACCAGTCGGCGGCATCTACCAGGGCAACTACGCGAACCCGGGAAACCGGTTGATCGTCGCCAACCAGAAGATCCAGCTCGTCGGCGGCCCCGCCGGCCCCTGCGGCGGCCCGCTCCAGTTCCTGTCGTTCACCTACCAGCCGGTGGTGGACTCGAGCGTGGCCGGAAACCCGCCGGTGTTTGAGAACTAGCCGGTGCCGTTCTCTCGGGCAAAACACAGGACCCCAGCTCAGAAGCCTGAGCTGGGGTCCTGCTACGGGTGCGCCGCCAGGGACTTGAACCCCGAACCCGCGGATTAAGAGTCCGCTGCTCTGCCTATTGAGCTAGCGGCGCTTGATCTTGCTGGTGTCGCGTTGACGGGTGAAACATTAGCAGACCTCCTGCCGTGGCCCGAAATCGTTAACCGGGCGTCGGGGGTTCGGCCACGTCGTGGCCACCGTGGGGGTGCGCGGGGTGTAACAGGGCCGTTGCCGACTTATTACCCGTCCTTGGCGCTTTGGGGGCGGGCAGGTGGCATGGTCGGTGTCATGAGTGGTGCATATGGTGGCTGGACCCCGCAGGAACCCGGTAACTGGAGTCCGCAGGAGCCCGAACCCACTGTCGAGCTGCGTCCGCCTTCGGGGTGGGACCGGCTGCGGGGGCGGTTGCCGGGGGGCCGGCGGGACGGGGGTGCTTCGGGTGCTCCGGGGGGTCCTGGTTATCCGGGTGGGCCCGGGTATCCGGGTGGGTCGGACGGGCCTCGGCCGCCGAAGGTGCGGCGGTTCAGCTGGCCGAAGCGGATCCTGGCCGGTGCGGTGGTGCTGGTGCTGCTGGTCGGGGGGTACGCGACGTGGCTCTACTTCCATGCCTCGGGGCAGATCCAGCACGAGAATGTGATCTCCGACTACCCGGGGCGGCCTGCCGAGGGCAAGGGGACGAACTGGCTGCTGGTCGGTAGTGACAGCCGGGAAGGGCTCACGCAGGACCAGCAGGACGCGCTGCACACTGGGACCGGGGCGGTGACCGGTGACACGTCGCGGACCGACTCGATGATGATCCTGCACTCCGGGGCGAACGGGAACTCGCTGATCAGCCTGCCGCGCGACTCCTATGTCACCATCCCGGCCTGGACCGACAGCAAGGGCAAGCAGCACAAGGAGTCGAAGAACAAGCTCAACGCCGCCTATGCCTTCGGTGACGCGCCGCTGCTCATCAAGACCATCGAGGTCACCACCGGGGTGCGCATCGACCACTTCGCCGAGGTCGGCTTCGGCGGCTTCGTGAAGGTCACCGACGCCGTCGGCGGGGTGAACCTGTGCCTGGACAAGCCGATCCAGGACCAGCTGTCCGGCGCCAACCTGAAGGCCGGCTGCCAGACCCTCAACGGTGCCCAGGCCCTGGCCTACGTGCGGGAGCGGTACGCCGACCCGCTCGGCGACATCGGACGTATGCAGCGCCAGCGCACCTTCCTGGCGGCCCTGGCGCACAAGGTGTCCTCCGCCGGAGTGGTGCTGAACCCCTTCAAGCTGGTCCCGGTGCTGGACAACTCGCTGGCCGCGTTCAAGGTGAACGACGGCACCAGCCTGGGCGACCTCTACGACATGTTCCAGCACATGAAGGGCGTCAGTGACGGCAGCGGCCACACCGTCGTGGTGCCGATCGCCACCGACAACTACAACGTGCCGGGGGTCGGGTCCTGCATCCTGTGGGACAAGACCAAGGCCGCCCAGCTGTGGAGCGCGGTGATCAACGACACCGCGATGCCGAACCTCCCGGCGACGTGACGGACCGCCGGAGCAGGCTCGGGCAAGGTCGGAGGCTCGGGCAAGGTCGGAGCAGGCTCGGGGCGGGCCGCCGGATCAGTCCACGACCTCGCCGGCCGTGACCCCGCTCTCCGTGTCGACGGCGACGGTGCTCGCACCGTCGCCGACTCCGGCGCCGTTCGCGGACCCCTGTGCGGGGATGACGACCGGCGCCGCGATCGCCTCCGCCGCGCCGGTCTCCGGTGTAGCCGTAGTCGCACCCGCACCCGCACCCGTCGTGGCCGCCGGAGCAGTCCCAGCGGCCGCAGCAGCCGCCGGAGCAGTCGCAGCAGCCGCCGCGGCCGGCTCCGGCGTCGCGTCCAGCCCCCGCACCCGCCGGAACGACGTCGCGAGCACCCCGGCGTACACCGCCGCGCACACCAGGTACGGCAGCCGCCCGCTCGACTCGGCCAGCGCCCCGCCGATGAGCGTGCCGACCGTCCCGGCGGCGAACATCACCGTCTGGTAGCCGCCGGTCATCCGGCCGAGCATCTCGCGCGGCACCAGGCGCATGCGCGCCGTGGTCAGGCTGACGCTGACGATCAGCACCGCGGAGGCGTCCATCGCCAGGCCGACCGACATCTGCGGGCCGCTGTGCGCGGTGCCCAGCAGCAGCTCGCCGATGATGCCGAAGACCAGGCTCACCAGCACCGCCGACGACGTCCGGAGCGTGGCCACCCGGCCGATGGACAGCATCACGGCCACCGCCGCGACGTTCCCGGCCGCCAGCGTCCAGCCGAAGGCGGTCTTGTCCAGCCCGACAGTGTGCGTGCCGAGCACCACGATCGCCGCGACCGAACCGGCCTGCGCCACCGTCATCGTGCCGATCATCCCGGCCATCAGCCGCATCGGCCCGGAGCTGAAGGAGATGCGGACGCCGTCCTTCACCTCGGTGATGAGGCGCCGGTCGGGCTGGGGCTCGGGGCGGGGGCGGGCGTTCGGCAGCCGCAGCACGGCCAGGACCGCGGCCGCCACCGCGAACGAGCCGGCGTCGATGATCAGCGGCAGCTGCCGGCCGGTGGCGTAGAGCAGGCCGCCGAAGCCGGGTCCGATCACGAACGCGATCACCGTGTTGCTGGCCCGCAGCCAGGTGTTGGCGGGCCCGAAGTGTTCGGGTTCCACGACGTCGGCCAGCAGTGCGCCGTTCGCGCAGGTGAACAGCGTCCCCAGCGCGTCGGCCAGGAACGCGATGACGATCAGCGCGACCAGCCCGAGGTGGTTCCCGGCGACCAGCACCGCGGCGACGGCGAACAGCACGGCCTGCGCGACGTTGGTGGCCACCGCCGTGATCCGGGCGTTCCAGCGGTCGGCCAGCGCCCCGGCCGGCAGCGACAGCAGCATCGGCGCCAGGCGCTGGGTGACGATCACCGCCGCGATCCCCAGCGGCGAGCCGGTGAGCCCGGCGGCCAGCAGCGGGAACCCGACGACGATCAGGCCGTCCCCGAGCCAGGACACCGCCCCGGCGGCCAGGTACACCCAGAAATGCCGGGGGAGGGGATCCTTGTCAGGCTTGGCCATGCTCCCCATCCCCCGCTGTCGACGCCGAGCCTCGGCGAGCTCCGCCGGTTCGTGTCGATCGGCGTCGTGTCAATACGCTCATTCTCGTGACACTCGGTGACCGGGCGTGCCACGGTACGTCAATGTACTCTCACCGCAGGTTCTTGTGAACTCTTCGGTGATCACCAGTGAACACCCGTCCGGGTGAACTTCCTTGACAGCGCCTGTGAGCTCAGTGTTTACCCGGGGGTGGACGCTCAGCCCGTGACAAGCCGTACCGCCCCGGCGAAGACTGCCGGCAGCGCCCCGGCCGCCGGGACGATCCGCGGGCCGAGCACCGGGTTGCGCCGGGCCGCCAGCAGCCCGGCGGTCAGCAGGTTCGAGCGGCGCGAGACCTGGCGCCACCGGCGCTCGTAGTCGGCGGGCCGCCCGTCCGCCAGACACGCCGCGAGCGCCCGGGCCTGGGCCAGCCCGACGCTGATGCCCTCGCCGGTCAGCGCGTCGACGTAGCCCGAGGCGTCCCCGACCAGCAGGACCCTGCCGCCGGGCGCGACCCGGCGGCGTACGGCCTGCCGCAGCGGCCCGGCGCCGCGCACCGGGCCGGCGGTCGCGCCCGCGAGCCGGTCGACCAGCTCCGGGAACTCCGCCAGCCGGTCCTCGAAGCCGGCGCCGGGCGGCCCGAGGATCGCCACGCCGACCAGGCCGTCGTCCACCGGCGTGACGTACGCCTCCGCGCCGGCCGACCAGTGCACCTCGACGAAGTCGGTCCACGGCGCGCTCTGGTAGTGCCTGCGCAGCCCGTAGCGCGCGTGCCGGGCCGGTGCCGGCTCCAGGCCGCAGACCCGACGGATCGGGGAGTGCAGGCCGTCGGCGGCCACGAGGTAGCGGGCCGTGATCCCCGAGGCCTCCACCGAGCCGGCGGACTGGCGGAACTCGGTGACGCGCTCCGACACCACCTTGACCCCGGCGCTCTCGGCCCGCTCGGCCAGCGCCGTGTGCAGCACTGTTCTGCGCACGCCGCGCCCCGGGCCGCTGCGGAACTCCGCGTCCACGCTGTGCCCCGGGTCGCGATACCGGATCCCGCGCAGCTGCCGACCCGCCGGATCGACGCCGAGGGCCCGCAGGGCGGCCACGGCGGGCGGCATCAGGCCCTCGCCGCACGCCTTGTCGATCGGCCCGCTCCGGGGCTCCGCGACGACCGCGGACAGCCCCGCCTCGGCCGCGTAGCACGCCGTGGCGAGCCCGATCGGGCCGCCGCCGACGACGAGGACGTCGACGTCGTACCCGGAGCTCACGGTGTCGCGCACAGGGCTCTGATCTCGCACCGCAGCCGCACGGTCAGCAACCACGCGTTCAGCGCGGTGAACACCAGCGCCGTCACCCACGCCGACCCGGCCAGCGGCAACGCGAAGCCCTCCACCACGACGGCCACGTAGTTCGGGTGCGCGAACCACCGATACGGCCCGGTGTCCACCAAAGGCAGCCCCGGCACCACGATCACGCGGGTGTTCCACCGGTTTCCCAGGGTCCTGATGCACCACCACCGCAGCCCCTGCGCGCCGACGGCGAGCACCAGCATGGGGATCCCGAGCGCTGGGACGAACGACCGGTGCGCGACGGCCGGCTCGATCAGGCACCCGGCCAGCAGCCCGGTGTGCAGCACCACCATCGGCGGATAGTGCCCGCGTCCGCTCTCCACCCCGCCGCGCGCCAGGCTCCACGCCGCGTTCCGCTTGGCCACGACCAGTTCCGCGAGCCGTTCGAAGCACGTGGCGATCACCAGCGCGTAGTAGACGATCATCCGCGCCGCTCCAGCAACAGCAGCTCGATGCTCACGCCCGGCCCGAGGCCCACGATCACGATCGGGCCCGGTGTTGCGTCCGGCGCGGCCAGTTCCTTGCCCAGCACCTGCACGATCGAGGCCGAGGACATGTTGCCGGCCTCGGCCAGCGCCGCGCGGGCCGTGGCGACGCGGGCCTCCGGCAGCTCCAGCGAGTCGCGCACCGCGTCGATCACCTTGGGGCCGCCGGGGTGCACGACCCAGGCGACCACGTCAGGGACCTGTAATCCGTGGTCGGCCAGGAACCGTTTGACCACGCCGCCGAGCTCCCGTTCCACGACCTCGGCGAGCTCGGTGGTCAGCACGATGCGGAAGCCCTGCGGGCCCAGGTGCCAGCCCAGGACGTCGTGGGTGTTCGGGCACAGTTCGCTGCGGGTCGCGACGATCCGGACGGTCGGCGCGGCTGCCTGCTCGACGCCCGCGGCATGCTCGGCTTGCTCGGCACGCTCGGCATACCCGTCCCGATCGGCCCGTTCCGCGCGCTCGGCCCGCTCCGCCCCGCGCACCACCACCGCCCCGGCGCCGTCCCCGAACAGTGCGCTGACCACCAGGTCCGGCACCGTCGGGTCGACCAGCGGCACGCTGAGCGAGCACAGTTCGACCGCCAGCAGCACCGCCGTGTGGTCCGGCCACGCCCGCAGATAGTCGTGGATCCGCGCCAGCCCCGCCGCGCCGCCCACGCAGCCCAGCCCGAACATCGGGACCCGCTTCACGTCCGGCCGCATCCCGAGCCGCGGCACCAGCCGGGCGTCCAGCGACGGCACCGAGACGCCGGTCACCGACGTGGTGACGAACAGGTCCACGTCCTCAGCGGTGACCCCCGCCTGGCGCAGGGCGTCCTCGACCGCCCGCTCGCCGAGCTCGGTGGCGTGCTCGATATAGGTGTCGTTGACGCTGTCGATCCCGTCCAGCCGCCGGTAGCCGGTCAGCGGGAGCACGGTGTGCCGGGTCCGGACGCCGGCGTTGGCGGACAACCGGTCCAGCAATGCCCGCCGGGTCGGCGGCAGCGCGCACAGCTCCGCCGTGGCCGCGGCCAATTCATCCTGTTTGTGACGATGGGACGGGAGAGCCGTAGTGACTGCCGCGATGCGGGACACCCTTACTCCCTGTCCGGTCGCACGGAACTGCTGACGCGGGCGCGTCAGGTTACCCGGTACCCGCGGCCGGGCCGAATAATGCGCACGTCTTGATGAATGCGGTGTGTCAGGACAGCGGCACTCCGCCGAGGACGAACATCGCCACGTCGATCCCGGCGATCGCCAGCGCGGCGAAGAACGGCGCGCGGCCCTCGCCGCTGATCCCGAGCCAGGCCAGCAGCGCCGCGACCGCGAAGCCCAGCCACAGCCACGGGGATCCGGCGATCGCCAGGAACCCCGAGGCGCCGAGCAGGAGCAGGACCGTGAGGATCCGCACGGTTCCGGCGCCGAAGCGCTCCGCCAGCACGTTCGGCAGCCCCCGCACCCCGGCCACGCGGTCGCCCTCCAGGTCCGGCAGCGCGTTCGCCAGGTGGCCGCCGACGCCCAGCAGCACCGCCGCGGCCAGCACCCCGGTCCGGGCCGCCGGCACGCCGGGCGCGGTGCTCGTCGCGAACTCCGGGATCAGCCCGAAGCCGACCGCGTAAGCGAGCCCTGACACCGGTGTGATCTTCAGCCCCGCGTTGTAGAACCAGCCTGCCGCCATCTGGACGACGTCCACGGTCCCGCAGGCCGTGTTGATCGAGAACGCCAGCACGATCGAGGCCGCGACTGCGATGATCGCCGCTATGAGCACCGTGCGCTGCGAGATGACGCCGGAGACGATCGGTTTGTCGGTCCGGCGGGCCATCGCGTCGCGCGGGGCGTCGAAGTAGTCGTTCGACCACCCGATGGACATCTCGCCGAGCAGCACCGCCGGGATCGCCGCGGCCGGCCCCAGACCGTGCGGGGCGGCCTGTGCGATCAACGCCGCGAACATCGCCGTGATGGCCAACGAGGGCAGCGGATGGCAGGTACGGAACAGGGCTTTGAGGATCGGCATCAAGTTCTCCTCGACGGGGGTAAGCAAGGACCATGCGACTGGCGCTGCGTGGCGACAACACTCTGGAGCGCGCGGCCCTGCGCGCCAACCTAGTCCCGACTCCGGCCGCCGAGGCATGGGGAGGTATTGCGGCCTCTGGCGTGTTGGTGGCGGCGGTGCGGACCGGGGTGGTCGCGCGCCTGGCTGGTGCGCCGGCCAGGACGGAGGAGATCGCGCGCGACCTGTGTCTGGCGCCGACGCCGACCCGGCTGCTCGTGGACTGCCTGATCGCCGCCGGGCACGCGCGCCGGGACCGGGACGGCACGGTGCGGCTGGCGCGGCGCGACCGGCGGTGGCTGGACCCGGAGTCCGAGGTCGGCGTGGCGCGGTTCGTGAACGCCTGCGGCGACTACTTCGACTGGTGGCGGGATCTGGACCGGTTGATAGAGACCGGTGCTTCCGTCGAGCACCACGAGCGGGGTCCGGAGGATCCGTACTGGCGCCGCTACGTCCTGGGCCAGCTGGACCTGGCGCGGCTGTCGGCGTCGGAGGTGGCGCGCCGGCTGGTGCTGCCTTCGAGCGCGGGCAGCGTCCTGGACGTCGGCGGCGGCCACGGCTGGTACTCGGCCACGCTGTGCCGTCGGCACCCCGCGCTCACCGCGACCGTGCTGGACCTGCCGGGCAGCGTGCGGGTCGGGCGGGAGGTGATCGAGGCCGCCGGCCTGGCGCACCGGGTGACCTTCGTCGAAGGCGACGCGCGCTACGCGGAGTTCCCCGAGGGCCAGGACGCCGTGCTGTGCTTCAACCTGCTGCACCACCTCACCGAGAGCGAGATCCCGGCGCTGCTCGCGCGGGCCGCCAAGGCCCTGAAGCCGGGCGGCACGCTGGCCGTCCTGGACGCCTTCGCCGACCCGCCGCGCCCGGCCCGGCTTCGGGGCCGGGGCCGCGCCAACGCGGCCGCCACGCATCTGGCGCTGTTCGTCCGGCTGACGTCCGGATCGACCGTGTACACGCCGGCGGAGCTCCAGAGCTGGCTGCGCGGTGCCGGATTCGACCCGGCACGCCGGGTACGTTCCGCCCGGATCCCCGGTCTGGCGCTCTACCAGGCCTGTAAGAGTTGGTGAGCGTGTTACCGTGCGTTCAGTCGGTACCAGGCTGATCGGGCGGCACGAAGGGGACAGGGACATCCGATGCTGGCAGCGCAGCGGCAGGCGCGGATCCTCGAGGAGGTCCAGCGGACCGGGGGCGTGCGGGTCAACGATCTGACGCGCCTGCTCGGCGTGTCGGACATGACCGTGCGCCGGGACCTGGACGTCCTGGACTCGCGCGGACTCCTGACGAAGGTCCACGGCGGCGCCACGGTGCGCCGCGCCGGATCCACCGACGAGCCGGCCTTCACGGTCAAGGCCGAGATGGAGCAGCCGGCCAAGGACGCGATCGCCCGCCAGGCGGCCGAGCTCGTCCGCCCCGGCACCGCCATCGGCATCAGCGGCGGCAGCACGACGTACACCCTGGCCCGGCACCTGGTCGGCGTCCCGGACCTGACGGTGGTGACGAACTCGCTGCGGGTCGCGGACGTCCTGCACGCCCACGAGAGCGCCAACCCCGGCAACAACCAGACGGTGATCCTCACCGGCGGCATGCGCACCCCCTCGGAGGCCCTGGTCGGCCCGATAGCGGTCCAGGCCATCCGCACCCTGCACCTGGACCAGGTCTTCCTCGGCGTGTACGGCATGGACGCCGCCGCCGGCTACACCAGCCCGAACCTGATGGAGTCCGAGACCAACCGGGCCCTGGTGTCCGCGGCCCGCAACCTGGTCGTCGTCGCCGACCACACGAAGTGGGGCGTGGTCGGCCTGTCGGCGTTCGCCGCGCTGGGGGACGCGGCGGTGCTGGTGACCGACGACGGGCTGCCGCGCGAGGCGCGGGAGGTGCTGGTCGAGGAGGTCGGGGAGCTGGTGCTGGCGGAGCGGGGGGAGTAGGGCTCGCGGGTTGGTTGGTTCGGCTTGGTTCGGTTTGGTTCGGCTTGGTTCGGTTTGGTTCGGCTTGATGGTGGTCGGCTGTGGTCGGCTGTGGTCGGTTGCTGGGTACATGCGATTTTCGGGGGCTCCTGCTTGGTGTGCGGGTGCGGGTGGCTGGGGTGCGGTGGGTGTGGCGGGTGCGGTTTGTTGGTGGGTTTTTAGGAGCTTTTTACGGCTTCGCCTAAGGTTTGGTGACCTCGCTGGGGGACGCAGTTCGGTGGTGTGCTGCGGGTGGCGCTGGCGGCTGGCGGTGTTGCTGGGCACGACCGCGCACCGGTCCGAGTCACTGCGCACGCGTTAGGTCGGCGGCTGGCGGCCGCGTGTGGTGGGCACCGAAAGTCAAGAGCAGGCGCCTCCGGCGGGGGCACTCGAGACTCTGAGGGATCCCCAACCCCCCGCCTCGGCGGCGGTCCGAATGTTGGTCGCCGAGTCCCGGATCCCTCGTCGCTGACGTCGCCCTAAAGGGAACCATCCCGGCCTGGCGGGGTAAAGCCGCATCACACGCTGCTGTGGTCCGGTCTCGTCCGGCTTGACCCCGCCAGTCCGGGCTGGTTGTGCAAGCACCGCCGACAGCGACGAGGGATCCGGGACAACCCCACCTGTGGTGTGGACGGGGTCCACTTGGGTGTCTGAGCCCTCCAGGCTCTGAGGGATCCCCCTGCGTAAAGCCCACGTTGCCGCATCGTTATCCGCAAGTTGCAGAAATCTTGCAGCAAAGCCTTTCATCCTTGCCCCGCCCCTTGCTAGCGTCAGCACCCGCGCCGCGCACACAGCAGCGCAGATCCCCTCAAAGTCATCCTTCAAGGAGTCTTCGATGCGACGCAGCACGGCCGCCAAGCGCGGCGCCGGTATCGCGGCGATAGCAGTCCTGGCACTTGCTGCAAGTGCTTGCAGCAGCAGCAAGTCCGGTGGCTCCGCGAGCGGTTCGGCCGCCAAGGACCCGGCGTCGGTCAAGGGCACGGTCACCTGGTGGGACACCTCTGACGCGACCAATGAGGCGCCGAACTACCAGCCGATCATCAAGGCGTTCGAGGCGAAGTACCCGAACATCAAGGTCAACTACGTCAACGTGCCGTTCTCCGACGCCGAGGACAAGTTCAAGACCGCCGCGCAGTCCGGCAGTGGTGCGCCCGACGTGCTGCGCGCCGACGTCGGCTGGACGCCGGCCTTCGCGCAGCTCGGTTACCTGCAGCCGTTGGACGGCACCCCGGCGCTGGCGAACGACTCCGACTACATGCCGGGCCCGTATGCCTCGGACCACTACAACGGCAAGATCTACGGTGTTCCGCAGGTCACTGACACGCTTTCGCTGCTCTACAACAAGGACCTGCTCGCCAAGGCCGGCATCACCACCGCGCCGAAGACCTGGGACGAGCTGAAGACCGACAGCCTGCAGATCAAGGCCAAGACCGGCGTCGACGGCACGTTCCTGAACGCCGCGTCCTACTATCTGCTGCCGTTCATCTACGGCGAGGGCGGCGACATCATCGACGCCTCGGCTAAGAAGATCACGGTCAACGACGCCACCGCGCTCAAGGCCGTGGGCATCGCGCAGGACTTGGTGAAGTCCGGCGCGGCGGTCACCGACGTGACCAAGGACGGCTACAACAACATGCAGACCGCCTTCAAGGACGGCAAGGTCGCCATGGTCGTGAACGGTCCGTGGTCCACCGCCGACGATCTGAAGGGGTCGGCGTTCAGCAACGCGGACAACCTCGGCATCGCCACTGTCCCGGCCGGCTCGGTCAAGGCCGGCGCCCCGGTCGGCGGCCACAACCTGGTGGTCTACGCGGGTTCGAAGAACCTCGACGCCTCCTACCTGTTCATCGCGTACCTGAACGACGCGCAGAACCAGGCCACCATCGCCGCCAAGAACAACGTGCTGCCGACCCGCACCTCGGCCTACTCCGACCCGCAGGTCGCGAACAACAAGATCCTGTCGGCGTTCGAGGGCCCGCTGAAGAACGCGGTCGGCCGTCCGCCGGTCGCCGGCGCCTCGGACCTGTTCACCCCGCTGGACACCGACTACCAGGCGATCCTCGGCGGACAGAAGTCGCCGCAGGCCGCGCTGAATGACGCCGCGACGCAGTTCGCGCAGATCCTGCCGGGTTTCAGCAAGAGCTGACATCCGCGTAAGCCGGCCGCGCGGGAGGTGGGAAGTGAGGGTCCCCCTCCCGTGCGGCTCACCACCGAAGACGGCATGACAGGGTCCGAAGGATGGAAATGCGTCCACTCAAGCGCTTGGGCCGCTCGTTCGACAAATACTGGTACGGCTGGGCCATGGCGGCCCCGGTCGTCATCGTGATGCTCGTCCTGGTCGGCTACCCCTTCATCTGGGGCGCGTACCTGTCGACCACCAACGCCGACGAGTCCAACATCGGCCACGACATCGGCGTGAACCACATCCCGCCGAGCTACCACTCCGTCGGGCTGCACAACTACTGGGACATCCTGTCCGGCAACGACGGGCACTTCTACAGCACCCTGACGTGGACCCTGATCTGGACCTTCGTCAACGTCTTCTTCCACATCACCATCGGCCTGGGGCTGGCCGTCCTGTTGAACCGCAAGATCCGGTTCCGCGGCGGCTACCGGCTGATGCTGATCCTGCCGTGGGCGGTGCCCGGCTTCGTGGCGGCGTTCGCGTGGCGCCTGCTCTACAACGACAACGGCGTGTTCAACGCGGTGCTGAAGTACTTCGGGATGCACGGCGTGCAGTGGCTGGCGCAGCCCACGTCGGCGAAGATCGCGGTGATCGCGGTCAACGTCTGGATGGGCGTGCCGTTCATGATGGTCTCCTTCCTCGGCGGGCTGCAGACCATCCCCAAGGAGCTCTACGAGGCCGCCGAGATGGACGGCGCGACCGCCTGGCAGCGCTTCCGCATGGTGACGCTGCCGGGGCTGCGGCCGGTGATGATGACCGTCACGCTGCTCGGCGTCATCTGGACGTTCAACAAGTTCGACGTCATCTTCCTGGTCACCGAGGGCGGCCCGGCCGGGTCCACCGACATCCTGGTCACCCACGCCTACCAGGTCGCGTTCGCGAACATCCGGCAGTACGCCGAGGCCGCCTCCTACGGAGTGGTGATCCTGTCGATGCTGCTCGTCTTCGCCACCGTCTACCGGCGGTCGCAGGCCAAGCTGGAGGTGCAGGCATGAGCGCGGCCACCGAGTCCGTGAATCCCACGACGCCGGGCCGGGCGGCCGGCCGGGCAACCGGCCGCGCGACCGGCCAGGCAGCCGGCCGCGCCGTCGCCGAGCCCGGCAAGAAGTACTCGCGCACCAGGCGCTCCCCGCTGGCGTCCGTCGCGATCCACGCCACGCTGATCGCCGCCTCCTTCATCGCGATCTTCCCGATCGTCTGGGTGGCGCTGACCTCGCTGAAGACCAAGGACGGCCAGTGGGCCCACCCCGGCGACTTCAGCCATCTCAACTTCGGCAACTACAGCCAGGTGCTGAACGACACCGACTTCCTCACCTGGTTCCGCAACTCGCTGATCGTCTCGGTGGGCACCATGGCGCTGGCCGTGTTCATCGCGGCCACCTGCGGCTACGCCGTCTCGCGCATGCGGTTCCCGGGCTTCCGGGCCACCATGTGGCTGCTGCTGGTGGTCCAGATGTTCCCGATCGCGGTGCTGATCGTGCCGCTGTACAACATCATGTCGAAGCTGCACCTGGTGAACTCGTTCGGCGGCCTCATCCTCGTGTACTGCACCACCGCGGTGCCGTACTGCGCGTGGATGCTCAAGGGCTACTTCGACACCATCCCGATCGACATCGACGAGGCCGGCAAGGTCGACGGGCTCTCGCCGTTCGGCACCTTCTGGCGCCTGGTGCTGCCGCTGGCCCGGCCGGGGCTGGCCGTGACCGCCTTCTACTCCTTCCTGACGGCGTGGGCCGAGGTCGCCTTCGCCAACACCTTCATGCAGAGCTCGGACAAGTACACGCTCGCCGTGGGCCTTCGCACCTTCGTCTCGCAGTACAAGGGCGAATGGGGCCTGATGACCGCGGCCTCGGTGCTGATCGCGATCCCGGCCGGCGTGATGTTCCTGCTCGTGCAGCGCAACCTGGTCGCCGGCCTGACCTCCGGCAGCGCCAAGGGCTGAGCCCGGGCCTCGGGCGGACCCGCCCGACCCGGCGCCGACCCGGCCGACCGTACGAACTACCTCTGGGGCAACTGAGTTCATGACAACCGAGACACTCACCGTCGAAGCCGAGCTGGCCCGCGAATCCGGCGCCCGCCGTACCGACTGGTGGCGCGACGCGGTGATCTACCAGGTTTACATCCGCTCCTTCGCCGACTCCGACGGCGACGGGGTCGGCGACCTGCCGGGCATCCGCTCCCGGCTGCCGTACCTGGCCGAGCTCGGCGTGGACGCGCTGTGGATCACGCCGTTCTACTCCTCGCCGATGGCCGACTTCGGGTACGACGTCGCGGACTACCGGGCCGTGGACCCGGTGTTCGGCACGCTGGACGACTTCCGGGCCCTGATGGTCGACGCGCACGCCAAGGGCCTGCGCGTGATCGTCGACCTGGTGCCGAACCACACCTCCGACCGGCACGCGTGGTTCGTCGAGGCGCTCGCGGCACCCGAGGGGAGTGCCGCGCGGGCCCGCTACATCTTCCGCGAGGGCCGCGGCGCGCACGGCGAGCTGCCGCCGAACGACTGGGAGTCGGTCTTCGGCGGCCCGGCGTGGACCCGGACGGTGAACCCGGACGGCACGCCCGGGCAGTGGTACCTGCACCTGTTCGCGCCCGCGCAGCCGGACCTGAACTGGGAGCTGGAGGAGGTGCGGTCGGAGATGCTGGACGTCCTGCGGTTCTGGCTGGACCTCGGCGTCGACGGCTTCCGGATCGACGTCGCGCACGGCATGGTCAAGGCGCCGGGGCTGCCGGACGTCGGGCACGCCGACCACGTGGAGATGATCGGCAACGCGGTGCTGCCGTTCTTCGACCAGGACGGCGTGCACGAGATCTACCGCGCCTGGCGGCTGCTGCTGGACTCCTACGACGGCGAGCGCATCGGCGTGGCCGAGGCCTGGGCGCCGACGCCGGAGCGGCTGGCGAACTACGTGCGGCCGGACGAGCTGCACCAGGCGTTCAACTTCGACTTCCTGGGCCGTCCCTTCGAGGCCGAGGCGCTGCGCACGGCGATCGACCACTCGCTGGCCACCGCCGGCTCGGTCGGCGCGCCGTCGACGTGGGTGTTGTCGAACCATGACATGAAGCGGCACGTGACCCGTTACGGCGGCGGCGCGGTGGGGCTCGCGCGGGCCCGGGCCGCGGCGCTGCTGATGCTGGCGCTGCCGGGGTCGGCGTACATGTACCAGGGCGAGGAGCTGGGGCTGCCCGAGGTCCTGGACATCCCGGTGGAGTTCCTGGTGGACCCGCAGGGCATCCAGTCCGGCGACCCGTCGAAGGGCCGGGACGGCTGCCGGGTGCCGCTGCCGTGGTCGGGCGTCGCTCCGACCTACGGCTTCGGGCCGGAGGGGTCCACGGCCTCGTGGCTGCCGGCGCCGCCGTCGTGGGGCGCGCTGTCGGTGGCGGCGGAGTCGGGGGACCCGAGCTCGATGCTGGAGCTGTACCGCTCGGCGCTGGCGCTGCGGCGGGAGCTGCCGGACCTCGGCGCGGAGACCGACGAGACGGCGCTGGTGTGGCTGCCGGCGCCGGACGGCGTGCTCGCGTTCCGGCGCGGGGACGGGTTCGTGTGCACGGTGAACACCGGGGCGGCGGCGGTCGCGCTGCCGGTTCCAGGCGCGTTGCTGCTGGCTTCCACTCCTGTGTCGGTGACCGCCGACCGTGTCGAACTGCCGGAGGACTCGGCCGCCTGGTGGCGGATCTAGCCATTTCCAGGACCGGGAGCGAAAGAATGGGCGCCATGACGGACAACGCTTCACTGCCATCGACCGCACGACTCGCGGACATCGCCGCGCAGGCGAAGGTGAGCGAGGCGACGGTGAGCCGGGTGCTGAACGGCAAGCCGGGGGTGGCCGCCGCCACGCGGCAGGCGGTGCTGGCGGCGCTGGACGTCATGGGCTACGAGCGGCCCACGCGGCTGCGGCAGCGGACCGCGGCGCTGATCGGGCTGATCATCCCGGAGCTGGACAACCCCATCTTCCCGGCGATGGCGCAGGCGGTGGAGCGCGCGCTGACGCACCACGGCTACACGCCGGTGCTGGCGACCGTGTCGCCGGGCGGCGCGACCGAGGACGACCTGGTCGAGCTGCTGATCGAGCACGGGGTGGCGGGCATCGTGTTCGCCTCCGGCCTGCACGCCGACACCACCGCCTCGCGCGACCGGTACCACCGGCTGTCGGACCGCGGCGTGCCCTTCGTCCTGATCAACGGTTACGCCGACGGCATCGCAGCACCCTTCATCAGCCCGGACGACGCCCTGGCGGCCAGGCTGTCGGTGAACCACCTGGCCGACCTGGGGCACGAGCGGATCGGGCTGGCCGTCGGGCCGAAGCGCTATGTGCCGGTGATCCGCAAGATAGAGGGCTTCACGGCGGCGCTGCGCGACACCCTCGGCGTCGAGAACCCGGCGGACTTCGTGGAGTACTCGCTGTACGGCTTCGAAGGCGGCCGCGCGGCGGCGGCGAAGCTGCTGGACAAGGGCTGCACCGGCATCGTGTGCGCCTCGGACATGATGGCGCTCGGCGCGATCGCCGAGGTGCGGGCGCGGGGGATGGCGGTCCCGGGCGACATCTCGGTGGTCGGCTACGACGACTCGCCGCTGATCCCCTACACCGACCCGCCGCTGACGACGGTGCGCCAGCCGGTCGCCGCGATGGGGGCGGCGGCGGTGCGCGCGCTGCTGGAGGAGGTCGGCGGCGGGCACGCGCCGCACACCGAGTTCGTGTTCGCGCCGGAGTTGGTGGTGCGGGGGTCGACGGGGTCGGGGCCGCGGGTGCGGCGGTAGGGGAGCGCGGGCGGAGGCTTGGGCTCCGGCTTCGGCACGGGTGCCGCTGGGGTGCGGTGGTAGTCCGGGGCGCCCTCGGTGGTCATGAGGTACGGCGGTTGGGCAAGCGCAGGCAGAAGCTCGGGCTTCGGCGCGGCGGATGTGGCGGCGGAGGTCCAGGGCCCCCTCGGCGGTCATGAGGCGCGTCGGGGTTCGTTTCGGCGATGGCGGAGGTCGGGGCAGTGGCGCAGAATGCTGAGTCAGCGAGCGAGTTCGACGTGCTCGTCGTCGGCGGCGCGGGCATCGACACCATCGTCCGCGTGCCGGAGCTGCCGGTGCCGTACGCGGATTCGGTGCTCGTGGAGCCCATCGAGTCCTACGTCGCGCACACCGGGACGGCCGTGGCCCTCGGCGTGCGGTCGCTCGGGCTGCGCGTGAAGTTCGTCGACTTCCTCGGCGAGGACACCTTCGGCGACCTGGTCCGGCGCCGGTTCGCTGACGAGCGGCTGGACTTCTCCTGGCTGCCGTCGCCGGCCGGCACGGTGCGCGCCGTGAACCTGGTCTCGGCCGACGGCCGCCGCATGTCGTTCTACGACCCGCGCGGCGTGCCGGGCCGGCGGATGCCGGAGGACTTCTATGAGGGCTGGCTCGCTCGCTCGCGGCACGTGCACGTGGTCATAGCCGACTACGCGCGGCACGTCCTGCCGGTCGCGCTGCGCCACCAGGTCACCATCTCGACCGACCTCCATGACTGGGACGGCGCCGACGACCACCACAAGGACTTCGCCCACGCCGCCGACCACGTCTTCCTGAGCGCCGCGAACCTCGGCAGCCGGCGCGACGCGGTCCTGACCGAGGTGCTGGCACGCGGTCGGGCCAGGACCGTCGTGGCCACGGACGGCGCGCGTGGTGCCTACTTGGCCGTGCGCGGGGAGGGCATCCGGCACTTCCCGGCCGTCATACCGGCGGCGCCGGTCGTCGACAGCAACGGCGCCGGCGACGCCTTCGTGTCCGGATTCATGTCCGGGGTCCTGCGCGGCGCGGCTCCCGAGGAGTGCATGCGGCGCGGACTGCTGTCCGGCGCCTTCGCCTGCACCGTCCACGGGACGGCCGAGCGGTTCGCCACCGAAGCCGATCTCGGCTGAGGCAGAGTCCTACCTCACACCGTCATCGCCCGCCCGAGCTCCTCCGTGGCGTCCAGATCCGCGCCGACCCGCGCCAGCTTCGCCCGGATCTCGTCCACCGCGTCGTTCCCCAGTGCCAGGCGCAACGGCGGCTCCTTCCACCCCAGCACCTCCAGCACCGCCGCCGCGGCCTTCGCCGGATCGCCCTCCTGCGTGCCGTGCGCCGTCGGCAGGGCGTTGCGCGTGGCGCCCGCCGTGCCGTCGTAGTCCGCGATCCGCGTCTCGACCGCCTGCAACGACGCCGGGCCGGCGAAGCCCGTGCGGAACGCGCCCGGCTCGACGATCAGTACCTTGATTCCCAGCGGCGCCACCTCCCCGGCCAGCGCCTCGCTCGCCAGCTCCAGCGCGCCCTTGGCCGCGCAGTACGCGCCGACGCCCGGGAACGCCAGCATCCCGCCCATGCTGCTCAGCTGGACGATCGCGCCGGAGCGGCGAGCGCGCATCTGCGGCAGCACCAGCCGCGTCAGCTCCAGCGGTCCGAAGAACATCACTTCCATCGCGCTGCGGAGCTCGGCCTCGCCGGTCTCCTCGATCGCGCCGACGAGGCCGAAGCCGGCGTTGTTCACCAGGATGTCGATGCGTCCGGCGGCCTCGACGGCCGCGCCGAGCCGGTCGTGGTCGCGGAGGTCGAGGTCGACGACCGACAACCGGCCGCCGGAGGCCGCCGCCAGCTCGCGCATCGTGTCCGGGCGCCGGACCGCCGCGACCACCTCGTCGCCGGCCGCCAGGGCGGCGTGCACGAGGGCCAGGCCGAAGCCGCTGTTCGCCCCGGTGACGAACCAGCGGCGCGGGGTGGGGGTTCCATCTGTCATGCCTTCATCTTGCGCCGGGGCGGGGTGGCTCCGGTATGGCCCGAAGGTGGAACATCGGAGGGTGACCGTCGCCCTGCCCGGACCCGCCCCGCGCCCCCGACCGCTGCCCGCCGACGAGCCGCTGAGTCCGGAGGACTACCGGCGCGTGGTCGGCGTGGTGGAGGCCGTGGACCACGCCGGGGATCTCGCCGAGTTCCGGGAGCTGCTGGTCACGGCGTTACGGACGTGGTTCGGCTACAACGGCGTGACCGTCCTGCACGGCGACACCGCGGTCGACGCGGTCGAGAACGGCTGTGGCGTGCTCGCCGGGTACTCGGCCGAGTTCCTGGAGACCTACGCCGCCGGCGGCTGGGAGCGCGTGGATCCGTTCCGCGACCAGGGTTTCCTGCGACGGCTGGCCGAGGTCGGGGTGGCGCGGCTGACCGACATCGAGGAGGGGGCGGAGGGCGCGCGCTTCCGCGACCGGTTCCTGCTCCCGCGCGGCATCGCCGACAAGGCCGCGATGCTCATCGACGCCGCGCCGGCCGGGGTGCTGTGGGTCGGCCTGGCCGTGCCGGACGGCGTGCCCAAGGTCCCGGACCGCGACCTGGCCGTGCTGCGGGTGCTGCGCCGGCACCTGACGCCGCTGGCCGTCGAGCAGCTGGCCCGGCACCGCTCGCGCCAGGCCACCCGGGCCGATTGGGACCTGACGCCGCGCGAGTGGGACGTCGCCGACCTCGCCGCGCAGGGCCTGACGAACCGGCAGATCGCCGCGCGCCTGTTCATCGGCGTGGACACGGTCAAGAAGCACCTGACGCGGGTCCTGGCCGCCACCTCCTGCGGCAGCCGTACGCAGCTCGCGGTGCTGTTCACCTCCCGCGACACGCCGGTCTGACCTTGATCTCGAGTCGTCCGGGCGGCGCCCGGGTCTACCCTCCTGGTGAAAACGACATTCATTATCGAGAGGAAGTCCCGCATGTCCCTGGACGTCGCACCGCACCTGCTCAAGCAGGCCGAAGTCGGCGAGGTGAACGAGACCGAGTTCGCCGATACGGTCGCGGCCTCGCTCCCGTATGCGCACACCCTGGTCGAGAAGCTCGCCGCCGAACTGCACGCCGACCCGGCCCGGCAGTTCGCCGACAACCAGCTCGCCCCGAGCGACGCCGAGCGCGCCGAACTCCTGCGCGCGCTGGCCTCCGACGCCATCCGCGGCAGCCTGGAGCGGCGCTTCGCGGTGAAGCTCGCGTTCCAGAACTGCCACCGGGTCGCGGTGTTCCGGTCCGAGGCGGTCGGCTCGGAGACGTACCGGCGTTTCACGTCGGAGCGTGCGCAGATCCTCAACCAGTCGCCCGGGCTGCGGGACTGCTGAACGAGGGCCTAAGCCAGCAACGATGCGACGGCGATCGCCAACAGCACCCAGAAGGCCATGCTGATCAGCGAACACACCAGTCCGGCGATCGCCATCCCCTTGCCGGTGAAGCCCGGCTTCGAACTCTGCGACAGTCCGACTGAACTGAAGACGATCCCCAGGAGCGCCAGCAGCGGCCCCAGCAGGGAAGCCCAGAACAACACCAGGCTGAGGATCCCCATCACCATGCCGGTGACCGCCATACCGCTCGTCTGCTGCCGCAACATCGGCGGACCGTAGTACCCGCCGGGATACAGCTGCGGTGCGTAGCCCTGCGGATAGTTGGACGGCGGATAGTTGGACGGCGGATAGTTGGGCGGGGGATAGGAGCCCTGCGGATACTGCGGCGGCACCGGCATCGCGGCCTGCGTGGGCGGCGCGTCGCTCGACGGAGGGACGAAGCCGCCGTCGGGCGCGGCGAATCCTCCGGAGCCGAACCCCGGGCCGTATCCCTCAGGACCCGAATCCCATCCGCCCTGCGAAGTGTCACTCATTGGTGGCACATCCCCCCTCGTCCACGTCAGTCTCCCGATACCGGGTCGCCTTCAGTATTTCCCTCGCCGATGCGCCCGGCCAGCCCTCCGAAGCCGGCGCGCGTCGCGGCCACGATCAGCCGGTCGCCGGTCTGCAGGACCCGGCCGCGGTCGGCCCCCGACCAGTCGAACGCCGTGCTGCCGGTGCGCCGCACCGCCAGGACCCGGGTCAGGCCGGGCTTGTCGAGGTCGCGCTGCTCCTGTCCGGCCAGCTCCGAGCCCTCCTCCACCGCGACCTCGGCGATCAGCAGGACCTTGCGGTACACCGACAGCGTGCCCAGCACCTCGCGCCCCATCATCGCGGCGGCGAAGGCCGGGGCCGCGAGGTAGGACACCGAGCGGGAGGCGGTGTTGCCGAACTCCTTGTAGACGTGCGCGGCGAAGTCGTCGTCGAAGAGCCGCACCACCACCCGGACCTCGGGGTTGATGGCCCGGGCCTCCATCACCGCCTCCAGGTTGGTGACGTCGTCGCCGGTCACCGCCACGACCGCGCGGGCCCGGGCGATCTGCGCCCGGCGCAGGGCGTCGTCGAGCGGCCGGTCGCCGACCACCGCCGGGACGTCCAGGTTGCGTGCCACGGCGATCCCGCGGGCGTCGCCGTCGCGCTCGATGCCGACCACCGGCACGCCGAGCTCGCGGAACAGGCTCATGACCCGGGTGCCCGCGTTGCCGAGGCCGACCACCACCACGTGCTCGCGCAGGCCCGCGCTCGGCTGCCGGGTGCGCACGCCGCGGCGCGCGGCCGTGCCCTCGACGAACACCGCCGTCACCACCGGCATCAGCACGACGCCGGACAGCGTGATCGCCACCTGGAACAGCCGCTGCAGGTTCCCGCCGACCGAGCTCGGCTGGCCGTAGACGTCGGGAACCGCGGAGCCGGCGACGTCGAGCAGCGTCTCGTACAACGCCCATCCGAGAGGCCGGGCCAACAGCCAGATCCCGACGAACGACGCCGCCAGCGTGGCCACCGACGCCATCAGGATCGTGCGCAGCTTGGCGCTGGTGAAGAACTTCATCGTGTCCGACGCGCGCCACAGCAGCCGGGCCGCGAGCGGGGCGCGGTAAATGTGCCCTGGCGCGACGGCGTCGGACACGTCGAGGAACTGTAGTGCGGCGTGCCGAGGGGAGCGCTGCATGAGCAGCATCCACTCCTGGGTCCGGCTCCGCGCCGCGACCACCGGCAGCACCTCGATCTCCGACTGCCGGTCCCGGTCGATGGCGTCGGCGATCAGGAACGGCGTCTGCCGCATGTTGATGTCCTGGCCGATGGCGATCCGCAGCGTGCGGCCGCCGGCGCTGACCGAGTGCGGCCGTTGCAGCGCGGCGTTGACGAAGGCCGGCGCGGCGGTCGCCGAGGCCGAGAGCACCGTGCAGTTGTCCACCAGCTGCGCGATGTGCACGCCGAGCCGCTGGTTGTACATGCGGATCACGATCCTGATACCCGGACGCAGCGCCGCGGCGCGCATCGCGGCGTGGATGTTGGTCCGGTCGTCGCCGTCGACGAACGCGATCGCCTGCGCCTGGTCGATCCCTGCTTCGCGCAGGGCTTCCTCGGAGACGTAGGCGTCGGCGATCGTGTTCTCCGGGCCGAGCGCCTTGCCGATCTGGATGGTGTACGGCGTCTCCTGGGCCGGAATGATCGCGGCCGTTCGGACGCCGTACTGCCTGGTCAGCTCGACGGTGAGCCGGTATGCCAGGGCGTTGCCACCTACGACGATGAACAAGTCCCCCATAGAGGGATGGTAGAGGTCTGCGGTGAATTCTAGGGACGCATTTCGTAAGCACCCGACAAATCCGCGACCCGCTCCCAGATCCGGCCGAACCGCTCGGCGTCCACCACCGGCTTGCGGACCGCGGACAGCGCCCAGGCCTGCTGTTCGGGGGTCGAGGACGGCTTGCCGTGCAGGGCGACGGCGTACTCGGAGAAGTCGCGGACCAGGAAGTCGAAGATCTGGTCCACGACCTCGTCCTCCAGCCCGGTCAGGCGGGCCTGCTCCAGCACCAGCTGGCCGTAGACCACGAGCGTGAACAGGTGGCCGAGGTTCAGCAGGAAGTCCAGATCCTGCTGCTGCGCCTCGTCCGGCGGGCAGGTGGCGAGGAACTGCGTCAGCGCCTCGGCCTGCTCGGTGAATCGCGCGACGTTCGGCACGCCGGCGGCCTGGCGGTAGGCCGCGCGCCAGTCGTGGAAGCGCACCTTGCCCAGGCCGCGCGCCGGGCCCTGGTGGAACAGGAAGGTGTCGTCGGCGGCGTCGGTGCGGGTCGGGACCTCGGGGTACTCCTGCGGCGAGAACAGGTAGTTCGGCATGAACTTCAGCACCAGGGCGAGGTTCACGTGGACCGTGCCCTCGAGCTTCGGCAGGGCCCTGATGTAGTGCGTGGCGCCGTTGAAGTAGGTGTCCTTCTCGAAGCCGCGGGCCGCGATCACGTCCCAGAGCAGGTCGACGACGCGCTCGCCCTCGGAGGTCACCTTCATCTTGGTGATCGGGTTGAACAGCAGGTAGCGGCGGTCGTCGGGGTTCGCGGTGCGGAAGTAGTCGACGGCGCGGGCGCTGAAGAGCTTCATCGCGATCAGGCGCGCGTAGGCGTCGACGAAGGAGGCGCGGACGTGGCCGAAGTCGGTGACCGGGTGGCCGTAGAGGATGCGGTTGTGGGCGTGCGTGATGGCCTCGTAGAAGGAGTGCTCCGCGATGCCCACGGAGGCCGTGCACAGGTTGAACTTGCCGACGTTGACGGTGTTCAGGGCGGCGCTGAAGGCGTCGGCGCCGGCGTGCAGGATGTCGGCGTCGGTGACCGGGTAGGCGTGGAGCTTGAACTCGCTGACGAACATCTGGGAGTCGACGACGTTCTGGACCAGCTCGAACTTCTCGTGCCGGCTGTCCACGGCGAAGAAGACGTAGCCGTCCGGGCCCTCGACGTCGGACCGGCGGCCGAAGACGGACACCAGGCCGGCGACGTTGCCGTTGCCGATGTAGTACTTGCCGCCGGTGGCGGTGTAACCGCCCTCGCCGTCGGGGGTGAGGATCATGTCGGTGGAGTAGACGTCGGCGCCGTGCTCCTTCTCCGACAGGCCGAAGGCGAAGACGTGGCCCTCGTCGAGCAGCCGCGCGGCCCGCTCGCGCGCGGCGGCGTTCTCCGACATCCAGACCGGCCCCAGGCCCAGAACGGTGACCTGCCAGGTGTACCAGTACGGCAGGCCGTAGAAGCCGAGGATCTCGCTCAGCGCGGCGTTGCGCGCGGTGTCCCAGCGCTGCGCCGGCGCGGCGGGGCCGAAAGCGTCGGCGGCGGGGGTCTGGAAGGTCGCGAAGAGCTTCTCCTTCGCGGCGAACTCCAGGAAGTCGGCGTACCAGACCCGGTCCAGGTCCTCGGCCAGCAG
The DNA here is from genome assembly GCF_041261445.1 of Catenulispora sp. EB89. Classification (NCBI taxonomy): domain Bacteria; kingdom Bacillati; phylum Actinomycetota; class Actinomycetes; order Catenulisporales; family Catenulisporaceae; genus Catenulispora; species Catenulispora sp. EB89. The sequence continues at coordinate 53,658 of NZ_JBGCCU010000021.1, forward strand.
GCGCCGCTTGCCGCGCCCCTCGAACCAGTCGACGACGGCGGTGAGCAGGCGCTGCGTCTCCTCGTCGAACTGCGAGAAGTCGAGGGTGCGCGGGTTGAAGAGCGCGGCCGGGGCGTGAGTCATGGAGGCATGCTACCAGCGGGTAACTTTCCCGTGCTGTACCGGCGCGATGCGGCAGAAAGAGGACAGCGCGGTGTTGCGGGTGTCACAGTGGAGGTGGCTGCGGATCGGCAGGAAAGGAACATGGATGGCACTCATCAAGGTCCATTTGGACCGTACTATTGCGGCGGTCCGCGAAGCGCTACCGGAAGATGAGGTCGACGAGTTCAACGCGGCCATGGAGACGACCGAGGCCGACGAGTGGCGGCAGACCTTCGAGCGCTGGTTCCACCGCGCCGTTCTGCAGAAGGCCGGCCTGCTCGCGGACATCAAGGCCGGGATCAGCCACGCGACAGGCGACGGCATTCCCTTCGATGAAGCGTTTCCCGGCTACCGGGAGCGCTGGGAGCGGCAGCAAGGCCTTCGTGCTGCATGAGGTACAGCCTGATCATCGGACTTGCGGTGACCGAGGCTATCGCCGCAATGCCTGAGATTCCGCACGAGCTGTTCACGCTGGAGTGTCTGGCCATCGGCCGCGCCCCCTACGCAGGGGACACGGTCGTTTACAAGACGGCAGGCGCGCTGACGACATGTACTCGGGCGGTGGGGTCTATGGGTCTTATCGAATATGAGGTCGATGAGATCAACGGTGTGGTTACCCTCACCAGCGTTATAAGCATGATTTAGAAAGGAGTTCTGAGGGCCCGGTGGCGACCCGGGCCCTCGACTCTTTTCTCACCGACCTCACCGATAGTTCGCGCGTGTCCGAATCCGCGAGAACACCAGCAGCACCGCCAGGGTGATCGTCATCATCACCGCGGTCACCGCCGCCGCGACGAACTGGTGCCCGCGGTCGTCCAGGGCGTAGATGCGGAGCGGGAGCGTCGTCCAGTCCGCCGAGTAGACCATCGCCGTCGCGCCGAGTTCGCCCATCGACAGGGCGAAGCACAGCGCCAGCGAGCCGGTCAGCGCCGGGAGCAGCAGCGGCAGCTTCACCCGCAGCAGCGTGTAGTACGGCCGCGCCCCGAGCGAGGCCGCGGCCTGTTCGAACGCCGGGTCCAGGCGGGTGACCGCTGCCGAGACCTGCTGGAAGGCGTAGGCGGTGACCAGGATCGCGTGCGCCATGACCACGATCGTGTTGGTGCCGTTCAGGAGCACCGGGCCCTGTGAGAACGCGACCAGCAGGGCCAGGCCGACGACCACCGAGGGGACGGCGATCGGCAGCATGAAGACCGTCTGGATCAGGGTCTTGCCGGCGCGGTTGCGGACCGCGTCCAGGGCGAGTGCGGCCCAGGTGCCGACGACCAGTGCGATCACGCTCGACAGCAACGCGGTGATCAGCGAGGTCTCCAGGCCGTCCAGAGGGTCGGTGTGGAAGGCCGCGGTGATGTTGGAGAACGTGTAGGAGGACGGGAACGCGCCGTTCCACTGCCGGGTGAACGCCGCCAGGACCAGGACGCCGAACGGCAGGCCGAACAGCAGCAGGAAGAAGAAGCCGAAGACCGCCCACGCGATCCTCTGCGATCTACGCGTGTACAGCAGCACGACGGCCTCCAGACATCCGGGCGAGCAGCACGCGGTAGCCGGCGAACAGCGCCAGCGACAGCACGATGTTGATGACGGCCAGGGCGCAGGCCCCGGCGTAGTTGGTCTGTTCCTTGGCGAAGTTCTCGATCAGGACCGGCAGTGTCTGGTACTTGGCGCCGGTGAAGGAGACGATGCCGTACTCGTTCATCGTCAGCATCAGCACCAGCGAGCCGCCGGCGAACACCGCGGGCAGCGCCTCGGGCAGGATCACCTGCCAGACCACGCGCCCGGCGCGGGCCCCGAGCGAGGCGGCGACCTCCAGCTGGCCGGAGTCGATCTGCGAGAACGCGGTCAGCAGCGGGCGCATCACGAACGGCGTGAAGTAGATCAGCTCGGCCAGCCAGATCCCCCACGGCGAGTACTCGATGAAGTTGACCGGCGTGTCATGCCGCCCGCCGGTGAGCGCCGAGGCGATGTGGTTCACCATGCCCACCCGGCCGTACAGGAACATGATCGACACGGTGATCAGGAACGACGGGAACGACAGGAACACGTCGATGAAGCGGGACACCGCCTTCGCACCGGGGAACGGCACGAACGCGATGATCAGCGCCAGCAGGAAGCCCAGCACGAGGCACCCAGCGGTGGAGTAGACGGCCATCTCGATCGTGTTCTTGATGACGGTGCGGGTCCCCGGGTCCTTCAGGGTGTCCGAGAAGGACGTGGTGACCTTGAAGGGATTGGTCGGATCCGGCGGGCTGCCCTCGATCGCCTGCTTGACGACGAGGTAGAGCGGATAGAGGAAGGCTGCGGCCAGCAGCAGAACCGGGGGAGTGGACCAGAGCCACGCGGTGGAGCGGCGCGGCTTGTTGGCCTTCGCGCCGGGCCGGCCGCCGGGCGCCGCCGGTGCGGCGGGCGGGAGTTCGGTGACGGCGGTCATCGGGCGGCGCCGTCGGCGGGAGCGGGCAGGGCTGCGGAGGCTTCGGCCGGTTCGGCGGCGGTAGAGGCTGTGACTTCGGGCTCGATGGAATCGGCCGGTTCGCCGGTGGCGGTCGGCGCGGTGGGAGCGAGGACGCGGGCCGAGGCTTCGGCGGAGTCGTCCGGTTCGGCGCCGGGCGCGGCAGGCGTCGGCGATGCGATCGGCGCGGCGGGCTGCGCGGCCGAAGCCCGAGCACCAGCAGGCGCGGGCCCGGAAGCTGCGGCCGGTATCAGCACCGCGTCCTCAGTCGAGAAGTGCAGCCACACCTCATCCCCGATCACCGGGGGATTCCGCAGCTCGTTCGTGTCCAGCCGCACCTCGTGGCCGTGCACCTCCGCGAAGATCCGGTGTGCCGAGCCGCGCCACTGCACCTCGGTCACCGTCCCGGCGAACGCGTTGTCGTGGTGCTCCGCGGCGGTCAGGCCGAGGAAGTGCGGCCGGAGGCACAGCGTGCGCTGCTCTCCGGCGCTCGCGGGCTCCATACATGTCGCCATCACCGGGTCGGCCTCCGCCGCGATCCGCACCGTCGCGCGGAACGACCCGTCCGCCTGCGGCGCGCACTCCGTCACCGTTACCGGCAGCAGGTTCGAGTTGCCCACGAACCCTGCCGCGAACTCCGTTCCGGGGCGCTTGTACAGCTCCCGCGCCGTTCCCACCTCGACCAGGCGGGCGTCGTTCATCACCGCGATGCGGTCGGCGAGGGTCAGGGCCTCGATCTGGTCGTGTGTGACATACAGGATGCTGACATCGGGCAGTTCCCGGTGCAGCCGCGACAGTTCGGCGAGCATGCCGCTGCGCAGCTGGGCGTCCAGGGCCGACAGCGGTTCGTCCAGCAGGAGGACCGAGGGCTCGATCGCCAGCGCCCGCGCGATCGCCACGCGCTGCTGCTGGCCGCCGGACAGTTCGCGCGGGTAGCGCTTGGCGTACTGCGCCATGCCGGTCATGCGCAGTGCCTCGGCGACGCGGGCGGGGATCGTGGACTTGGCGACCTTCTGGGCCTTCAGGCCGAAGGCCACGTTCTGCTCGACGCGCATGTGCGGGAACAGTGCGTACTGCTGCACCACCATGCCCAGGCCGCGCTTGTACGGCGGGAGGTCGGTGACGTCCCGGCCGCCGGCGTACACGCGGCCCGACGCCGGACGGACGAAGCCCGCCACCGCGCGCAGGGCTGTGGTCTTGCCGGAGCCGGAGGGGCCGAGCAGGGCCACCACCTCGCCGGGGGCGACCTCCAGCGAGAAGGAGTCGAGGACGACGGTGCCGTTGTAGGCGACCGTCACCTCCTCGAAGCGGATGCCCCCGGATCCGCGTCCTGATGATCGTCGGGCCGTTGGGTCTGCTTCGGTGGCGGCCATGCTTGCTCCTGGTCGAGGAAATACGTGCGAGAACGGTAGGTGCTTCGGGATACGGCCAGGTGTCCCGCCCGGTAATTCGGGCGGGACACCTGGCGGGTCGGCACGATCGGCTCGGTCAGCTCGGCGTGCCGGTGGCGCCGTCCCACGCCTTGACGTCGCTGTTGTAGTTCTGCGCGACCTCGTTCCAGTCCACCGGGAACACGGTGACGCCCTGCATCAGCGCGGTCAGCGCCGCGTAGTTGCTGTCGGTGGGCTTGATGTCGGTGCGGGTCGGGAAGCCGTAGGCGACCTTGGAGGCGTCCAGCTGCGCGCCCTCGGAGAGCAGGAAGTCGATCAGCTTCTTGCCGTTGTCGGCGTTCGGCGCGCCCTTGACCAGGCCGGCCATGTACGGCAGGGAGAAGGTGCTGGGCTTGCCGTCGTTGCCGGCCGGGAAGAAGATCTTGTTGTTCGGGTACTGGGTCGTGCTGTCGACGTAGTTCATCTGCACGTCGCCGTTGGCCACCCACAGGTCGCCGGTGTTGACCTTGCTCTCCAGCGCGCCGGTGGACTTGGACGGCCCGACGTTGTTGGACTGCAGCTTCTTGAAGTAGTCCCAGGTGGCGTTCCGGTCGTCGCCGAAGGCGTGGATCGCCGCGATCATCACGCCGGTGCCGTCGCCGGCCACGCCGGGGGTGGAGTACTGCAGCTTCTTGGCGAACTTCGGGTCCAGCAGGTCGCTCCAGGTCTTCGGCGGACCGGCCGGCAGCATCTTGGTGTTGTAGATGAAGGACAGGTAGTCGCCCATCACCGCTTCCCACTGGCCGTTCTTGTCCACCAGCGAGGGGTCGACCTTGTCCACGCAGACCGGGCTGTACGGCTGCAGCAGGCCGGAGGCCTCGGCCTTCTGGATGAACGGCGGCAGGGTGACGATGACGTCGGCCTTCGGGTTCGACTTCTCGGAGTCGACCTTGGTCTCGACCCCGCCGGAGCCGTCCTCGGAGTAGTTCACGTGGATGCCGGTCAGGGCCGTGAACTTCTTGAACTCCTGGTTGTACCAGTTGTTGTCGTCCTTGGCGTCGTAGAGACCGTCAGCGCTGTATATGGTCACCTGTCCGCCGGAGCCGTCGGCCTTCGCCGGCGCGGTCGGCGCCGCGGCGCCGAGCGCCGGGCAGGAGGAGGACGCGGCCGCGGGGGAGGTACCGCTGACGGCGGCGGGGGTGTCATGGGCAGAGGAAGCACAAGCCGTCAGTCCGGTCAGCGCCAGTCCGCCGACGGCGATCAGGACGCCGACACGGCGGGTGCGCGGGCGGGACAGTACTTGCGACATTGGTGGTGAGCCCTTCTGGATGGGTATCTCCGGGTTTGGTGTGACTCGGAGCCAGACCTTCGTGGTTCCTGGTGGCGCGGTCCCGCGCTGCAAGTGACTGACAGGCAGTTGCCAGGTGAACAATCAGCGTTCGCGATAGTGCGTCAGACCCCTGGCATCCGCAAGCCTGCTGCCGAAACCGCTCGTCGTCGCAGGTGCTCCGTGAACCGCAGTTTTCCTTCGCGCGCGGAGGCCGCCAACCGCCTGCCGGGCTATGGCCGCTATAGCGGAAGGCCTCGTCCCAGGCCCGGGCGCCGAGTCACCCTCCGGTTCACGCACTGTTCATCGAACCGCACGGGACCGTGCTTCGATGCGCACGCCGCCGCATAGCGTGCCGCTATCACTTCCATGCCGAAGAGCGGTCTTGGCGGATGCCCGCGCTTATCCCAAGGTAGGAACCATGGTTGATCATCTCCCTGTCCGCCCCGAACACCTCGGCAACTTCGTCGGCGGGGTGTGGGGCCCGGCCGCGGCCGGCGGCACCCGGGCCGACGTCAGTCCCGCCGACACCTCCGACGTCCTCGGCCGCTTCGCCGACTCCACGGCCGCCGACGCGGTGCGCGCCGTGGACGCCGCCGAGACCGCGCTGTCGGCCTGGCGGGCGCTCGGGCCGGTCAAGCGGGCCGAGTTCGTGCGCCGGGCGGAGCGGATCATCGGCGAGCGCGAGGACGAGTTCGCCCGCGCCATCAGCCGCGAGCAGGGCAAGCTCTACAAGGAGGCGCTCGGCGAGGTCCGGCGCGGGATGGCGATCCTGGACTTCACCGCCGGGGAGGGCCGCCGGCTCAACGGCTACACCACGCCGGCCGAGGAGCCGCGGACCGTCGCGATGACGTTCCGCCAGCCGATCGGCGTGGTCGGGCTGATCACGCCGTGGAACTTCCCGCTGACCATCCCGATCTGGAAGGTGGCGCCGGCGCTGGTGGCCGGGTGCACGGCCGTCCTGAAGCCCTCGCCGTTCACCCCCTACTCCTCGGCGCTGCTGGTGCAGGCCTTCGCCGACGCCGGGGTCCCGGCCGGCGTGCTGAACCTGGTGCAGGGCGACCGGGAGCCGGGCGAGGCGCTGACGAACGACCCGCGGGTGGCCGGCATCTCCTTCACCGGCTCGCTGCCGGTGGGCCGCGCGATCCACACCGCCGGCGCCGGCCGGCTGCTGAAGACGCAGCTGGAGCTCGGCGGCAAGAACGCGGTGCTGGTGCTGGCCGACGCCGATCTGGACAAGGCCGCGGCGGCGATCGTGTTCGGCGCGTTCGGCCAGGCCGGGCAGCGGTGCTCGGCGACCTCCCGCGTGGTGGTCGACGTGAGCGTCAAGGAAGCGCTGCTGGAGAAGGTCGTCGCGAAGGTGAGCGCCCTGAAGGTCGGCAACCCCTTCGATCCGGAGGCCGACGTCTGCCCGGTCGTCAACGAGGACCGGATGAACGCCTGCCTGGCGGCCATCACCAAGGCCCAGGAAGTCGGGGCGAAGGTCGCGGTCGGCGGACACCGGTTCACCGACGGCGTCCCGGACGGCTACTACGTCGAGCCGACCGTGCTGCGCGACGTCCCGTGGGACTGCGAGATCGCGCAGGAGGAGATCTTCGGCCCGGTGCTCTCGGTCATCGACTGCGACGGCTTCGACGACGCCATGCGCATCTCCAACTCCGTGAAGTACGGCATGTCCGGCACCATCTTCACGCAGAACCCGGCGCACATCTTCGAGGCGCTGGAGCGCTTCGAGGCCGGCATGCTGCACGTCAACCGCCCCGGCGTCGGCGCCTACGCGCACCTGCCGCACATGGGCGCCAAACAGTCGCAGTACGGCGCGCCGGAGTGCTCGCCGGAGGTCTGGGACTTCTACACCGAATGGCGGTCGGCGTGCATCAGCTTCTGAACCCGCTGGGCCAGGCGAGGGTCATGTCCGCCGCTGAAGCGGTGCAGGCCTTCGTCGAGCCCGGGGCGGTGCTGGGCCTGGGCGGGCAGAACATCAACCGCTGCCCGATGGCGCTGGTGCACGAGGTGGTGCGGCAGGACGTCGGCGAGCTGACGGTCGTCGGCTGCAACCTGTCGCTGCCGCTGGACCACCTGGTCGCCGCCGGCCTGGTGGTCCGCACCGAGCAGGGCAGCGGCAACCTGGAGAAGTTCGGCACGCTGTTCAGCTGGCGCCGGGCGGTGGAGGCGAACCGCATCGAGGTGCGCGACTACTCGCACCTGTCGATGGCCTCCCGGTTCCTGGCCGGCGCGATGGGCCTGCCGTTCATGCCGGTGCGTTCGCTGCTCGGCTCCTCGGTGCTGGAACGCCTCGTCGCCGAGGAGGACGCGGTGGTCACCGCCGACCCCTGGAGCGGCGAGCCGGTGGTGCTGGTGCGCGCCTGCACCCCCGACGTGTCGCTGATCCACGCCAACGCCGCCGACGCCGACGGCAACGTGGTCATCGACGGCGTGACGAGCCACGAGGTGGACATGGTCCGGGCCTCCCGGCACGTCATCGTCTCGGTGGAGGAGGTGCTGCCGGCCGGGGCGTTCGACGACCAGCCGGAGCGCGTCACCATCTCCGGGGCCTACATCAGCGCGGTCGTCGAGCAGCCCTGGGGCGCCTGGCCGACCAGCGTCTACCGCCGCTACGACTACTACGAATCCGAGATCGACGGCTACCAGAAGAGCGCCAAGGCCGGCGACGAGGGCCCGCGGGCGTTCCTCGCCGAGCACGTCACGGCGCACGCCGATTTCGACGGCTATCTCGCCGCGACCGACCCCGGCGCCTCGGCGCGGACGGCGATGGCCGAACAGATGCGGAGCTTGTTGTGACCGTCACCGAACCCACCGCGGCCCCTTCCGGCGGCCTGGAGCCGGCCGGCGCGCTGCCCCGCGAGCTGCTGGTGTTCGAGGGCGCGCGGCAGATCGCCGACGGCGACTGCGTGATCGCCGGCACCGGCCTGCCGCTGCTGGCCGGCCTGGTGGCGCAGCGCACGCACGCGCCGAGCGCGCGGCTGCTGATCGAATCAGGGGTCGTGTTCCCGAAAGTGGTGCCCACGCCGCTGTCGGTGGTGGACCCGCGGATCATGCACGCGCCGTCCAAGCTCGGTTCGCTGATCGAGTCGCTCGGCGGCTTCGTGCAGCGCGGCCTGGTGGCCACCGGGTTCCTGGGCGGCGCGCAGATCGACGCCCGCGCCAACATCAACTCGACCTGGATCGAGCGCGGGTCGGGGCGGGTGCGGCTGCCGGGCAGCGGCGGCGCCAACGACATCGCCTCGCACTGCGCGACCATCGTGGTGCTCACCAGCCACGAGAAGCGCCGCTTCCCGGAGCGCTGCGACTACATCACCTCACCGGGCTTCCTCGACGGCCCCGGCGCGCGCCGCCGTGCCGGGCTGAACCCGGTGCGGGTGAAGGTGGTCACCGACCTGTGCGTGATGGAGGGCGACGACACCGAGGGCGAGCTCACGGTCAGTGCCCTGATGCCCGGTGTCTCGATCGAGGACGTGCTGGCGAACACCGGCTTCACGCCGCGCGTCGCCGACCACCTCGACGTGGTTGCCGCCCCCTCCGCCGAGCACCTGGCGCTGCTGCGCGACGTGCTCGACCCCGAGTCCCGTTATTTTCCGGAACGACTGAAGAACGGAGTCACCCATGACTGAGAAGACCCCCTTCCACTGGAAGTCCAATATCGCGTGGAAGAACCGCGACCGCATCGTGGTCCGCGGCTACGACGTCAATGAGCTGACCGGCAACCTGGACTTCGGCCAGATGCTGTTCCTGGTGCTCAAGGGCGAGCTGCCGACCGAGGCGCAGGCGAAGATCACCAACGCGATGATGGTCTCCCTCGCCGAGCACGCGATGTCGCCCTCCTCGGCCACCGTCCGCTTCGCCACCTCCGGCGGCGCCGAGCTGAACGGCGCGGTCTCGGCCGGCGTCGCGGCGATCGGCCGCCTGCACGGCACCGCCGACCGCCCGGCGAACATGTTCATCGGCGTGGAGAAGCGCGCCGAGGACGAGGGCATCCCGATGGAAGAGGCCGCCGCGCTGACCGTCCAGGAGATGCGCGCCCGCCGCGAGAACATGCCCGGCTACCACCACGCGCAGCACATCCGCGACCCGCGCACGGTGCGGCTGCTGGAGCTGAGCGACAAGTGGGGCATCAGCGGCACCTACGTCGCCATCGCGCGTGCCATGGAGGACGCCACCGAGGGCGTCTTCGGCCGCCGCCTGTGGATCAACGGCCCCGGCGCGATGGGCTGCATCGGCCTCGACGCCGGTTACTCCCCGCTGGAGATGAAGGCGATGTTCATCACCGCGCGGACGCTTTCGCTGTGCGCCCACTCGATCGAGGAGTCGACGCGGGAGAAGGGCTGGCGCGCGTCGGAGAACTCCGACATGGTGCAGCCGCTGTCGCTGCAGATGCAGGGGCCGGACTGGTACGACGGTCCGGGGGACCGGGAGCTGCCGGCGGCGTTCGCTGAGTAGCTGAGTGGTTGTCGGGTCTGCTGGGGCTCTGCGGAGCTTTTGCGGGGCTCGACCGGACCGGCGGTGATCGCCGATCTATCGCTTGCTTGGCGCGGGCGGCTTCGATGCCGTCCGCGCTCGCGTTTTCTTGCGCTTTTCGTACGGCTCCCACGGCTCTCACGGCCCGCACAGCCCTCCAGGGCCCCGGACCGACGTTCTTGGAAACTCGTACCCGCCGTGGTCCCCCACATGGCCCCCAGAGGCCGAGAAACCCCCGCGACAGGTTGTCGCGGGGGTTCTGTGAGTGTTGGGTCGGGTTACTGGGCGAGAGCCCGCACCTTCTCCGCCTGCGGGCCCTTCGGGCCCTGGGTGATCTCGAACTCGACCGGCTGGTTCTCCTCGAGGTTCCGGTAACCGGAGCCCTCGATGGCCGAGAAGTGGACGAAGACGTCCGGGCCGCCGCCGTCCTGAGCGATGAAGCCGTAGCCCTTCTCGCCGTTGAACCACTTGACCGTGCCAGTTGCCATGCTGCGTTCTACCTCGGAAATCACTCCCGCTGTGAGCGGGACCGGTGGTGGGTACCAGCGCCTGTCGCGCCGATACCGGTCGAGCTTGGAGTGAGTCCGGATGTGCTTCATGAACCGACTGCCCAGTGCGACCGTGCGTCACGGTAGCACTACCAGCTCGGCGGCGATAGGTGAAACGGCAAGGTGGGCGCCGTGTCGTCACCCTATCGTCACTCTCGTGGCGGACAGATCCACCCACTTGTGCGCGTCTCGCGCGCCTTTCGGGGCCGTTCCGGGCGTGGTGGCCGGAGGTGTCGGGGGCTTGCGGCAGGCGTGTGGCAGGCGTGTGCGGAGCCGCCCCGGTTCAGCCGAGCCCGGCGAAGAACCGATCGCTCATGTCGGTGTGCAGCGGGAAAGCCAGGGGCTGCGCGTGGTCGATCACGACCAGCTCCTGCGTCTCGCCGGCGGACAGCTCGCGCACGCGCTCGGGCGTCAGACCGGCCAGATCCTCGATCGGCCGCGGCTTGACCCGGCCGAAGATCAGGATCACGTAGCGGGGAGCGCTCAGCACGTCGGCGAGCTCCACCTCGTCCACCTCGGCGCGCAGCCCGGTCTCCTCCCACAGCTCGCGCACCGCGGCCTCCTGCCAGCTCTCGCCCTGCTCGATGAAACCGCCGGGCAGGGCGATCTCGCCGAGCTGCGGCTCGATGCCGCGGCGCACCATCAGCAGGCCGGTCCCGCCGTCCTTCCCGATGATCGGCATCATCACCAGCGCGACCGGCGTCGGGTTCACCCAGGTGGTCTCGCCGCAGTTCGCGCACGTGCGCGGCCACGGGGAGCCCTCGGCGTAGGCGGTACCGCAGTAGGAGCAGTGCGAATTGTGAACCGGCATGGTTCATCAGCGTACGCCGACGCTTCACGGAGTGAACCGTCGGCTCCCCTGAACGAGTCTCCGCAGGCGCCCCCTCAGACGCTTCTTCAGGCGAGCGAGAACTCGATCGGCTCCGTCGACGCCAGCCGCACGCGTCCTGTCAGCACCAGGTGCCGCAGATGCGAACCGGCCTCCCCGAGCGCCAGGTGCCGCGCGAAGGTGTCCAGCCGCTCCCAGCCCTTGTTCCACTCCATGTGCTCGGTGATGCTCCACAACGTCTTCGGCCCGGCGGCCAGCTGCCCCTCGATCTGCTCCAGGCGCCGGGCGTGGTGCTCGGCGATCTCCGCGGCCCGGCCGGGGACGTCGTCGAAGGGCGCGCGGTGCGCTGGCAGGGCCCGCGTGGTCTTCAGCCGTGCGACCTTCTCCAGCGAGGCGAGGAAGTCGCCCAGCGGGTCGGAGGTGCCGACCACGTGGTCGTCGTAGACCGTGACCGCCGGCGTGATGCCGGGCAGGACGTGGTCGCCGGTCAGCAGCGCGCCGGTGTCCTCCAGGTGGAAGCAGGTGTGGCCGGGGGAGTGGCCCGGCGTCCAGACGGCGCGCACCGCGCGGCCCGGGACGTCCATCAGCGCGCCGTCCCCGATCAGGATGTCCGGCACCGCGGGCTTCGCGCCGGACGGGATCGCGGCCGCGGCGCCGGCGACCGCCTCGGCCGGTGCGCCGCACAGCTCCAGCAGCCTCTTGTAGCGCTTGGTCCAGGGCTCGCGCTCGGCGGTGCGGACCATGTCGACGACCTTCGCGTCCTCCCCGTGCAGCGCCACCCAGCAGCCGCTCAGTTCCCTGATGCGCCCGGCCAGGCCGTGGTGGTCGGGGTGGTGGTGGGTGACCAGGACGCCGCGGACGTCGGACACCGACGTGCCGACGGCCTCCAGGCCGCGCTCCAGGGCCGCCAGCGAGACCGGGTCGTCCCAGCCCGCGTCGACGAGCACGGGGCCGCCGTCCTTCGTCTCCAGGGCGTACACGAGGGTGTAGCCGAGGGGGTTGTCCGGGAAGGGCACGCGGATCGACCAGACGCCGGGTGCCTCCGCGACCGGGGCGTTCGCGTCGGGCTGCTCGGCACTGTCCTTGGCGGGACTGTCCTCGGCGGGCGGGGCGTCCGTCATGGTGGTGCTCCTTCGATCACGGCGCCGAGCGGCGCGGTCGGCGGTGGTGAGAACACGTTCTCATGCTTAGTTAGCGAGGCGAAAGGTTTGCTGGCGCCCCGCGCAGTCAGACGCTCATTGAGGTCGTCCGGTGGAACTGATATCTGTTCTAACGGACCGCCTTCTGACGGGCCGTCAGTATCACGGAGAGGTGAACGCATGGGCACCGTGACCGAGCACCGGAAGCTGTTCATCGGCGGCACCTACGTCGATCCGGCCACGACCGCCACGCTGGAGATGATCTCGCCGGTCACCGAGGAGGTGTTCGGCCGCACGCCCGAGGCGGCGCCGGCGGACATGGACCGCGCCGTGACGGCCGCACGGCAGGCCTTCGACGCCGGGCCGTGGCCGCGGATGAGCGTGGCCGAGCGCGTGGAGATCCTGCGCGGGCTCCGGAACCGGTACGAGGCCCGGGCGGACGAGCTCGCGCGGCTGATCAGCGCCGAGACCGGGTCGCCGTATTCGTGGTCGATCCTGGGGCAGGTCTGGGCGCCGATCGTGATCTGGGACTACTTCCTGGGGATGGCGGCCGACTATCCGTGGGAGGAGCTGCGGCAGGGGATGCTCGGGCCGACGGTGGTGCGGAGCGAGCCGGTGGGGGTGGCGGCGGGGATCGTGGCGTGGAACGTGCCGCAGTTCATCACGGTGAGCAAGATCGCGCCGGCGCTGGTCGCGGGGTGCGCGGTGGTGGTGAAGCCGTCGCCGGAGACGGCTTTGGACGCGTATCTGTTGGCTGATATGGCGATCGAGGCGGGGCTGCCGCAGGGAGTGCTGAACATCGTGCCGGCGGGGCGCGAGAACAGTGCCTATCTGGCGGCGCATCCGGGACTGGACAAGATCGCCTTCACCGGCTCGACGGCCGGCGGTAAAGCGGTTCTGGCCGCCGCCGGTCAGAACCTGACGCGCGTGACGCTGGAACTCGGCGGGAAGTCGGCGGCGATCATCCTGCCGGACGCGGATCTGGGTACTGCGATTCCCGGGCTGCTGCCGAACGCGTATATGAACAACGGGCAGGCGTGCGTCGCACAGACGCGGGTGCTGGTGCAGCGGGACCGGTACGCCGAGACGGTCGAGGCGATGGCAGAGGCTGTCAGGGGACTGAAGGTCGGGGATCCGCTCGATCCGGAGACGCAGGTCGGGCCGCTGGTCGCGGAGCGGCAGCGGGATCGGGTGGAGTCGTACATCGCCAAGGGTGTCGGCGAGGGCGCGCGGGTGGTGGTCGGCGGTGGGCGTCCGGCAGATCTGCCGAAGGGGTGGTTCGTCGAGCCGACGTTGTTCGCCGACGTGGACAACCGGATGGTGATCGCGCAGGAGGAGATCTTCGGGCCGGTCGTGGCGATGATTCCTTATACGGACGAGGAGGATGCGGTCCGCATCGCCAACGACTCCGACTACGGGCTGTCGGGGTCGGTGTGGTCGTCGGACGTCGAGCACGGGTTGGACGTGGCGCGGCGGGTGCGGACCGGGAACTACGGGATCAACACGTTCGGGATGGAGTTCAACTCTCCGTTCGGCGGCTTCAAGCAGTCGGGGCTCGGGCGGGAGTTCGGGCCCGAGGGGTTGCGGGCATATCTGGAGACGAAGACCATGCACCTGCCGAGCGGGTACACCCCTGAAGGGTTTTGAGCGGTGTCGGAGACCAAGTGGCGTGTGACTGTCGATACGGGCTTGTGCATCGGGTCCGGGGGGTGCGTCTTGCGCGCGCCGGAGGGGTTCGAGTTGGACGCGGCGCGGCAGTCGTGTCCTCGGCACGAGGCGATGGGGGTTTCGGACGCGGTGTTGGACGCGGCGGAGAACTGCCCGGTGGAGGCGATCACGATCGTGGAGGAGGGGAGTGGGGCGGCAGTTTTTCCGCCGGCTGACTAGGGGGCCTTCCTCACTGCGCGCGGGATTTCTTCGCGCTCCGCATTACTTGACTGAGTCATTGACTCAGTCAAGTAATGCTGCCTAGCATGGCCGCATGGTGGATCTCGCGCCCGCGGTGGCGGCCGTCCGTTCGTTCAACCGGAGCTACACGAAGGTCATCGGCGTCCTGGACGAGGGGCTGTTGAAGAGCCCTTACACCCTGACCGAAGTCAGAGTCCTGTTCGAGATCGCGCACGCCGGCCCCGACGGCGCGAGCGTCGCCCGGATACGGGAGGACCTGGGCCTCGACGCCGGCTACCTGAGCCGCATCCTGGCCCGCTTCGACGGCGAGGGCCTGGCGGTGAAGGGGCGCGCGCCGAGCGACGCACGGCGCGGGACCGTCGCCCTGACGGAGCGCGGACGCGCGGTCTTCTCAGGGCTCGACGAGCGGTCGAGCGAGCAGGTCGCGGCCTGGCTGTCGCGACTCGGGGCGGGGGACCGCGGGCGGCTGGTCGAGGCGATGGGGCAGATCGGCGGGCTGCTGGACTTCGAGGCGGGGGTCGGCGGTGCGGGCGCGGGCACGTCATCAAAGAACGCCGTGACTCTGCGACCCCCGCGCGCCGGCGACTACGGCTGGGTGGTGGAACGCCACGGGACCCTCTACGCGACCGAGCGCGCCTTCGACGAGACCTTCGAAGCGGACGTGGCCCGCATCGTCGCGGACTACGCAAGCTCCCACGACCCGGAGCGCGAAGCCTTCTGGATCGCCGAGGCGCTCGGCCGCCGCGTCGGCTGCGTGGCATGCGTGCGCCGCCCGACAGAGGACGGCGTGGACACCGCGCAACTCAGGATCCTGCTGGTGGAGCCGACGGCCCGCGGCCTCGGCGTCGGCCGGCGGCTGGTCGAGGAGTGCGTGGAGTTCGCCCGCAAGGCCGGCTACCGGCGCATGATGCTGTACACCGTCGACGGCCTGACGGCAGCTCACAAGATCTACCACACCCTCGGCTTCGAGATCACGCACCAGGCGGCGGTCGAGATGTGGGGGCACCACCTGGTCGAGCAGGAGTGGCGGCTGGAGCTGGGGTAGACGCCAAGCCTCCCGCGCGCCACCGGCCCGCCCTCCGCGAGGCACCCTCCGCCGGATGGCAGGATGGTGCCGCCATGGACCTCCCCACCGACCTTGCCGCCGCGCTCGACGCCGCCACCGCCGACATCCCTTTGCGTGAGTTGGAGGCGTCGGTCGACCGGCTGATCGCCCGCTATCGGGCGCCGGGCCGCGCTGACCGTCCGATCCTCGCCGGGCGCGTCGATGCCGCGGCGTATGCCGCGTACCGGATGCCGGCGACGTGGGGTGCGGTGCGGGGTGCGCTTGCGGCGGCGGGGGCTCGGGTGCAGGGGTTGGCGCCGGTGAGTCTGGTGGATGTCGGGGGTGGGTCCGGGGCGGCGGCTTGGGCTGCTGCCGGGGTGTTCGGCGGGTCGCTCCGCGACGTCACCGTGCTCGATCAGGTGCCGGACGCGCTGGAATTGGGCCGGCGGTTGGCGCGCGATGCCTTCGCGGGTGCTTTGCGGCACGCGGAGTGGCGGCAGGTGCGGTTCCCGGCCGAGGTGCCGGCGGCGGATCTCGTGACCGTCTCGTACGTCCTCAGCGAGCTGGCGCCGGACGCGCAGCAGGCGCTGGTTCGCGCCTCGGCCGCCGGGGCCGAGACCATCGCGGTGGTCGAGCCCGGGACGCCCGACGGCTACCAGCGCATCATGGCCGCGCGCGATGTGCTGGTCGGCATGGGATTGCGGGTCGCCGCGCCGTGTCCGCACTCCGACACCTGCCCCCTGCTCGGCACCCGGGACTGGTGCCACTTCGCCTCACGCATCCACCGCAGCCCGCTCCACCGCCGCCTCAAGGGCGCGGACCTCGGGCACGAGGACGAGAAGTACGCCTACGTCGTGGCGACCCGCCTGCCGGTCCCGGACCCGGCGGCATCCCGGGCCCGCATCCTCCGCCACCCGCAGATCCGCAAGGGCCTGGTCATGATGCAGCTCTGCCAGCCGGACGGCTCGGTCGCCCAGACGCTCGTCTCCAAGCGCCAGGGCGACACGTACCGCGCGGCGCGTGATGCGGACTGGGGCGATGAGTGGGGCGGCGCGCAGAACTACGAGGGGCCGGCCGCGTCGGAAGGCCCGCAAACGTCGGCGGACTGATCAGTCCCGCACGTACCGCACCCGCTCGCGCTCCCGAGCCGCCGCCACCGCACGCTCCGTCACCGCCTCGGCGTCCGGCCGCGACGTGTCCAGCTCCCGCTGCCGCCGCAGCACGTACGTCCCGGGCCCGATGCCCGAGTACGCGTGCTCCGGATGCGCCAGGTACGCGACCGAGCCTTCCGAAACCGTCAGCGTCCCGAGGTCCAGGCCCTCGCCGTCCTCGCTCGCCGCATCGAACGCCGCGGCGCCCTCCGCGAGCAGCGTGTGCGTGTGCCCGCCGAACTCGCCGCGCACCACCGGCAGCCCGGCGCGCGGGATCGCCGCCGTCGCCGGTCCCAGCGCCGGACGCGGCACGACCATCACGTCGCCCTGCGCCTGCAGCCCGGTCAGCACCGGGATCGTCATCTGCCGATCGAGATGCTCGTCCACGTCGATGCCGTGGACCTCGATCGCCTCGCCGAGAGTCTTCATTCTCCGTGATCTCCCCATCGTTTCCGTATCGCCCGAAGCCTCAAGCACGCGGCTCACGCACGCCGCTCAAGCCCCGCATACTCCTCCGCCGTCAGCCCGTAACCCCAGGCCGCGGCCCCCAGCGCGGCCCGCACCGTCGCCGGCACCAGCAGCCCGAACGTGTGCCGCCCGCCGCCCAGATCCTCCGTGCCGTTCGTGCACACCAGCACGTTCGCCGCCGTCCCCCACAGCTTTCCGGGCACCGAGTACAGAGCCAGCTGCTGCCCGCCGTTGCCGGGATCGGCGCACTCGTCGACCAGCTTCAGCCCGGCCTCCGCGGTGAACCGCGACCAGCCCAGCGCCTCGATCGCGCAACGCCGCACCTCGACGTTCTGCTCCGCCGCGATGCGCGCGACCGTCGGCTCCAGCACCGCCCACCGCGGCACGATCCGTCCGTGCCAGAAGTACGCGCTGAACCCGCCCGGATACGCCAGCGCCGGGCCGTCCTCGGCGTGCGGGCGCCCCTCCCGGTCGACCTCGCGCAGCGCCGGACGGTCGCAGACCACTGCCACGTCCCGGAACGGCCACCACCACCCGGCCGAGCGGGCCACGCGCACCAGCCCTTCGACACCGGCCACCGAACCTTGCGCGTGCATCCGGGCCAGCGCGTCGAGCAACGCCAGCTCCTGCAGCCCCTCGCGCTGGTTCCGGGCCCAGGCCAGGGTCGCCCGCACCTTGCCGTAGGACGGCGTATGGCGGCGGCGCGCGTCTTCGTACTCCTGCGCCGCCGACGCGCCGAGCGCGTCCAAAGCCATCCGCACGCCGAGCCGGCGCTGTCCCAGAGCCCCGTGGCTCCAGAACGCGTGCTGCCCCCACACCTCCATCGACGCCTTGGCGCGGGCCCCCTCGATCCGCCGCTCGGCCGGCGTCAGGCCGTCGGCCTCGGGCGTCCTGGCGTTCCGGGTGGTGAACGCCAGCCCCAGCGCCGCCGAGCGGATGGCGGCGTCCACGCGCTCGCGCTCCGGGAATCGCGTCCCGGCCTCGGCCAGCTGCCAGTGGCGGTTCTTGTGAGTGTGTCCGGTCGCCCGCCGCGCGCGTTGCCGCGCCTCGGTCCACACCGGGGACGAAGCCCGCGGCGTGAAGCCGGAGACCACCGTGGCGATCACCGCGCCCAGCGCCGGATCCGGCGCCCACACCACGGTGCGCGGCGGCTCCAGCCCGGCGGTCTCGTACGCCAGGGCGATCCCGAACTCCGCCTCGTACCGGTCGGCCGGCTTCGTGCACGCCTGGACGTCCAGCCACTCCTGCCGGACCGCCGGCAGGCCGCGCAGCCAGTCCCCGAGCTCGGAACTCTGGATCCCGATGTCGTCACCCCCTTCGCGACCCGATGGTGACAGGGGATCGCGAAGGGTGACGATCGCTTTTCAGCGCAAGGGTTTTTCGCCCCGCGCCGTCACTCCGCGGCGGCGGCCGAAGCCGCGCCGGCGGCCCCGGCGGCCTCACTCGTCGCAGTAGCCTGCGAAACCAGCGTGCACGCCGTGTCGATGTCCGCCTTCACCTGCGAGATCGAAGCCCGCCCGGACAGCCAGGTGATCAGCGTCGAGTGCCAGGTGTGCGTCACCACGCGCACCGCCGCGAACTCGGCGCGGGTCAGCGGCCGGCCGGAGTGGATGGCGTCGGCGATGACGTCGGTGATCAGCCGGTTCACCGAGTCCACCTCGGCGGACACCGAGCGGTCGGCGAACGTCAGCGCGCGCATCATCGCCTCGGCCAGGTGCGGCTCGCGCTGCAACGCCTTGAAGGTGCGCATCAGGGTCTCGGCCACGCGCTCGCCGGGGTCGGCGCTCACCGGGGGCTTGCGGCGCAGCTGGTCGTGCAGCTGCTCCAGCTGGTCCTGCATGGTGGCCACGAGCAGGTGGATCTTGGACGGGAAGTAGCGGTAGAGGGTGCCCAGGGCCACCTCCGACAGCTCGGCGACCTCGCGCATCTGCACCGCGTCGAAGCCGCCGCGGGCCGCCAGCTGCTGGGTGGCGCGCAGGATGCGCTGGCGGCGGGCTTCCTGACGCTCCGTCAGGGCCGGGACCGGCGACGGCGCCGAAGCGGGGGGGCCGGCGGGGGCCGACGCGTCAACCGACATGGGCTTTCCTCAACCTCGATAGACTCTGCGAACGCGGTTCCGATCCTGGCCACAGCGGTTCACGGACGGTGTTCGCCGTGGTAGCCGGATGTGAACCGTCTGTGAACTGTGTCACGTCCCAACTCTGCCACCTGCGGCGCGGGCGAAGTAGGAACTTGTTCTAGATTAGCGCCACGGATTATGCTCCGTTGACCCGCTCGTGACGCCGTCTAAGCCGTGAAGGCGGGACACGGACTTACGGAGCGAGGTGATAGAGCATGGCAAACACGCCACTGCGCATAGCCTTGCTCGCGTACAAAGGGAACCCCTTCTGCGGAGGTCAGGGCGTCTACGTCCGGCACCTTTCCCGAGAGCTCGCCCGCCTGGGCCACACCGTCGAAGTGCTGGCCGGCCAGCCGTATCCGGTGCTGGACCCCGAACCCGGCGTGAAGCTGACCGAGATATCCAGCCTCGACCTGTACCGCCAGCCCGACCCCTTCCGCACCCCCAAGCGTGACGAGTACCGCGACTGGGTGGACATGCTGGAGGTCGGGACCATGTGGACCGCCGGTTTCCCCGAGCCCTTGACCTTCTCGCTGCGCGCGCTGCGCCACCTGTCCGGGCGCAAGGGCGAGTTCGACGTGGTCCACGACAACCAGTGCCTCGGCTACGGCCTGCTCGGCATGCCGCGCCTGGGCTTCCCGACGCTGGCGACCATCCACCACCCGATCCAGGTGGACCGCGAGTTGGAGCTGGCCGCGGCGCCGACCAGGGGCAAGCGCGCCTCGGTGCGCCGCTGGTACGCCTTCACCAAGATGCAGACCCGCGTCGCGCGGCGGCTGCCGGAGATCATCACCGTCTCGTCGTCCTCCGCCGCGGAGATCGGGCAGTACCTCGGCGTCCCGCAGCGGCGGATCAGCACGATCCCGATCGGCGCCGACACCGACACCTTCTCCCCGGATCCCTCGGTGGCCAAGGTCTCGGGGCGTATCGTCACCACCGCCAGCGCCGATGTGCCGCTCAAGGGCCTGCTGCCGCTGGTCGAAGCGCTGGCCAAGGTGCGGGTCGAGGTCGAGCACGCGCATCTGGTCGTGGTCGGCAAGGCCCGGGAGGACGGCGTCGTCGCCAAGGCGATCGAGCGCCTGGGCCTGGGCGGCGCGGTGCGCTTCGTGCACGGCATATCAGACGCCGAACTCGTCGACCTGATCCGCTCGGCCGAGGTGGCCTGTGTGCCCTCGCTGTACGAGGGCTTCTCGCTGCCCGCGGTCGAGGCCATGTCCTGCGGCACCGCGCTGGTGTCCACCACCGGCGGGGCGATCCCCGAGGTGGCCGGCCGGGACGGCGAGACCACGCTGGCGGTGCCGCCGGGTGATCCGTCGGCGCTTGCCGCCGCGTTGACCCGGGTACTGGGGGACGCGGAACTGCGGGCCCGGTTGGGCGCCGCGGCACGGGAACGTGTTCTGGAGAAGTTCACGTGGCGGGCCGCCGCGATCGCCACCGCCGAGCGCTACCGGGCGCTCATCGAGGCCGGCCGGGATCCGGTCGACTGGGACCGCATGGCCGCCGACAGGCTCCGTGGAAGAAAGGCAGGGGTCTGACGTGCTCACCGTGGACTTCGAGAAGTTCCCGATCGCCAAGGGCGAGAAGGTGCTGGACATGGGCTGCGGCTTCGGCCGGCACGCCTTCGCGCTGCTGCGTCAGGGGGCTGACGTGGTCGCCCTGGACTACAGCCAGGACGAGGTCGCCGAGGTGACCAAGTGGTTCGGCGCGATGCAGCTGGCCGGCGAGGTGCCGGCCGGGGCCGGCGCGATCGCGGTCCGCGGCACCGCCTACGGCCTGCCGTTCGCCGACGCCACCTTCGACGCGATCGTCGCCGCCGAGGTGCTGGAGCACCTGCCCGACGACCGGCTGGCGATGTCCGAGCTGGTCCGGGTCCTCAAGCCCGGCGGCCGGCTGGCGGTGACGGTGCCGCGCTGGTTCCCGGAGAAGGTCTGCTGGGCGCTGTCCGACGCCTACCACGAGGTCGAGGGCGGCCACATCCGGATCTACAAGCGGCGCGAGATGGTCGAGAAGCTGCGCGAGGCCGGCGTGGTGCCCAGCGAGCTGCACCACGCGCACGCCCTGCACGCGCCGTACTGGTGGCTCAAGTGCGCGGTCGGCGTGGACACCGAGAACGCGCCGGTGAAGGCGTACAAGAAGCTGCTGGAGTGGGACATCATCAAGGCCCCGGCGATCACCCGCGTCAGCGAGACGCTGCTGAACCCGGTGCTGGGCAAGAGCCTGGTCGTCTACGCCACCAAGCCCGCCGCCACCTCCCCCGCCGCATGACGGTGGGGTCCGCACCGGCGGCCGAAGGGCTCACCGCCGCGGTCGAACTGCTGGCCGGCGAAGGCGTGCTGAGCGCCGGCCAGGTCCGCGCCACCGCCGAGGGCATCGCCGCGCTCCAGCGGCCCGACGGCGCGATCCCCTGGTTCCACGGCGGCCACCTGGACCCCTGGGACCACATCGAGGCGGCGATGGCGCTGGACGTCGCCGGGCTGCCGGAGCGGGCGCTGGCCGCCTACCGCTGGCTGGCGGCGTCGCAGAACGCTGACGGTTCCTGGTACGCGGCCTACGCCGACGCCCCCGAGGGCGTCACCGAAGCGACCAACCGGCTGCGCGAGACCAACTTCACCGCCTACATCGCGGTCGGCGTCTGGCACCACTTCCTGGTCACCGGCGACGAGGAGTTCCTGGCCGAGATGTGGCCGCCGGTGCGCCGGGCGACGGACTTCGTGCTGCGGTTGCAGACCCCGGGCGGCGAGATCGTGTGGTGCGAGGACGAGCAGGAGCGCGAGGCCGACGAGGCGCTGCTGACCGGCTGCTCGTCGATGTACCAGGCGCTGCGCTGCGCGCTGGCGGTCGCCGAGCAGGTCGGGCACGGACGGCCGGACTGGGAGCTGGCCTGCGGGCGGCTGGGCCACGCGCTGGCCGGCCATCCGGAGCGGTTCGCGGACAAGGGCACGTATTCGATGGACTGGTACTACCCGGTGCTCGGGACGGCGCTGCGCGGCGCGGCGGCGGAGCGGCGGATCGCAGAGGGCTGGGAAACCTTCGTGGTGCCGGGGTACGGGGTGCGGTGCGTGACGCCGAACGATTGGGTCACCGGCGGCGAGACCTGCGAGTTGGCGCTGGCGCTGTGGGCGATCGGCGATGTGGAGCGTGCGCGGACGTTGCTGCGTGACATCCAGCACCTGCGCGACGAGGCCGACGGGATGTACTGGACCGGCCGCGTCTTCGAGCCGGACAAGGATGGGAATCCGCCGGCGATCTGGCCACAGGAGAAGACCGCCTGGACCGCCGGTGCGCTGCTGTTGGCGCTCGCGGTGCTCGCCGAGGACAAGGCGACGGTCGCGGTGTTCGGCGGGGACGGGCTGCCCGAGGGGCTGCCGGTCGCGTGCTCCGTCGCGGAGTGCGTGGCGGCCTGAGGGCGGCGCGGTTGAGTAGCCGGTCGCAGCTCGAACGAGCGAGCTGCGACGTGCCCTGATACTCCCTGTGCTCCCGGCACTCCCTGATAAGCCCTAATACCGCCGGCTCAGCTGTTGCAGGCCGTGTTCACCGCGGCGATGTCCTTGGTCGTCTGCGGGATCGTCTGGCTCATCCCGCTGGTGTCGTTGTTGGCGTAGTCGTCCGCGAACGTGTTCCAGCTCGACGCCTCGTTCTGGATCGCGGTCTTCACCGCCGGGTCGGTGGCCAGCGCGGCGTCCGCGTCCAGCTTGTCGGCCAGGTCGTGGTCGGCCTTGATCTGGTAGGTCTTGTCGCCGGTGCCGGCCGGGTTGGAGGCGTTGAAGGCGTTCAGGTCGCTGTTGGCCTCCGCGCAGCCGGCCTTGACGCCGCCGGGGCTCGGCGGGCCGCTGGACGTCGTCGTGTCCTGCGTCGGGTCCGACGGGGCGGCGGAGTCGGTCGTCGGCGCCGACGTGGACGGCGAGCCGGTCGGGTTGCCGGTGCTGGAGGTCGTGGACGTCGTGGAGTTCGTCGAGCTCGTGGTGTTCGTCGGTCCGGCCGTCGGTGAACTGTGGTGCATCAGCTGCGTGGCGCCGAGCGTCGCCAGCACCGCGACCACGGCGACCGCCGCGACCACGGCGGCGATCTTCGCCCCGCTGCCCTTGCGCGGCGGCGGCGGGTTCAGCGCCTGGCTGGCCAGATACGGCGTCGGCTGCGGTCCCAGTGCCGGGTAGGGCGTGGGGTTCGACGCGCTCGTCGGGCCGGACGGGTTCATCGGGTTCGCCGACGGGATCCCCGGCATCGGCACCGGCGGGGTCGGCGTCGCCAGCGCCGTCGGCGTGGTGGCGCCGGCGGCGGCGAAGCCGGAACCGAAGCCGGCGGCGCTCGTGCCACCGGTGGTGCGGTCGTTCAGCATCGCCAGCGCGGCCTGGACCGTCGGGCGCTGATTCGGGTCCTTGGCCAGCAACGCGCCGAGCAGGGCGGTCAGCCGCCCGGCGTTCTTCGGCGGCGCCGGCTGCTCGAACAGCACGGCGGTCATCGTGGCGGTCGGCGAGTCGCGGCGGAACGGCGAGACGCCCTCGACCGCCTGGTACAGCGTCACGCCGAGGGAGAACAGGTCCGAGGCCGGACCCGCATCCTCGGCGCGGGCCCGCTCGGGGGCCAGGTACTCCGCGGAGCCGATGACCGCGCCGGTCATCGTCAGGGAGCTGTCGCCCTCGGCCTGGGCGATGCCGAAGTCGGTGAGCAGGACCCGGCCGTCCTTGGCCAGCAGCACGTTCGCCGGCTTCACGTCGCGGTGCACGATGCCCGCGGCGTGCGCGGCGGCCAGCGCGCGCAGCATGGTGTCGGCCACCTTCGCCGCGTTCTCCACGCTCAGCGGCCCGTGCTCGGTCAGGTGCTCGTCCAGCGAGCTGCCGGTCACCAGCTGCATCACGATCCACGGCGCGTCGTCGTCGATGACGACGTCGTGCACGGTCACGATGCCCGGCTGGTCGCGCAGCCGGACGGTGTTGCGGGCCTCGCGCTCGGCCCGGCTCAGGCGCTCGGCGAGCTGCTTCTCGGAGAGCATGAAGGGCAGCGAGACCTCTTTGATGGCCACGTCGATGCCCAACGTCTGGTCGTGGGCGCGCCACACGCGGCCCATGCCTCCCGAGCCGAGCCGGTCGACCAGCCGATACCGGCCGCCGACCAGGCGGCCGGGCTGTGAGTTCTCAGCCATGATCCGTACCCATCACAAGAACATCTGTATCGCTCACACGAACGACGTCCCCCACAAGATCCCCCCGGGTCTACTGTGTTTCCGACATCGGACAGACTACGGAAGCGGCGTGTTGATCACATCCGCCGAAGTACTCAGGAAGGGATGCGTAAATGTCCTACCCGGACCCGCGCTACTTCGCCGACACCGGCGAGGTCAGCGCCACGTTCCGACCGGCCGATGCCGAGCCGGAGATCGCCTTCGCCTCCGGCGGCACCTGCAGCCTACTGTCGACCTCCGACGGCACCGACGGCCTGTACGGGCTCTACCGCTGGGACTTCGCCGCGGCGCCCAGCGGCCCCGGCACGCACTTCCACAAGACGATGAGCGAGGCCTTCTTCATCCTGAAGGGCGCCGTGCGCCTGTTCAACGGCGAGAAGTGGGTGGAGGCCACGCCCGGCGACTACCTGTTCGTGCCGCCCGGCGGCCTGCACGCGTTCCGCAACGAGTCCGGCGAGCCCGCCTCGATGCTGTTGATGTTCGCCCCCGGCGCGCCGCGCGAGAACTACTTCCGCGGGCTGGTGGAGGGGTTGCAGAACACGGCGGGGCAGGCGTTCTTCCTGGAGCACGACCAGTACAACGTCAAGGACTGACAGACGGTCCCATGAAGCTTCTCCTCACCTCCGGCGGTGTCAGCAACCAGAGCATCCGCGCTGCTCTGGTCGACATGCTGGGCAAGCCCATCGCCGAGTCCACGGCCCTGTGCATCCCCACCGCGATGTACGGCATGCCCGGGACCGCCGTCATGACGTGGCGGCAGATTGCCGGGCAGACCAGTACCCCGTTGGTCGAGCTCGGGTGGAAGTCCGTGGGGATGCTGGAGTTGACCGCGCTGCCCAGCATCGACGCGGAGAACTGGGTTCCGCTGGTCCGGGAGACCGATGCCCTGCTGGTGTGCGGCGGCGACGTCCTGTACCTGCACCACTGGATGCGCGCCTCCGGTCTGGCGGATCTGTTCCCGTCGCTGAGTGAGACGGTCTACGTGGGACTGACCGTCGGCAGCATGGTGATGGCCCCGCACGTCGGACAGGAGTTCGTCGGCTGGAAGCCGGCCGCGGGCGGCGACAGCGCGTTCGGCATGGTCGGGTTCTCGATCTTCCCGCACCTGGACAACGTGATGTGCCCGGAGAACACCATGGCCGACGCCGAGAAGTGGGCCGCACGCGTGCCGGTTCCGGGGTACGCCGTCGATGACGAGACGGCCATCAAGGTGGTGGACGGCGTCGTCGAGGTCGTCTCCGAGGGGCACTGGAAGCTCTTCGACCGCTGACCACGAGGACGGATCACGCGGATCATGCCGGCCTCAGGAAGCGCGCCGGCATGATCCGCCGCGTCATCGTCAGAACGGTTCCCGCTTTCCAGCGGTGAGCTGCACCCACTGCGCCGTCGGCCGGCCCTCGACGCGGAACTGGTCGCCGGTGACGCCGAACTCCTTCGGCCAGCCCTCCGGCGAGTCCTCCCACGTCTCCTGGCGGCCGTAGACGGTCTCGTCCAGGATCGCGTAGCTCGGCGCCGCGCGCTCCACGCCGCGGCCGGTGGTCCAGTAGGTCTCGAACACGCGGTCGTCCTGGCGCAGGTAGCTCACGCGCATGCCGAACCAGCGGTCGGCCAGCAGTTGCTCGGCCGAGTCGCGGGCCGAGTACCAGGGGACGTCCCAGTCCAGGAAGTCGTGGTAGGCGCGGCTCTGCTCGTAGGGGCCCTGGGAGAAGATCGCGTAGGTCACGTCGCGGGAGTGCAGGTAGGACAGCTCTCGGACCTCGGCGGTGAAGAAGGTGCAGCCCTCGCACTGGTCCTTGGGGGAGCGGCCGTCGTGCCACATCGCGTAGTAGACGGTCAGCATGCGCCGGCCCTCGAACACGTCGAGGAGCGGGACGGCGCCCTTCTCGCCGACGACCGGGGTGGTCGGGTCCACCTCGACCATCGGGAGCCGGCGGCGGGCCGCCGCGAGCTTGTCACCCTCCCGGGTGTGCGCCTTCTCGCGGATCGCCAGCTCGTCGATCTGGGCCTGCCAGCTCTGGCGGTCGGTGACCTGCGGCAGCGGGGGAGTGTGGTCGGTCATGCGTGCCTCCGGATCGGTTTGGGGATCGGTGCCTCGATTCAGACGATCCGCGCGGTGCGAACTCATCGGGGTGAGCTTAAAGTGTGGACCTCGTGTCGATCCGGGCCCAGCGCCGTTCGACCTAAGGGTGCGGGACCGAACCGGGCCCGCACGAACCGAAGGAGAGCGACCATGAAGTACATGCTGATCTTCCGTGCCGACGACAAGGCCCTGGAGTCCATGGCGACCACCGACTTCGCCGAGATGATGGACAAGGTCGGCCGGATGAACGACGAGCTGATCCGGGCCGGTGTGCTGCTCGCTGCCGAGGGGCTGGCCGGGCCCGAGGAGGGCGTCGTCGTCGACTACTCCACCGAGCCGCCGGTCGTCACCGACGGTCCGTACGGGGAGACGAAGGAGCTGTTCAACGGCTTCTACATCCTCAACGTCGCCTCGCTGGAGGAGGCCGTGGAGTGGGCCAAGCGCTCGCCGATCACCGGTCCCGGGTTCCGGACCGAGATCCGGCGGGTGACCTCGATCGACGAGATGCCGCAGGACAACGAGTGGGTCAAGAAGGAGCGTGCGTGGCGCGAGGCCACCGGGCAGCTGTGAGCACGTCAGCCTGTGCGCACGTGAGCCTGTGAACCATGACTGACCTGACCGGCCGGGCCGCCGTGGCGGCGGTGTGGCACATCGAGTCCGCCCGCATCGTCGGCGCGCTGGCCCGCTACACGGGCGACTTCGCGCTGGCCGAGGACGTGGCGCAGGAGGCGCTGGCCGAGGCCCTGGTCACCTGGCCGCGCGAGGGTGTCCCGCGGCAGCCGGCCGGCTGGTTGCTCACCGTCGGCCGGCGGCGCGCGATCGACCACTTCCGGCGGCACGCGGTCCAGGACCGCAAGTACGCCGTCCTCGCCCAGGAGCTCGGCGAGGGCGGTGCGGCCGCCGGCGGCGCGCCGGCCGACCCGCAGCGCGACGGCGAAACCGTGCTGTGGGACCCGGACCAGATCGACGACGACCTGCTGGCCCTGATGTTCGTCTCCTGCCACCCGGTGCTCTCCCGCGAGGCCCGGGTCGCGCTGACGCTGCGCGTGGTCGGCGGCCTGAGCAGCGACGAGATCGCCAAGGCGTTCCTGGTGCCGACGGCCACCGTGCAGGCGCGCATCACGCGGGCGAAGAAGACGCTGGCCGCGGCCGGCGTCCCCTTCGAGGTGCCGCCGCCGGAGCAGCGCGCCGAGCGGCTGGGCTCGGTGCTGACCGTGGTCTACCTGATCTTCACCGAGGGCTCGTCGGCCAGCGCGGGCGACGCGCTGATCCGCCAGGACCTGGCCGCCGAGGGGCTGCGCTTCACGCGCATGCTGGCCCGCCTCGTGCCCGACGAACCGGAGGCCCACGGCCTGCTGGCGCTGATGGAGCTGACCGCCGCGCGCTTCCCGGCCCGCGTCGGCCCGGACGGCGAACCGGTCCTGCTCGCCGACCAGGACCGCCGGCGCTGGGACCACGCCGCGATCCGGCGCGGCCGCGCGGCCCTGGCGCGGGCGCAGCAGAGCATCCGGGGCCTGGGGGCCTACGGGCTGCAGGCGATGATCGCCGAGTGCCACGCGGTCGCCACCTCGGTCGAGGCCACGGACTGGGAACGGATCGTCGTGATCTACGACGCGCTCCGCCTGCTGGCGCCTTCGCCGGTGGTCGATCTGAACCGCGCGGTCGCGGTCTCGATGGCCCACGGTCCCGCCGCGGCGCTGACGATCGTGGACGAGCTGGCGGCGGCCGGGGCGTTGGGGAACTCGCATCTGCTGCCGAGCGTGCGCGGGGAGCTGTTCATCCGGCTCGGCCGGTTCGACGAGGCGCGCGGAGAGCTGGAGCAGGCGATCAAGCTGTGCGGGAACGAGCGGGAACAGGCGGTGCTGCGCGGGAAGCTCGCCGACCTGGATGCCGGACCCGATCCGGCCGCTAGACCCGACGCAGCACCCTGAGCGAACCCGTCACCGAATCCTCGACGAAGTCCCCCGACTCCAGCGCCCGCAGGTAGATCCGGTACGGCGCCTGGCCGCCGTCCTCCGGGTCCGGGAACACGTCGTGGATCACCAGCAGCCCGCCGGGCGCGACGTGGTGGGCCCAGCCCTCGTAGTCGCCCTGCGCGTGTTCGTCGGTGTGGCCGCCGTCGATGAAGCACAGGCCGACCGGCGTGTTCCACAACCGGGCCACCACCGGGGAGCGGCCGACGACGGCCACGACGCGGTCCTCGACGCCGGCCGCGTGCAGGGTGCGGCGCATCGTGGGCAGCGTGTCCATCAGACCGACTTCCGGGTCGACCAGCGTCGGGTCGTGGTACTCCCACCCGGGCTGCTGCTCCTCGGAGCCGCGGTGGTGGTCGACGGTGACCACGACACGGTCTGCGGTGGCGGCGGCCGCGGCCAGGTAGATGGTCGACTTGCCGCAGTACGTGCCGATCTCCAGCAGGTCGCCGATCTTCGCGGCGCGCTCGGCCGCCTCGTACAGGGCCAGGCCCTCGTCGGCGGGCATGAAGCCGGGGGCGGCTTCGGCGGCGGCGCGCAGCTGATGATCCATGGCGTCACTCTATCTTCCGGATAACTGGAACGTGTTCTACTATCCGGCACGTGGCATCAGTGACCGCCGGAATCGGCTCCATAGGGATCACCAGTGAGCACCGCGAGCTTGCCGAGGCGGTCAGGGGGTGGTTGGCACGCGCCGTGCCACCGGCCGCCGTGCGCGCCGCGCTCGACGCCGACCAGGAGGAACGCCCGGAGGGCTGGGGTGATCTGGCGAAACAGGGCCTGCTCGGCGACCACCTGCCGGAGGCGGCCGGCGGCGCCGGTGCGGGACTGCTGACGCTGGCCGTCGTGGTGGAGGAGATGGGACGCGCGGCGACGCCGGGACCCTTCCTGCCGACCGCGATCGCCGGGGTGTTCCTGGCCGAGAGCGGCGGGAAGGGCTGCGCCGACGTGGTGCGGGGGATCGCGGAGGGCAGCGTGATCGCGGCCGCGGCGATCGGCGCCGGGGCGATGGTCGCCGAACCCGTCGAGGGCGGCTATCGGCTCAGCGGGTCGGTAGAACCGGTTATCGGCGCGGCGCTCGCCGACTGGCTGGTGCTGACGGCGCGGCGGTCCGACGGTTCCGAGATCCAGGCGCTCGTCCCGGCGGGGGTTCTGGATATCAGCACGCTGGTTTCGCTGGATCGGACGCGGCGGGTGGCCAAGGTCTCGGTCGACGGTGTGGTGGTCGCGCGCGAAAGGGTGATCGTCGGCGGCACCGCGGCGCTCGACCGCATCGCGGCGCTTCTGGCGTCTGCCGAGGCGGTCGGCATCGCGGACTGGTGCACGCGTACGGCCGCCGAGTACGCGAAGGTCCGAGTCCAGTTCGGCAAGCCGATCGGCCAGTTCCAGGGGGTCAAGCATGGCTGTGCCGCCATGGTCGCGCGCATGGAGCAGGCGCGCAGCGCGGTCTGGGACGCCGCCTTCGTCGCCGGTGCCGCCGAGGGCGCCGAGGACGTCAAGGTCCCGATCGCCATCGCCGCCGCACTCGCCCTGGACGCCGCCGTCGAATGCGCCAAGGACTGCATCCAGGTCCTCGGCGGGATCGGCTTCACCTGGGAGCACGACGCCCACGTCTACCTCCGCAGGGCCCTTACTCTCCGTCAGGTCCACGGCCCCACCAGCCGCTGGCGTGCCCGCGTCGCCGAACTCACCGCCGCCGGCCGCCGCCGCGAGCTCAAGGTCGAGCTCCCCGCCGAGGCCGATGCCTACCGGGAGGCGGCGCGCGAGGCCTTCGCGGGAGTCAGGGACCTGACCCCGGCCGAGCAGCGCAAGGCGCTCGCCGTGACCGGCTACGCCGCTCCCTACCTCACCAAGCCCTACGGCCTGTCGGCCGGACCGGTCCAGCAGATCGTCATCGCGCAGGAGATGGCGGCGGCGAAGGTGCGGCTGCCCGACCTCGTCATCGGCAACTGGGTGGTCCCGACGCTGGTCAAATACGGCACCGACGCGCAGCGCGAGCGCTTCGTGCTGCCGACGCTGCGCGGCGAGATCATCTGGTGCCAGCTGTTCAGCGAGCCCGGCGCCGGGTCCGACCTCGCCGCGCTGACCACCCGCGCGACGCGCGTCGAGGGCGGCTGGCGGCTGGACGGGCAGAAGGTGTGGACGTCGGTCGCGAACTTCGCGCAGTGGGCCATCTGCATCGCGCGTACGAGCCCTGACAAGCCGAAGCACGAGGGCATCACGTACTTCCTGGTCGACATGAAGTCGTCGGGGGTGGACGTGCGGCCGCTGAAGGAGATCACCGGCGCCTCGATGTTCAACGAGGTGTTCCTCGACGGCGTCTTCGTGCCCGACGAGCTGGTGGTCGGCGAGGTGGACGGCGGGTGGCCGCTGGCGCGGAACACGCTGGGGAACGAGCGGGTCTCGCTCGCTTCCGGGCCGGTCCTCGGCGGTTCGCTGGAGGGGCTGCTGAGCTCGGTGGCGGCGGGCGACGAACTCGACGCGGTGGTCGCGCAGAAGCTCGGCGAGCTGATCTGCCAGGGGCAGTCCGCCGCGCTGCTCGGGCTGCGGACGACCCTGCGCCAGTTGTCCGGGATGGAGCAGGGTCCTGAGGCGAGCATCAGGAAGCTGATCTCGATGAAGCTGGCGCAGGACGTCGCCGAGCTCGGCCTGGAGCTGTTGGGCGCCGCCGGTGCCACCGAGCAGGCGGGGGCCGCGGCCGGTTGGACGCAGGCCTTCCTGTCCAGCCGCTGCCTGACCATCGCCGGCGGCACCACCGAGGTCCAGCTGAACGTGATCGGGGAGCGGATCCTCGGTCTTCCCCGTGACTGAAACCGAACTCTGACTCTGAACTCTGATAAAAGGGGCGTAACGGTGAACAAGGTCTACGTCGTCGGCGTCGGCATGACGAAGTTCGAGAAGCCCGAGACCCGGCAGTGGCGCTACTTCGACATGGCGCGGGAGGCCGGCTCCGCGGCGCTGGCCGACGCGGGCGTCGGGTACGACCAGGTGGAGCAGGTGGCCGCCGGCTACGTCTTCGGCCCCTCGACGTGCGGCCAGCGCGCGGCGTACGAGCTCGGGCTGACCGGCGTTCCGGTGTACAACGTCAACAACAACTGCGCGACCGGCTCGACCGCGCTGCTGATGGCCGCGCAGTGGGTCGGCGGCGGGCTCAACGAGTGCGTGCTGGCGCTGGGCTTCGAGCAGATGAAGAAGGGGGCGCTCGGCGGCGGCATGAACAACGACGACTTCGCCGCCTCGCCGCTGGCCCGGCACTACACGCTGATGGCCGAGCTGCACGAGTTCGAGGCCACGCCGCCGACCGCGCAGATCTTCGGCAACGCCGCGCGCGAGCACATGGAGCGGTACGGCACCACCGCCGAGCAGCTGGCGATGGTCGCCGCGAAGAACCACCGGCACTCGGTGCACAACCCGAACGCGCAGTTCCAGGACGAGTACTCGGTCCAGGAGATCCTGGACGCCCGGGAGATCCACCGGCCGCTGACCAAGCTCCAGTGCTCGCCGACCTCCGACGGCGCGGGCGCCGCGGTGGTGGTGAGCGAGCGGTTCGTGGAGGAGCACGAGCTGGGGGAACAGGCGGTGGAGATCGTCGCGCAGGCGATGACGACGGACACGACCGAGGCCTTCGACACGCGGACCTGCATCGACGTGGTCGGGCGGCCGATGAGCCGGGACGCGGCGCGCAAGGTCTACGACGCCTCGGGGCTGGGGCCGGACGACCTCGACGTGATCGAGCTGCACGACTGCTTCTCCATCAATGAGCTGATTACCTACGAAGCGCTCGGGCTGTGCGGGGAAGGCGAGGGCGGCAAGCTCGTGGCCGACGGCGCCACGACCTACGGCGGCCGCTGGGTCGTGAACCCCTCCGGCGGGCTGATCTCCAAGGGCCATCCGCTCGGGGCGACCGGACTGGCACAGTGTGCTGAGATCTCCTGGCACTTGCGCGGGCTGGCCGGGGAGCGGCAGGTCGAAGGTGCGCGGGTCGGGCTGGCGCACAACATCGGGCTCGGCGGCGCGGCGGTCGTGACGCTCTTCCGGAAGGCGTGAGAGACAGACCCGGCGGCGTTTCCCGCGAGCCGCCGGGCCGATGCCGCACCAGAGCGGCGGCCGAGGGTGTGTCCTGACGCTTTGCGGCGAGAAGCCTAGGACCCCATAGCCGCCAACAGTTTCTCGTCCGTCTCACCCAGCACCATCGCCACCGCCCCGAGCGCGCA
Organism: Catenulispora sp. EB89; assembly: GCF_041261445.1. Classification (NCBI taxonomy): domain Bacteria; kingdom Bacillati; phylum Actinomycetota; class Actinomycetes; order Catenulisporales; family Catenulisporaceae; genus Catenulispora; species Catenulispora sp. EB89. Next base: position 86,068 of record NZ_JBGCCU010000021.1, read on the forward strand.
CGCCTGCGGGCCCAGCGAACCGACCTGGATCGTCATCGCGTCGCCGGCCAGCGGCAGCGACGCCGTCGCCGCGGCCTCGCGCAGTGGCCCCATCAGCAGCTCGCCTGCCGCGGACAGGGCGCCGCCGATGATGACGCTCTGCGGGTTCAGGATGTTGCCGAGCATGCCGACCGCGCGGCCGGCCATCGTGCCGGCGTCCGACAGGGCCCTGATGCAGCCGCGGTCGCCCTGCCAGGCCATGGTGATCACGTTGCGCAGGGTCAGGCGGTCGCCGTAGGCCGGTTCCAGTGCGCGCATGACGACCGGCAGCCCCACGAAGGTCTCCAGGCAGCCGCGGTTGCCGCAGCGGCACAGCGGCCCGGTGGCGTCCACGACCAGGTGGCCGATCTCGCCCGCGCCGCCGTTGACGCCGCGGGTCAGCTGTCCGTTGGAGACGAACGCGCCGCCGACGCCGCCGTGCAGCTTCATGTACACGAACTCGTCGCAGCCGCGGGCCGCGCCCCAGCGGCGTTCGGCCAGGGCGCCGAGTTTGGTGTCGCCGTCGGCCAGGACCGGGAGGTTCAGGCGGGCGCCGAGTTCGGCCGCGACCGGGATGCCGGCCCAGCGCGAGGGCATGCCCGAGCTGGGGACGCCGCGGGCGGTGTCGAAGGGCCCTGGCACGCTCACCCCCACGCCCAGGATGCGGCTGGGGTCCGTGCCCGCCTCGTCGATCGCGGTGCGGACCAGGTCGGCGGCGACGTCGAAGCCCTGGCCCGGGTCGTAGCCGACGGGCAGGCGGACCGACTTGGCGATGCGGACCGCGTGCGCCACGTTGGCGATGATCACGTGGACGTGGCGGTAGCCGAAGTCGACGCCGATCGCCTCGCCGCTGGCCGGGTTGAGCATCACGGCGGCGCCCGGGCGGCCGGCGCCGCCGCCCGCCGGGGTGAGCTTGGCGTCCAGTTCGACCACCAGGTCGTCGGCGACCAGGGCGGCGATGATGCCGGAGACCGTCGAGCGGGACAGGCCGACCGCGCGGGCTATGTCGGCGCGGCTCATCGTGCCGCGCTCGCGCAGCAGCCGGACCACGGCCAGCCGGCTGCGCTCGGCGCGGGACTCCGTCGGGGGCGTCCTCATGGTTCTGAAGGATGCTGCGATCGGGCGTCATTAGTCAAGGATCAAACAAATTCAGGGGTTGAAGCCCCCGTTAGTTCGGTGGAATTTGTTCGTCCATCACGGAATCGCAACATGCTTGACGCCTCCATTTCGTCGCCTTTACGTTTCCCGCAACGCCGCCCCACTTCAAAAACGACAGGTCCCTCACTCGAGTCGATGAAAGAAGGCTGATCATGGGTGCACGCTCCCACCGGTCCGTCACGGTTGTCCTGGCCGTGGGACTGGCCTCCGGCCTGGCACTGGCCGGTTGCTCCTCCAGCTCCTCCAAGCCCTCGGCGGGCACCTCGGGGTCGGCGGGTTCCACGTCCGCCTCCGGGGCCGGCTCGTCGTCGAGTTCGTCCTCGGCCGGCGGCTCGGCGGCCCCGGGACCGGCGCTGCCGGACCTGTCCGGCAAGTCGATCCAGGTGCTGGCCGAGTGGTCGGGGACCGAGCAGCAGGACTTCCAGAAGGTGATCGACGCCTTCACCGCCAAGACCCACGCCAAGGTCAGCTACCAGGGCGCCGGCGACCAGACGCCGACCGTGCTGCGCAGCAAGCTGGCCGGCGGCGGCGCCCCGGACGTGGCGCTGCTGGCGCAGCCCGGCGCCATCGCGCAGTTCGCCAAGGCCGGGCAGATCAAGCCGCTGGGCGCGAACGTGATCGCCGAGATCGACGCGAACTACGACCCGAGCTGGAAGAAGCTCGGCACGGTCAACGGCCAGGTCTACTCGATCATGTTCAAGGCCGCGAACAAGTCGACGTTCTGGTACAACACCGCGCAGTTCCAGCAGGCCGGCGTCACGCCGCCGAAGACCTGGGCGGACTTCCTGAAGGACTGCCAGACGCTCTCCGACGCCGGCATCACCCCGGTCTCGGTCGGCGGCGCGGACGGCTGGACGCTCACCGACTGGTTCGAGAACGTCTACCTGTCCCAGGCCGGCCCGGACAACTACGACAAGCTCACGCACCACCAGATCCCGTGGACCGACCCGACGGTGATCCAGGCGCTGACCACGCTGAAGCAGCTGTTCGGCAACGACCAGTTCATGGCCGGCGGCAAGTCCGGGGCGCTGCAGACCTCGTTCAACGACTCGGTCACCCAGACCTTCAAGAGCCCGCCGAAGGCGGCCATGGTCTACGAGGGCGACTTCTCCGGCTCGGTGATCACCTCGACCACCTCGGCCAAGCTGGGCGCCGACGCGAAGTTCTTCCCGTTCCCGGCGGCCGGCTCGCTGACCAACTTCGTGGACGGCGGCGGCGACGCCGCGCTGGCCACCAACGACAACCCGGCGACGATGGCGTTCATCCAGTTCCTGGCCTCGCCGGACGCCGCCGAGGCGTGGGCTTCGGCCGGCGGCTTCGTCTCGCCGAACAAGAACGTGCCGATGTCCTCCTACCCGGACGACACCACGCGCGCCGAGGCGCAGATGCTGGTCGGCGCCGGCGACGGCTTCCGCTTCGACATGTCCGACCAGGCTCCGGTCGGGTTCGGCGGCACCAAGGGCGCCGGGGAATGGAAGGACCTGCAGGACTTCCTGAGCAGCGGCGACGTCAACGGCACCGCCGCGCAGCTGGAGAAGGACGCGGCGAAGGAGACCTGGCAGTAGCCATGGACGAGAGCCTGTCCGCGTCGCCCGCCGCCGGGTCCGTCCCGGCGGCGCGGCCGCCTTCCGAGAACCCCTCCCACCCGGGGCCGCGCGCGCCGCACCCCCTGGCCGACCACGGTCGCAGCCCTCTGCGAATCCCGGTCCGAGTCCGTTTCGGCTTCCTGATCCCGGCCGCGATCGTGCTGGCCGCGATCATCATCTGGCCGGCCGTCGACTCGGTCTGGCTGAGCCTGCACAACGCCGACGGCTCCAAGTGGGTCGGGCTGCACAACTACCACACCCTGTTCACCGACTCCGCGACGCTCACCGCGCTGAAGAACAACATCATCTGGGTGGTCTGCGCGCCGACCGTGGCCTGCGCGCTGGGCCTGATGTTCGCCCTGATGGCCGAGAAGATCCGCTGGTCGACCGCGTTCAAGGCGGTCATCTTCATGCCGATGGCGATCTCGTTCCTGGCCGCCGGCGTGATCTTCGAGCTGGTCTACCAGCAGGACCCGAACCAGGGCGTGGCCAACGCCGTGGCGGTCGGCGTCCACGACACCTTCGCGCCGTCCTCGAAGTACCCCGGCGCGCACCCGCGGCCGGCCACCGGCAAGGCGGGCACGGCCGGGTCGTTCACCTCGGTGCAGACCTTCCAGGCCGGCACGGTCGCCCCGCTGCCGCTGGTCGGGATCCAGGCCGCGGGCCTGCCGGGCAAGGCGGCGCAGGCCGCGGCACCCACCGCGGAGCCGACTCCGGACGAGATCGAGGGCACCGTCTGGCTGGACATCATCTACGGCGGCGGCGGCACGCCGAACCACATCGACGCCGGGAAGAAGGGCATGCCGGGGGTCTCGGTCAAGGCGATCGACGTCGCGACCGGGAAGAGCGCCGGATCGGCCTCGGCGCACAACGACGGCACGTTCGCCATCAAGGGCCTGAAACCCGGGGGCACCTATCGGTTGGAGCTGCCGGGCAGCAACTTCGCGCAGCCGTACCGGGGCATCCAGTGGCTGGGGCCGTCTCTGGTGACGCCGGCGATCATCGCCTCGTATCTGTGGATCTGGGCTGGTTTCGCGATGGTGTTGATCGCCGCCGGGCTCGCCTCGATACCCCGGGAGTTGCTTGAGGCGGCGCGGGTCGACGGAGCCAACGACAGACAGGTGTTCTGGCGTATCACCGTGCCGTTGCTGGCTCCGGTGCTGCTGGTGGTGATGGTCACCCAGATCATCAATGTCCTGAAGGTCTTCGACCTGGTCTACGTCATCGCTCCGGGCTCCACGCTGCCCAACGCGAACGTGCTCGCCGTGCAGATGTGGAACGTCTCCTTCGGCGGCGGTGCGGACCAGGGTCTGGGCAGCGCGATCGGGGTGTTCCTGTACGTGCTGGTGCTGCCGGCCATGTACTTCAACATCCGCCGCCTGCGTAACGAGAGGAAGGAGGGGCGATGAGCGTCACGCGTCCCGTCGCAGTGCCGGGCCAGGTCCCGGTCGGCACCCGCATCGCCAAGCGCCTCAGCGGCGGTGCGGTGTACCTCATCGTGCTGGCGGTCGGCGTCGTCTGGCTGATCCCGACGCTGGGGCTGTTCATCAGCTCCCTGCGCAAGGCCTCCGATATCAGCAGCAGCGGCTGGTGGACGGTCTTCACGCACCCGGCGCAGATCACCTTCAAGGACTACACGAACCTATTCGCCAACAAGGGCATCATCCAGTCGCTGTGGAACACGGTGATGATCACCGTGCCGGCCACGGTGCTGGTGGTGTTCCTCGGCGCGCTGGCCGCGTACGCCTTCGCCTGGATCGACTTCCGCGGCCGGGACTGGCTGTTCGTGGTGGTGGTCGGGCTGATGGTGGTGCCGATCCAGGTGGCGCTGCTGCCGGTGGCCGCGCTGTACCGCAACCTGCACCTGTTCGGCACGATCCTCGGCGTGGTGATGTTCCACGTCGGGTTCGGCCTGCCGTTCGCGATCTACCTCCTGCGCAACTTCTTCGCGGCGATCCCGCGCGAGCTGCTGGAGGCCACCCGGATGGAGGGCGGCAGCGAGTGGACGATCTTCCGCAAGGTGATCGTGCCGCTGGGGCTGCCGGCCATCGCCTCGCTGGCCATCTTCCAGTTTCTGTGGGTGTGGAACGACCTGCTGGTGGCGTTGGTGTTCTCGAACGCGAAGACGCAGCCGCTGACCGTGGCGCTGCAGTCCAACATGCGCCAGTTCGGCAGCAACATCGACATCCTGGCGCCCGGGGCGTTCCTGTCGCTGTCGGTACCGCTCGTCGTGTTCTTCGCTTTCCAGCGATACTTCGTCCAAGGACTCATGGCCGGCTCGGTCAAGGGTTAGCAGCACCAGGCGACGAAAGAAAATAGGAGAGCGCGCGACCGTGGCGGACGTCCGTTTCCTCGACGCCACGAGGGTGTTCCACGGGGCGTGGCGGCCCGCCGTCGACGGCGTCAGCATGGACGTCCGCGACGGCGAGCTCCTCGTCCTCACCGGCCCCTCCGGCAGCGGCAAGAGCACTCTGCTGCGCATGCTCGCGGGGCTGGAGCCGATGGACCGCGGCAGCGTGCTGATCGGCGGCAGGGACATCGGGCGCACCGCGCCGGACAAGCGCGGCGTCTCGATGATCTTCCAGGGCTTCGCCCTGTTCCCGAACCAGACCATCCGCGAGAACATCGCGCTGCCCCTGACGATGCGCAAGAACTCGGCGAAGTCGGCGGCGGCGCGCGTCCAGCAGGTCGCGGAGCTCTGCGGCGTCGCGGACCACCTGAACAGCAAACCGGACTCGGTGGGCTACGACGTCCGCCAGCGCACGACCATGGCCCGCGCGATCGTCCGCAGGCCGGACGTGGTCTGCCTGGACGAACCGCTGGCCGGCTCGGGCGTCCCGCTGATGATGCGCGGCCGCTCGCCGATCGCGGCGCTCCAGCGCGAACTGGGCATCACGACCCTGTACGCGACCTGCAGCTCGGTGGACGCCTGGTCGATCGCGGACCGCATCGCGGTCCTGGACAGCGGCCGGATCCAACAGGTCGGCACCCCGACGGAGGTCTTCAGCAAACCGGCGACCATCGCAGTGGCCCAGTTCCTCGGCGAACCGGGCATGAACCTGGTGACGGCGATCGCCGCCGACGGCGTGGCCCGCCTCGGCGGCCTGGCGGTCGGGCTGAGCTCAACGCAATCCTCAGCGCTGACCGGGAGTCGCGTGGTGATCGGGATCCGGCCGGAGGACCTGTCGATCGGCGCAGAGGCCGACGGTGTCCGCGCGACCGCGGTGCTGGTCCGCGACACCGGCCGCGACTACCTGGTGACGGCCCGGACGGTGGTCGACGGGGAGGAGAGCGATCTGGTGATCCGCCACAGCGGAGGACCGGTGCCGGCGAAGGGCGAGAGCGTGGTGCTCGGGGTGCGGGCCGGGGCGGCGCTGCATTTGTTCGATGCCGGGAGCGGGGCCCGGCTGCCGGATTGAGGTGCGGGCGGTGCACCATGTGAGCCCTCTGTCTTGATCACCGTTCGGTAACACCCGCAACGCCCGGCCGACCGCAGCCCGTCCTTACCCGCATGACCGCACCCCGCCTCCTGCTCCGTCGGGCCGTCTACCAGCGCGGCATGCTCGGTGCCGCGGTGGCGGTGTTGATGCCGGCGCTCGTGCTGGTCACGCTGATCGGGTTGCATGCTTCGGCGGTGCGGGCGGCTTCGGTGCGGAGTGCGCTGGGGGCGATGGCGCCGGATGCGCGGACGGTGCGTGTCGTCTACGGGTCCGGGACACAGTGGGCGGCGACGCCGGATCAGCGGGTGGCGTTCTTCGCGCAGCTGCACGGTCGGGTCGGTGCGGCGTTCGCGGGGGTCGGGGCGCAGGTCGACACCACGGTCGTGTCGGGGCCCTATGTGCTGCTCGGCTCCGGCGCCTCCAGTACCGACGCCGTCGCGTTCTGGTCCAGCGACTCGCTCAAGGACAAGGCGCGGCTGGTTGAGGGCGCGTGGCCGAGTGGGACGGGAGCCGCAGGCGCCGATCCGAGCGCAGCCTTCCCGGGCGTCGTCTCCCAACAGACCCTCGCCAGCCACCACTGGCGCGTCGGCGACACCATCGCCACGCGCTCCGGCTGGCAGTCCAGCAGTGCCCTGACGTTCCGCGTGGTCGGCGTCTACCAGCCGGTCGATCCCGCCGACCGGTTCTGGCGCCACGACGGCGACCAGGCTCCCGTCCTCGTCGACGCCTCCGTCACCGCGCGGCCCGACATCCTGCTCACGCAGGCCGCGGTCACCGCGGCGCCGGATCCGGCGGGCTTCCCGGCCGATCGGCTGCCGCAGTTCACCGCGCAGCTCGCCGCGTTCGACGCGTGGGTGCCGACCACCTCCTCGCCGGACGGCGACTTCACCGCCGCGCTCGACGACCAGCTCGAACCGCGCATGAGCGTCCTGGTCGGCGTCACCGCGGTCAGCGTGCGCCTGGAGTGGCTGGTCGCCGCCGAGCTCGGGGTCCTGTCGCTGGCGGCGCTGGCGCAGATCGCGCGGGCGCTGGCCGACCGCCGCCACGCCATGGACGGCCTGCTGCGCGCCCGGGGCTCCTCCGTCGGCGCGCTGGGCCGCGTCCAGGTGGTCGAAGGGCTCGCGCTCGCCGTGCCCTGCGCGCTGCTGGCGCCGTGGGCCGCGCGGTGGCTGGAGCAGCGGATCGGGGCGTCGTGGGCGCGGCACGACTCGGGCATCGCAGGGGTCGTGGACGGCACCGACCGCCTCCAGACCGCGCAGTGGGTGGTCGCGCTGATCGGCGCGGTGCTGGCCGCGGTCCTGCTCGGCACGGTCGGCACCCGCTCCGCGCTCAGCTACAGCACCGTCGCCCGCGTCCGCCGGCGCTCGACGCTGCGCACCGCCCTGCAACGCGCGACCATCGACCTGGCCGTGCTCGCCTTCGCCCTCGCCGCGCTCTGGGAGCTGTTCCAGGCCGGCGACGACTCCGCGCGCACCGGCGCGCTGCCCTGGCCGCAGGTGGTCGCGCCCGCGGTGCTGCTGTCCGCCGGGGCGCTCATCGTTCTCAGGCTCCTGCCGTTCGTCGCGGCCCCGGCCGGCCGGTTCGCCGCGCACGGCAAGGGCGTGCTCGCGGCCCTCGTCGGCTGGCGCCTCGGCCGCGCGGCCCGCACCCAGGCGCTGCCGATGGCGCTGCTCGTCCTCGCGGTGGCGATCGGCGTGCAAGCCAGTGTCCTGCTGTCCTCGGCCGATCGCTCGGACGCGGACCAGGCCGGCTTCGCCGTCGGCGCCGATATGCACGTCGCAGGGCTCGTGTCCACCGGCCCCGAGACCGTCCGCGCGCTCGCGGCGACGCCCGGAACCGGCCCCGCCTTCGTCGCCCTGCGCGCCCCCTACCGCATGATCCGCGCCGACCAGGCCGCGACCACCCACGGCACGGACCAGACCACGCCGACCGCCGCCGTCCTCGGCCTGGACCCGCAACGCTCCGACGGCGTCCTGGTGCTGCGCGATGATCTGGCCGGCGGCAGGAGCTGGCCGCAAATCAGCGCCCTGCTGACCGCTGACGGCTGGGACCGGCACGGCTCGGTCGGCGTCCCGCTGCCCGGCACGCCGACCCGGCTGTCCGCCGACCTCACCTACCGCCCGAGCCCGAACAACAGCTGCAACCCGGGCCGGCTCCAGCTGACCGCGCAGTTCACCGACGCCTACGGCTTCCCCGGTTCGGCACCCCTCGGCGCCATCGACGCACCCGACGGCGCCGACCACACCCTGACCGGAACCCTGGTCGGTGCCGGAAAGAACATCTCCTACCCCATCAGTATCAGCGCCCTGTCGGAGACCTCGACCGCCGCGTCCTGCCCGATCGGCACCCTCGAAGTCGCCGCCCTGCGCGCCGACGACCAGCCGGTGACCATCCCCGCCGGCATGGCCTTCACCGCACCGCCGGTCCCGACCGACGCCGATCTCGCCGCGACGAACGCCAGCGTGACGCAGAGCCTCACCGCCTCGCAGCCGGTCCAGATCCTGGAGCTCACCAAGAGCGGCGACGGCAGCACTCTGACAGTCCCCGCGATCGCCACCGAACATCTCCTGGCCGCCCTGGACAAGCACGTCGGCGACACCTTCGCCACGGGGGCCTTCTCCCAGCCGGTGACTCTGCGCTTCGTCGCCGCGATCAAAGCGGCTCCCGGCTCCGGCTCCGGCTCCGGCGGCGCCGCCGCCGACAGCCAGGACGCCCTCATCGTCCCGATCGGCCTCCTGGACCGCGAAGCACAGCGCGCCGCGGCCGGCGGCGGCGCGACCGGGCAGCAGATCGCCCCGCTCGCCGGCGAATGGTGGGCCGACGCCGGCGGCGGAACGTCCGGGTCCGGCCTCGCCGGCCGCTATCGCAGCACCCTGACCGCGGCGCACCTCGCGCAGCCCGCGACCGTCGAGGACCGCGCCACCGCCGAGCAGGCGCTGCGCGACTACCCCTTCGCCGCCGGCTTCAGCCTCACCCTCAAGCTCGGCACCCTGGCCGCGCTCGCCTTCGTCCTGCTCGGCCTGGCCCTGCACACCGTGTCCACGCTGCGCGAGCGGGCCCGGGAGTTGGCGGTGCTGGCCGCGCTCGGCCTGACCCGGCGCCGCGCCGCCGTCCTGCTGCTGGCCGAACAGGCCGGCGTCGCGCTGCTCGGCGCCCTGGCCGGGCTCGGTCTGGGCGCCCTGGCCCTGCGATCGGAGTTCAAGCTGATGGTGTTCACACCCTCCGGCGCCCCGCCGACGCCGCCGCCGGTCCGGGTCTACGACTGGCCGGTGCTCGGTCTGGCCGGGGCTGCCGCGGCGGTGTTCGGGGCGCTGGCGGTTCTGCTCAGCTACGCCCTCAGCGAGCGCGCCTCGTTCCGAGCGGAGGTCAGCTGATGCGGCGCCCGCGGTGGTGGAGCCAGACCGAGCGGGTGCGCGGCGTGCTGGTCCTGCTCGCAGTGTTCGCGGCGGCCACGGCGGCCTTCGCGGCCGCGGTGCCGTACCAGATGAACCGGTCCGACCGGGCCATCGTCGAGGACGCGGTGGGCGGCGCGAGCACCCAGGACCGGGACGTCTCCCTGGTCGCCCCGAGCATCGACCAGTACAGCGACGCCTTCATGGAATCCGTCGCGGCCACCTCGAAGGCGGCGATGCCGGCCCAGCTGTCGGGGCTGATCACCGACACCGACATCAGCGTCCTGAGTTCCGGCGAGTTCCCGATCACGGGCTTCAAGGGGCCGAAGGGCATGTTCGTGCACCTGCGCGGTGCCGCCCTGCCCGGCTCGGCCGAGCACGTCCGCTTCGTCGCCGGCGCCGCGCCGACCACCCCGACCCGCATCCACGACGTCGAAGCCGCCGGCCAGCCGCGGCACGTCACCATCACGGAATCGGCGGCGATCAGCCAGGCCGCCGCCGACGCCCTCGGACTGCACGTCGGCTCGGTGCTGCACACGACCGCCGGGAACACCAGCGGACGCGAGGACATCACCTACACCATCTCAGGCCTTTACATCCCCGATGATCCGCAGGACTCCTCCAGCGCGGTCTTTTGGCGCTACGCCGACAACGCCCGCGGTCTCGGCCTCGGCAGCATCTGCGGCGCCGACGACCCCGTTCTGGGGTACGTGGGCGACCCGAGGTGCGGGCAGCCGCAGGCGGTCTGGCGCATGGACCTCCTGCTGCCCTCGGTCACCGACGTGGACGCGATGGACATGGTCCCCGCGATCGGCCAAAGCAGCACGGCGATCGAGTTCGTCGTCGACCCCGCGCGGGTCCGGGTCTCGGATCTGGCGGTCCTCCAGGACGCGGTGCACCGCCTGGTGGTCGGGGGACAAGGCCTGTCGTTGCAGGACCCCGACGGCCGTCCGTTCCCGTTGGCCGCGAGCACCCGGCTCGACATCCTCGCCGGCCACGCGCTCACCGTGGAGCGGCAGGCGCGCCTGCTGGACTACGTCGTCCTCGGCGGGGCGCTGGCCTCGGCGCTCGCGGCGTTCTTCCTGATGCTGCGCACCGTCGTCACCCGGCGCTCGGCCGAGATCGTGCTGTGCAAGGCGCGCGGTGCGGCGCCGGGCCGGCTGGCGCTGCGGTTCGCGACGCAATCAGGGCTCGTGGTCGCGGTCGGTGCGGTGGCCGGAGTGGTGATCGCGACGGCGGCCGGCGTGGCTGCGGGCGGGACTGTCCGGGCCTGGCCGGGTGCCGCACTGGTGACGCTCGCCGGGTTCGTCTCCGTTCTCGGCCGGGTCGCGGCCCACAGCGACCGGCCCGGCTCGGCCCGCCGCGAGCCGACCGAGACCGACGCCGACGCCCGGATCCCCCGGCTGGTGCGCGACATCGCGGTCCCGCTCGGCGCCGCCGCGGCCGTCGCCGTGATGCGGACCCGGGGCGCGCAGAGCGGATCAGGGTCCGTCGACTGGCTGGCGGTCGCGGCGCCCGCCCTGCTGGCCTTCGCCGCGGCGCTGGCGGTGGTGCGAGCCGTCCCGCTGTTGTGGTCGGTGCCGTTCATACTCGCCCGGCGGCGGCGCGCGACGGTGTCGTTCGTCGCCGCCGCGCTGGCCGGGCGCCGGGTCCGGGTGCTGGCCGCGCCGCTGGCCGGTCTGGTGGTGGCGATCGCGGCCGCGACGTTCGCCGCCCGGCTGGATTCCTCGGTGACGCAAGGGGTCCGGGACGACGCGCTGTACGCGGTCGGCGCCGGGGCGCGCGTCGAGGCGATCGCCGATCCCTCGACGATCGTGCTCGATCACGGCGCCGCGGTGTCGCTGCCGGCCGGGTTCGCCGCCGAGGCCGCGGCCGTGCCGGGCGCCGGACAGGTCATGAGCGCGTACGTGGGGCCGGCGGGCATCTCCGGCCTCGCCTCGGCCCCGGCGAACGTCGCGGTGCTCGCCGCGGACTCCGGTCAGCTGCGGATGCTGACGCAACGTGCCGCGAGCGAGTCCGGTGGCCGCTCGGGGCGGGTGCCGAACGACTGGCCGGAGCAACCGAGCCGTCCCGGTACGGTGACCGCCTTGGTTTCTCCGGGACTCGGGGGACTGGTCGGGACACACGCCACCCTCGCCCTGCCTACTGAACTGATCGAGGTGGACTTCGTCGCGACCGCCGATCTGCCCACCGCGTCGGTGATCGCCGGTGAATACGGACCCGGATACGTCGTGCTGCCCGCCGACCAGATGGGTGCCAAGGCGTTGCCGCCGGACGCGGTGTGGATCACCGGGCACCCCGATGTCAAAGCCCTGCGAGCGTTGCCCGGCGTCCAGCCGTACTTCCCGTTCGTCTCCTCCGCGCAGGTCTCCGCCGCCGGATACGCCGACGGCCGCACCTCCGCCGCGCACGCCGTGCTGCGCATGGCCGAGCTGCTGACGATCGGATTCGGCGTGCTGTGCCTCGTGCAGACGATGGCCGGGAGCCGCCGGGCCGCCCATGACAGTGCTCTGCTGCTTCGAGTCCTAGGTCTTTCTGAAACAGGGGGCCGACTGCTCGGTCCTGCCGTTACGCTGCCGCTGTCGATCCTGGCGGCGGCCGGGGGTCTGGCGATGGGGGCGGCGCTCGCGCCGCTGCTCGGCGACCAGGTTCCGGGCGCGCCGAGCGACGGGTGGCTGGTACCCGTCATCGGCGTGGCCGCCCTGTGCGTCGTCGGCGGGGTCGCGCTGGAGGCCGCCTTGCGGCCCCGGCAGCAAGTCTCGGTGCGCCTGCGGGCCGCCGAGTTCGAATGACGGATCTTCCGGGGGGAAGGAGCGGCTATGGTGCGGCTGTGAGACAGAGTCTTGCGATGATTCCTCGATGACGGCCGGGCCCCGGCGCCGCGATCCATGCCGATCGCGGCGCCGGGGCCCGGGGTCAGACTTCGTCGGCGAGCATCCCCGGCAGTTGGTCCAGGCCGGTGAGATAGAAGTCCGTCTTGGCCACCAGATCGGGGTCGTCCCCGTGGACCGTGCCCCAGGGGCCGCGACGGATGAAGGCGGTGCGCAGTCCCGCGCCCCAGGCCGGGCGCAGGTCGTTGTCGAGGCGGTCGCCGACGTACAGGACGCTTCCGGCGCCGCGCAGCGGGCCGCGTCCCTCGGCGCGCGAGACGGTGTCGCAGACTTCGACGACCTTGGCGAAGAAAGCGGGGTCGGGCTTCTCCAGGTCGCCCCACATGCCGGAGGTGGTGACCAGGTGCACCGGCAGGTCGAGCGATTCCAGGATGCGGTGGGACGCCGTGGTCTGGTTCGCGGCTATCAGGACCAGATAGCCGGCCTCCTTCAGGGCGGCCAGGGTGCGGCGCGCGTCCGGGTACAGATCGCGCTCGCCGTAGCCCTCGGGGCGGCCCGCGAGGGTCCGCGCCCGGCGCTCGGCGGCGAGGTCGAAACCCGGCCGGAAGTACTCGAAGGCCTCCAGGTGCGGTCGGCCCGCGGCGATGACGGCGCCGAAGACGGCCGAGAAGGTGTGGCGTGGGACGCCCAGCCAGTCGGCCCAGTTGTGGTACTCGATGCTCTCGTCCACGAGCGTCTCCCCGACGTCGAAGACGACCGCGTCGATGGTGCGTGACTTGCCCGGGATCTGCATGCCCAGAGTTCCTCTCACGGGACGCTGCGTCAGCGTCAGACAGCTCCCCATTCCAAGCAGTGCCCGAGGGACGGCGATGGCAGTGACGATCGCGATTGTAGAGAAAGTCTTTGAGTTAGGTGGTTCCACTATCGGAAAGTCATGCCAACGGGTTACGGCGTAGGGGTGGCGTGAACGCGTTTCCCGGGACCCGATGCCCGCGCGCCGCCGACCCTAACGCGCCGCGACGGGATCGCCGGCGAAACCGGCACGATCGGCCGCCGCGCGATCGGCGGCGGCGTCCAGAGCGGCGTCCAGAGCCAGCGCCACCCAGATCACCCCGAGGTGCGTGAAGGCCTGCGGGTAGTTCCCCAGCTGCTGCCCGTCCGGCGTCAGCTCCTCGGCGAACAGGCCGGTCGGCCCGGCGTGGTCGAGGAAGCCCTGGAACAGCTTCTGCGCCTGCTCCACGGCGCCGCTGCCGGCCAGCGCCGCGTAGTAGAGCATGGTGCACAGGTCGAAGCTCGCCTCGTCGCCCTCCATGCCGTCGCTGAACTCGCCGAGGTGGTAGCGGTGGCACAGGCCGTCGTGGACCAGGCCGCGCTCGAGCGCGGACAGGGTGGTGCGCCAGCGCTCGTCGTCGGCGGAGGTGAAGCCCACGACCGGCATGAACAGGACCGAGGCGTCCAGCGCGCCGTCGCCGTAGCTCTGGACGTAGGCCTGCTGCGTCTCGTCCCAGCCCCGGGTGCGGATCTCGCCGGCGATCGAGTGCGCCATCACGGCCCACATGCCGGCGTTCTCGTGCGTCGGCGCGATGCGCAGGCCGTACTCGAAGGCGGCCCAGCACATCAGCCGGCTGTAGGTGAAGTCGCGCCGGCCGCCGCGGGTCTCCCAGATGCCCTCGTCCGGCCGGGCCCAGTGCTCGACCAGCCAGTCCAGCAGCTTGCCGACCGCGGCCTGGCCCTCGGCACTGTGCAGGTGCTCGGTGTCGGCCAGCGAGTACAGGAACTCGCCGTAGATGTCGAGCTGGAGCTGCTCGACCGCGCCGTTGCCGATGCGGACCGGCGAGGAGCCGCGGTAGCCCTCCCAGTGCGGCAGCTCCTCCTCGACCAGATCCGTGGTGCCGTCCACGCGGTACATGATGTCCAGCGGCTCGCCCAGCGGGTTCGGGCCCTCGGCCAGGCGGTCGGTGACCCAGCGCGCGAACGCCTCGGCCTCCTCGTGGAAGCCGAGGTCGGACAGCGCGCGGGCGGAGAAGGAGCCGTCGCGGACCCAGGTGTAGCGGTAGTCCCAGTTGCGGGCGCCGCCGATCTCCTCGGGCAGCGCGGTGGTGGCCGCGGCGAGGAAGGCGCCGGTCGGCGCGTACGTCAGCAGCTTGAGGGTGATCGCCGAGCGGTGCACGGTGTCGGCCCAGCGCCCGCGGTAGGTGCTCCGCGCGAGCCAGCTGTGCCAGAAGATGAGCGCTTCCTCCAGGGCGCGCTCCACGTCGGCCGCGACGTCAGGCTGCCACTCGTCCGGCTCGTCCAGATCGGTGGCCAGCACGAACGCGGCGGCCTCGCCGGCGCCGAGCAGGACCTCGGCGACCGCGGCGCCGGAGTCGTCGGCCAGGGCCAGCGGCGCGGAGGACAGCAGGCTCACCGTGCGGTCCAGGCTGGAGAAGACCACGGCCTGCGTGGCGCCGCGCTGCACCAGCCGCACCCGGTCGCCGACCGAGCGGGCGTAGTCGAAGCGGGGCAGGCAGTTCACGGAGAACTGGACGTCGCCGGCCACCGCGCGCACGATCCGGTACAGGACGCTCTCGGCCGGACTCTGCGTGGCGCGCGCCTCGTCCGGGACCATGAAGTCGACGACCTCGCCGACGCCGCCGTCGGCGGTCTCGAACCGGGTCACCAGCACCGCGCTGCGCGGTACGTAGGACTGGCTCGACGTCGCGCCCTCGACCCAGATCCGGAACGCCCCGCCCCGTTCGCGGTCCAGCACCGCGCCGAACACGCTCGGCGCGTCGAACCGTCCCGGACAGAACCAGTCCACGGTGCCGTCGCCGGCCACCAGCGCGCAAGTCCGCAGGTCACCGATCAGACCGTGGTCGTCGATCGCGGGGTAGGGGAACGTGGTCGAGGTCATGCGCAGACCCTACATTCCCGCGCGCCCCGCCTCGGACAGGTTCCGCGGCGGGGCTCGGAACGGTGGTTTTCCCCGCCGGCGGGGCCCCTCAGTGCGGCAGCGCGCTCCCGGCGATCCACTGGCTCCAGCTCAGGTTCCAGTCGCCGAAGCCGTTGTCGGCACGCACCGTGTCCTTGGAGTTCACGACCGTCACCGGGTCGCCGGGGATCACCTGGTTGAAGAACCACTGCGCGTCCGAGGTCGACATGCCGATGCAGCCGTGGCTGCCGTTGACGTTGCCGAACTTGCCGGCGTTCCACGGCGCGGCGTGCACGAACGTCCCGGAGGGCGTCAGCCGCACGTCCCAGTACACGTCCGGGATGTCGTACGCGTTCACCCCGAAGATGCCGACGGTCGAGGAGTTCATGCTGATGTCCTGGTCCTTCTCCAGGACCACCATCGTGCCGTTCCAGGTCTCGAAGCCGGGCTTGCCGGAGCTGGTGAGCAGCGTCGTGGTCTTGCCGCCGGTGGTCACCGTCATCCGGTGCGTGTTCGCGTCCATCGTGGCGGTCAGGGCCCGGCCGACGGTGAAGGTGACGTCCCGGTTCTGCTTGCCGTACAGGTCGCCGCTCTTCACGCCGTCCAGGCGCATGTGCAGCGTCACCTTGGTCCCCGGCGCCCAGTACCACGGCGGGCGGTAGTCCACGCGCTGCGAGCCGAACCAGTGCCAGGAGCCTGCGACCGGCGGGCTGGTGGTCACCGTCAGCTGCTTCTCCACCGCGGCCCGGTCCGTGATCGGCTTGTCGAACGTTATGGACACCGGCTGCGCGATGCCGTAAGTCGTGTTGGGGTCCGGTGTGTAAGTACCCGCATAGGTGTTGCCCGGGGTGCCGGTGCTGAACTGCGAGGTCGTCGTCTGCTGCTTGCCGTCGTCGCCGACCGCGACCGCGGTGACCTTGTAGGTGTGGCCGATCCCGACCGGGTCGGCCGACGTCCAGGAGGCTCCGGAGGAGTCCAGCGTGCCGTCCACGGTGCTGCCGCCGGACTGCTGCGCCGTGACCGACGTCAGCTTCCCGTTGGCAACACTCACCGAGATCTGCGACGAGGGGTCCACGTCCGAGGAGTTCGCGGCGGGTTTGATCACCACCAGTGCCGGGGAGGTGTTGGCCGGGGCCGAGCTCGACGGGGCGCTCGTGCCAGAGCTCTGTGTCGAGCCGCCGCCCGAAGCCGCTGATGACGAGGGCGAAGAACCGTTCGCCACCGGGGCCACCGTCGCCGATTTCGCCGAGTTACCGCCCCCGCCACAAGCGGCGGTCAGCCCTGCGACGGCCACCGCGACGGCGAGCTTGTGCAGTCTGCGCATAATCGCCTCCCGTGCTCGATCCTATAACTGGCTGGTACCAATGGCACCGCAGCCTGCTGGTGAACCGTTAGGTTTTCCTTAACCGGAGCAGAGGCACAGGAGAAGGCAAGGCAGGAGCCCATCGGGGCGGGCTCGAGACACGCTACAGATCCAAAGGGGGGCTCCTGGATGACGATCGCCACACCAAACGCGCCGACCCAGGTCCTGACGACACAGGCGGGCAGGGCACCCGCGGTGCCGACCGGACCGGCCAGACCGGCGGGGCAGCGCACGGACCGCAGACTGGGGCGGATCCGGGCCGCGCTGGCCGCCGGGGCGCTGGTGTTCGGTGCGGTCGGGATCGTCGGGGTCCAGGTGCGCGCCGACGGAGCCGACGACGCCAAGGCGCACAGCGGCGTCATGATCCAGCAGGCCGAGGTGCTCTACCACAGCCTCTCGGACGCCGACGCCACCTCGACGACGATGTACCTGCACGTCGGCGAGGCGCCGATCGACTTGCTGAACACCTACAACACGGACCTGCAGAAGGCGCAGGCGGCGCTGCTGACGGCGACCGCCGAGGCCGGCGGCGACACCGCGGCCATGAAGGCGCTGAACCAGGTCGCCGCCCAGCTGCCGCAGTACGTCAAGCTCAACGCCACCGCGGCCGCGAACAACCTGCTCGGCTACCCGGTCGGGTTCCGCTACCTGCTTCAGGCCTCGAACCTGATGCAGGGGACCCCCGGCACGGCGAGCAGTCCGCCGACCGGGATCCTGCCGTGGGCCCAGGCGCTCACCGACACCGAGGCGAAGAACCTCGCCTCGGCGGAGAGTACGGCCACGCAGTTCCCGGTGCTGATGACCGCGGCCGGCGTCCTGCTGCTGGCGGCTCTCGTACTGGTGCAGGTGCGCGAGTCGCGGCGGACGAACCGGATGTTCAACGTCGGCCTGCTCGGCGCCACGGTCGCGCTGGTGGTGTCCTTTGCCTGGGCCGGGGTCGACATGACGGTGCAGAACAGCCATGAGAACGACGCCAGGACGCGGGGTTCGGATCAGGTCAGCGCGCTGGCCACGGCCCGCATCCTGTCCTTGCAGGCCCGCACCGACGAGATGCTGACCCTGGTCGGCCGCGGCACCGCGGACGACAAGGAGGCCGACTACGCCGGCGTGACCGCGGCGGACGGCTCGCACGTCCCGGGCACCGAGGAGGCGCTGGCCACCGAGCTGCAGAACGCCTCCCAGCTCGCGACCGACGACGCCGGCCGGAAGCTCGCGAACCAGGCCGCGGCCGACGCCGGCGCCTGGCACACCCAGCACCTGGCGCTGCGGGCCTCGGATGCGCAGAACCAGTACCAGAAGGCGGTGGACTCGGCGCTGGGCCAGCACGACTTCGCCGCGCCGAAGCCCAGCGCCGCGACGTCGTTCACCGCGCTCCAGGGCGACCTGGACCAGGCCATCAAGTACGCCGAGGCCTCCTTCCAGGCCGAGGCCGCGAGCGGCGCGAGCGCGCTGGCCGGACTGGAGATCGGGCTCGGGGTACTGGCTCTGGCGATGGCGGCGGCGGTGGTCCGGGGGCTGGGCCGCCGGATCGCGGAATACCAATGAGGGGGGCGGGGATGACCGGGATGGACGGAAAACAGCACATCAGGGTCCGGACATGGGCGGCCGCGGCCGTCGTGGCGGCGGTCGGGCTCACGGCCGCCTGCGGCGCGGAGAACAAGAGCTCCGCGGGCGGCGTCATGGTGCCGCGGGCCGGCCAGGGCATCGGCCCGGGCGGCGTCCCCAGCGGCGCGCCGTTCACGCCGAAGCAGTGCGGTCCGGAGGCGACCGCCGCGACCGCGAACCCGCTGCCGGGCCCGAAGGACCCGGTGACGCCCGGGGGCACCCTGGACAAGATCCGCAAGCGCGGCTTCCTGATCGCCGGCATCGACCTGAACACGGAGCTGTTCGGCTACGACCCGCAGCACGACAACAACCCCCAGGGCTTCGACGTCGACATCGCCCGGGCCATGGCCCGCGCCATCTTCGGCTCCGACGGCCACATCCAGTTCCGCGTGGTCACCCTCGGGGACCCCAAGACCGGTGAATACGCGCAGCTGCACGCGGGCAACGTGGACCTGGTCGTACAGACCACGACCATCACCTGCGCGCGGATGCAGAGCCCGACACCGCTGAACTTCTCCAACCCCTACTACACCGCCGAACTGAAGCTCCTGATGCCGCTCGGCGACGACGGCAAGCCCCAGTCCGCGTCCCTGGCGAGTCTGAAGGGCGTCAAGACCGCCGACGGCTCCCAGGTGAAGGTCTGCGCGACGCTCAACTCCACGTCGGCCGCCGAGATCCTGCAGGTGCTGGGCAAGGCGGGCACCTTCACCGCCGCGAACGCCCTGGACTGCCTCGCAGACTTGCAACAAGGTCTGGTCGGCGCGGTCTACACCGACGACGCCCTCCTGCGGGGCATGGAGAGCCAGGACCCGCACGTCAAGATGACCACCGCTCCGCCCGAGGAAGAACAGCCATACGGCATCGTCACGAACCATCCCGCCAGCGGTACGAACGATCTGACCCCGTTCGTGAACGCCGCCCTGGCGAACCTGATCCAGGACACCGGTCCGACCGGCTGGCGCTCACTGTTTGCAAATGATTTGGGTTCCCCGCCCACATCGCTGCCACAGATCCCCCAGCACTATCCTCTGGGTAGCTGAGCTGATGGAACGGGCGACAGCCAGTCAGACGGGCATGGGGGGAGCAAGAGCACGACCGTGACGACCATGTGGACCCGGCAGGCGATCGACGCCGCGATCGACCGCCGCGCCCAGGAGCGCTCGGGGGTGGCGGCGGGCCTGCTGGAACTGGACGACCATCCGGGCCGGCGGCTGCTGGACGGCGCGCAGCTGACCGGCAGCACGGCGCAGGCCTGGGCGCAGGCCTCGGCCGAGCTGGCCGGGCTGTGGACCGTGTTCGAGGCGTACCAGCAGGTGTTGGACCGGGTCGCGGCGATGCGCGGCGGCCCCAAGACCCGGCTGGGCGACCGCGAGCTGGCGGCCCTGGCCGATCTGCTCACCGGCCGCTCGGTGGCGCTGCCCCGGCAGGCCGTGCCGTTCGAGCGGCGCGGGCTGCTGGATCCGGCCAGCACCCAGGACCTGCTCACCCTGGACGAGGCCGTGGAGTCCATGACCCGGACCTACGACCTGGTAAAGAAGGTCGCGGTCGACGCCGAGAACGCGTGGAACCGGCTGCTGGAGCCGCTGGACGAGCTCCAGGCCAAGGCCCGGGCCGCGCGCGGCACCGCGGACCGGGTGGGGGTCGGTGCCGATCCGGTCTTCGACCGGCTGGCCGGCATCGAGGCCCAGACCTCGGACCTGCGGCGCCGGGCGCTGTCCGATCCGCTCGGCACCGCGGCCGGCGGCGGGGCCGCCACCCCGGCCCGGGTGGCGCACCTGCTGGCGGACCTGGCCGGCGTGCAGACCGAGCTGGACCAGGCGCTGACCGCCCGCGAGGAGTTCGACCAGCGGCTGGCCGAGGTGCAGGACGTCATCGTGCTGATCGCCCGGGCCGAGGCCGAGGCCGAACGGATCCGCGGCGAGGTGCGGGAGAAGATCTCCCGGGCGAAGCTGCCGCCGGCCTCGGCGGCCGCCGAGCACCTGCGCACCAAGGTCGCCGACCTCCAGCGGGAACGTTCCGGACAGTCCTGGACGTTGCTCGGCCGGAACCTGTCGGCACTGGAGAAGAACAGCCGCGTGATCCTGGAGAACGCGCAGAAGCGGGTCGGGCAGATCCGGGCCCCGCTGGACCGCCGGGACGAACTGCGGGGGCTGCTGGAGGCCTACCGGGCGCGCGCCGCCCGGCACGGGGTCGCCGAGACCCCGGCGCTGGCCGCCGCGCACGGGCTGGCGCGGGACCTGCTGTGGTCCGCGCCGTGCGACCTGGCCGGTGCCGAGGCCGCCGTCCGCCACTACCAGGCAGCGGTCGGCGCCGCGCTGCCGAGCATGTCATAGGTCTGGTGTCCACTGATGACGAGAGCCGATCGGGCCGACCAGACCCGCCGAGGATCCACACCGGGTTCCACAAGGGTTTTACACAGGGGAGAGGGAAAGACCAGTGACCGCCTGTCTTGAGCCGGGCTGCGACGGGACCATCGACGCCGACGGCTACTGCGACACCTGCGGGACCGCCGCCGCTCCGGCGGCGGCGCAGCAGGGCACGCCGCGCGTGGGAGCCGGCCAGGCCTCGACGCGCACCGGGACCGCGACGTCCTCGCGCACCAGCGCCACGCGCTCCACCGGCACGTCGGCCTCCAGCCGCAACTCCACCTCCGTCTCCAGCCGCACCCGCGGCTCCCGGGGCGGCAGCACCGGCCGCTCGCGCCGCGGCAACCTGGGCGCCGGGCTGATCGAGGTGCCGCCGATCCCGTACCAGGACCCGATGACCGCGATCATGGTCAACCCGCAGGTGCCGGAGGGGAAGCGGTACTGCTCCAACTGCTCGGCGCCGGTCGGCCGGGGCCGGGACGGGAACCCGGGCCGCACCGAGGGCTTCTGCCGCAAGTGCCGGACCGCGTTCTCCTTCGAGCCCAAGCTGAAGGCCGGCGACACGGTCGGGCAGTACGCGGTGCTCGGCTGCATCGCGCACGGCGGCCTGGGCTGGATCTACCTGGCCAAGGACCAGAACGTCTCGGACCGCTGGGTGGTGCTCAAGGGCCTGCTGGACTCCGGCGACGCCGACGCGATGGCCGCCGCGGCCGCCGAGCGCAAGTTCCTGGCCGAGGTGAACCACCCCTCGATCGTGCAGATCCTGAACTTCGTGCAGCACCCGGACGCCACCACCGGCGCGCCGGTCGGCTACATCGTCATGGAGTACGTCGGCGGCAGCTCGCTGAAGCAGATCCGCTCCGACTACCGCGACCCGGCCGGGAAGACCGGCCCGCTGCCGGTGGCGCAGGCCATCGCCTACGCGATCGAGATCCTGCCCGCCTTCGGCTACCTGCACAGCCTGGGCCTGGTCTACAACGACTTCAAGCCGGACAACATCATCCAGTCCGAGGAGCAGCTCAAGCTCATCGACATGGGCGGCGTGATCCGGATGGACGACGAGGACTCCGCGATCTACGGCACCAAGGGGTACCAGGCCCCGGAGATCGCGGACGAGGGCCCGTCGGTCGAGTCCGACCTGTACACCGTCGGCCGCACCCTGGCGGTGCTGACCAGCCTGGACTCCCGGGCCTACCAGACCACCTACCTGGACGCCCTGCCCGCGCCGACCGAGGTGCCGCTGTTCGCCCGGCACGAGTCGTTCTACAAACTGTTGCAGCGCGCCACGGACAAGGACCCGGACATGCGGTTCGGGTCCGCCGAGCAGATGGCGCAGCAGCTGACCGCGGTGCTGCGCGAGGTGCTGTCGCTGGAGGAGGACAAGCCGCACCCCGGCGCCTCGGTGATGTTCGGCCCCGAGGTGCGGGTGCCGAGCACCACCGCGCAGGTCCCGGAACTGCGCGAGGTGGTGCGCGCGCTGCCGGTCCCGCTGGTGGACCGCGACGACCCCGGCGCGCAGATCCTGGCCGGCCTGGGCGCCGTGGACCTGGTCGAGCAGCGCTTCGCGCTGGAGAACTCGCCGCTGCTGGCCACCTCCCAGGAGATCCAGCTGCGGCTGGTGCTGGTGGCCACGGCCGAGGGCGACTTCACCACGGCCATCCGGCTGCTGGACGAGTTCGAGAACGCCAACGGCGGCGACTGGCGCACGTTCTGGTACCGCGGCCTGATCCAGCTGGCCGCCGGCATGCTCCAGGACGCCTCGCGGATGTTCACCGCGGTCTACGACGCGCTGCCCGGCGAGGCGGCGCCGAAGCTGGCGCTGGCCGCCTGCGCGGAGCTGATGAACGACTCGGCGACCGCGAGCCGCTACTACGACATGGTCTGGCGTACCGACCCCGGCTATGTCAGCGCCGCGTTCGGTCTGGCCCGTGCGCTGCTGCGCACCGGGCAGCGGGAGGCGGCGGTGCGCGCGTTCGGTGCCGTGCCGCAGACCTCCACCCACCACACCGCCGCCGCCGAGGCCGCGCTGCGGGCGCTGCTGGTGGACCGCGACCGGGACCTGTCCGGCGCCGACCTGGCCGACATCGACGCCCGCTACGCCTGGCTGGCGACTCGGCTGGACTCCGAGCACGCGAACTGGCTGGCGCTGGACGTGTTCACCACCGCCGGCACCCGGCTGACCGTGCAGAAGCCGAACGACCTGCGCCCCGGCCAGAAGCTGATCAACCGCGAGGTCGACGAGCGCTCGCTGCGCCTGGGCATGGAGCACGTCTACCGCTCGCTGGCCCGGCTGGCCACCGACCGCGGCAAGCGGATCGAGCTGGTCGACCAGGCCAACGCGGTGCGCCCCAGGACCCTGATATGACCGTCGAGATCACCGGGACCACCGGGACCACCGGGACCGCCGTGATCGCCGAGGCCGCCGAGGCCGGACAGGAGGCGGATCAGCAGATGCCGCTACAGCTGACGTGTCCGAACTGCGGGGCCACCGACTTGGTGATGGAGCAGGGCGCCCGGTTCTGCGAGGCCTGCGGTTACGGGGTCGACGAGCCGGTCACCGGCGAGGAGGAGCCCTCGGAGTTCCAGGGCCCCAAGCCGTGCGTCTCCTGCGGCGGCACCGAGATCGACGCCGAGGGCTACTGCACCGACTGCGGGGACCTGCAGCCGCGCCGCCGCGACCGGATGGAGGTCGACCTCGGCGTGGTGGCCGGGATCAGCGACCGCGGGCTGCGCCACCACCGCAACGAGGACTCGATGGCGCTGCGCCCGGCGGTCGGGCTGGACGGCCGGAACCTGGTCGTCGCCGTGGTCTGCGACGGGGTGTCCACCTCCGAGCGGCCCGACGAGGCCTCGGCCGCGGCCGTCGCGGCGGCGGCGAAGCTGCTGCTGACCGCGATCGCGGCCGGGACCCCGGAGCCGGTCGCCGAGCCGGTGCCGGAACCGGCGCCGGCGCACGTCGATCCGGTCCAGACCGCGGTGATGGAGCTCCAGGCCGAGATCGAGACGGAGCCCGACGACGCCGCCGAGGAACCCGGCGCGGCGGTCGTCATCGGCCCGGCCGATCTGGGCCTGATCTCCCGGCACGCGGTCGCCGACGCCGACCGCGCGGTCTCCGACCTGGCCCGCGACGCCGACCACGGCAACCCGCCGGCCTGCACCTACGTCTCGGCGATCGTCGGCGAGGAGGTCACCGTGGCCTGGCTCGGCGACAGCCGGGCCTACTGGCTCGACGAGCGCGGCACCTCCCGCGCGCTGACCCGGGACGACGCCGCCGAGGGCTCGCACGCCATCGAGGCCTGGCTCGGCGCCGACTCCGGCGCCCCGGAACCGCACCTGGCGCGCTTCACCCCGGACGGCCCCGGCGCCGTCCTGGTGTGCAGCGACGGCCTGTGGAACTACGTGGAGAAGGCCGCGGACCTGGCCGCCCTCGCCCTGCCCGCAGCCCTGACGGACCCGTTCGACGCGGCCGCCCGGCTCGTCCGGAAGGCCCTGGACTCCGGGGGCCACGACAACATCACCGCCGTGCTCGTCCCCTATCCCGTTCAGGCGCCCGCGGAGGGCGCCGCCGGCCAGACAGGAGCAAGTCAGCAGCCATGAGCCAGTACCCAGACTTCGCTTTCGAGATCAACCAGAACGAGTACCTGGCCGCCGGCCAGCGCGAGGTGCACGCGGTGGTCACGCTGACCGCGACGGCCGCGGTCGGCGGCGCGCCGGCTCCGTCGGGCGGCGGCGTCCCGGCTTCGGGCAAGGACAACGTCGAGGTCATCATCATCGACTGCTCGGGGTCCATGGACTACCCGCGCACCAAGATGATGGCGGCCAAGGAGGCCACCAAGGTCGCCATCGACACGCTGTCCGACGGCGCCTACTTCGCGGTGGTCGCCGGCACCGAGGGCGCGCGCGTGGTCTACCCGACCGGCGGGCAGCTGCTGCGCGCCGACTACCAGAGCCGCGCGGCGGCCAAGGAGGCGGTCGGCCGCCTGCACGCCAACGGCGGCACCGCGATGGGCCGCTGGCTGGCCCAGGCCGGCCGGATCTTCGACACCCACCCGCACGCGATCAAGCACGCGATCCTGCTCACCGACGGCAAGGACGAGTCGGAGACCCCGGCCGACCTGGCCCGCGCGATCCAGGCCAGCATCGGCAACTTCACCGCCGACTGCCGCGGCATCGGCGAGGACTGGGAGCCCAAGGAGCTGCGCAAGATCTCCGAGGCGCTGCTGGGCACCGTGGGCATCGTCCGCGACCCGGCCCGGCTGGCCGAGGACTTCCGCGAGATGACCGTGAACTCCATGGGCAAGGAGATCGCCGACGTCGCGCTGCGGCTGTGGGCGCCCAAGGGCGCCACGATCCGCTACGTCAAGCAGGTCAGCCCGAACCTGGCCGACCTGTCCGGCATGCGCGTGCCCGGCGACAACCCGCTCACCGGCGACTACCCGACCGGCGCCTGGGGCGCGGAGAACCGCGAGTACCACATCTGCGTCGAGGTCGAGCCGGGCAACATCGGCCAGGAGAAGCTGGCCGGCCGGGTGCAGCTGGTGGCCAAGGACGCCGGCGGCGCCACGCTGCTCGGCGAGGGCAAGATCCGCGCGGTGTGGACCGAGGACACCGACCTGTCCACGCGCATCAACGGCCGGGTCGCGCACTACACCGGCCAGGCCGAGATGGCCGCGGCCATCCAGGAGGGCCTGGACGCCCAGGCCTCCGGCGACCTGGACACCGCCACCGCCCGCCTGGGCCGGGCCATGGACCTGGCGGTGGAGTCCGGGCACGAGGACACCGTCAAGATGCTGCGCAAGGTCACCGAGGTCGACCCGGCCACCTCCAAGGTGCGGGCCAAGGCCAAGGTGGACAAGGGCGACGCGATGGAGCTCGACATGGTCTCCACCAAGACCGTGCGGGCCAAGCGGAACTGACACCTGCGGGGGGTAGGCAATGAGCATGGCGAGGGTGCGGAATCCGCGGCGGGCTGCCGCGGCCGGCGTTGAGGCGGGTGGACGATGATGGCCACATGTCCGGACGGACACCAGTCGGTCGCGACCGACTACTGCGACGAGTGCGGCCTGTCGATGGGCGCGCCGCTGGCGGCGCCGGGGAACTCGGCCCCGGCCGGCGGGCCGGCGGCGCACGGCTCGCCGTCCTTCGGCGCGGCCGGCGAGCCGTGTCCGAAGTGCCTGATGCCCCGGCAGGACGGCGACACGTTCTGCGAGGGCTGCGGCTTCCCGTTCGACGAGGAACAGAGCAGCGACACGCTCGACGAGCCCGAGCTGGACATCGAGGCCGAGCTGCGCAAGGCCGAGAAGGCCCAGCGGGCGGCCGAGGAGGCGGCGCGCGAGGCGGCGGCGCGGGGCGGCGGCGGTCAGGGTGTTCAGGGCGGCCAGGGCGGCCAGACCGGCCCGGTCGCGCGCGGTGTAGCCACCGGGGCGAATCAGGGCTCGCAGACCGATCCGGGCAGCGGGCGGACCGGTTCGACCGGGCAGAACGGCCAGGTTCAGGGCGGCCAGGGCTTCCAGGGCGGCCAGGGCGGCCCGGCGAATCAGGGCTCGCAGGTCGTCGCGGACCCCGACCCGCTGGCCCGGACCGTCACCTCCGACCCGGGCGGCGCCTCGACCGCGGTCCAGTGGATCGCCATCGCCAGCGCCGACCGCGCGTACTACGACGCGGTGGTCGCCGAGGGCGAGATCGACCCCAACGCCTACCCGTTCCCGCCGTACTGCCCGGAACGCCAGTTCGAGCTCAAGGGCGACACGGTGCGCATCGGCCGCTCGGGCAAGCGCGGGACCGTCGACATCGACCTGACCGGCCCGCCGAGCGACCCCGGCGTCTCGCACCTGCACGCGGTGCTCCAGCACCGCCCCGACGGCGGCTGGCAGGTGGTGGACCTGGAGTCGATGAACGGCACCGTGCTCAACGACGACACCGCCCCGATCCCGGCGAACCAGGCCTTCCCGGTCGAGGCCGGGTATCGCATCCATGTCGGGGTGTGGACGACACTCACGCTGATCCAGCTCACCTGACAGCAGCGCCCGCGACGAGCGGGAGGGAACCCGGCCGAACCACGACGGCCCCCGATACGTGCCACCAGTGGAGGACAAAGTCCTCCGCGGAGCCGAAAGGGGCACGAAAATGTCGAAGCCGGGATTCCCTCCCACCGCCCGCGTGGCCGGGGCCGTGTCGGCGGTGGCGCTGCTCGCCCTGGCGGCGGCCTGTTCCTCCTCCTCGGGAAAGAGCAGCAGTCCGTCGTCGAGCGCCCCGTCGAGCTCGTCGGGTTCGTCCAGCTCGCCAAGCATGTCCAGCACCTCGGGCACCACCGTGAACAGCGGTTCGGCGAGTGTCAACGGGACGCAGACCATGGTGCTCACCGCACCGGACGGCCACACGCTCTACTACTTCACCCCGGACACCGCCGGCGGCAAGCCGACGTGTACCGGCAGCTGTGCCGCGACCTGGCCGGCGCTGACGGCGGCCAGTCCCACCGAGGCCACCGCAGCCAAGGGCACGCTGACGGTGGTGAGCGGCCAGGTGGTCTATAACGGTCACCCGCTGTACGAGTTCACCGGTGACAGCGCCGCCGGACAGGCGAACGGCGAGGGCAGCGGCGGCACGTGGTACGTCGCCACCCCGACCCTGGCGACCGGGGCCGGCCCGGGCACCACGACGCCGTCCAACCCGTCCAGTCCTTCTGCCCCCTCCACTTCGGGTGGGAGCGGCGGCGGCGGTTACGGCTACTGAGCCGTCAGTGCTGTCGGTGCTGTCAGTGTGCTGTCACTTGTCGCGCTTGCGGACGGTGTCCACCCACAGTACGGCCCCTCCGGCCGCCGCGAGCACGATCAGGATGATGCCGAAGACGGTCCCGTTCATGAAAAACAGCGCTCCCCTCTCGCTACCCGAACCACGGTAGCGACAGGGGAGTCGGAGAGCGAGCGAGCTTTCGGTTAACGGCTGTACACGGCTACGAAGTCGCGTTCCTCGGTGGAGAAGTACCGCTGCCCGGTCCGGGCGAAGTCCAGCAGTTTCGTCGAGGTCGGATCCCCGGTGCCGTTGGGGTTCGCGGCGTAGGTCATGTAGGACACCCACTCCTGGTTGATGTCCAGCTCCATGCCGCGCACCGCGCCGGCCCGCTGCAACAGCTCGGCCAGCGTGCGCACCGACAGGGCCGGGCCGATCGCGTAGACCACGTTGCCGTCGGCGGTGACGCCGATCCCGGAGCGCCACACGAAGTAGGCGTTCTTGACCGTGACGCCCCACAGCTTCTTGTCGTCGCTGTCCACGCTCGGGTTGACCTGGCCGTTGTCCACCAGCAGCTGCAGGTTCTGCCGGACGCCGACCACGTTCGGGTCCATCTGCAGGCCGGGGCCGGAGTTCCAGGACCCGACGTTCATCGTGCCGTCCTTGTAGAACACCTCCGAGGCCTGGCCGGGCACCAGCGTGCCGTAGGTCTTGCCGTTGAGGTAGAAACCGCCGTGCGCGTCGTTCGGGTTCAGCAGGAACGCGCCGTTCCAGGTCGCGATCAGGTTCTTGAGCTGGTCCCCGGCCAGGTGGTCGGTCTGGTTGTAGCCGGCCGTGCCGGGCTGCTGGGAGCCGGGGTGCAGGACGAAGCTGGCGTGCTTCTGGTCCATCCACGACACCGCCGACAGGTACTCCAGGTGCTGCGGGTCCGAGCGCAGCTTCGCGGTCTGGATCACCGGCACGCCGTTCACCACGACCGCGGGGGACCAGTCGCCCTCGCCGGGCGCCGGGTTCGGCACGAACGGCTTCATCGGCGGCAGCACGTGCTCGTTCTTGGCCAGCGTCGGCGTCGCCGAGGGCGGGGCCAGGTCGGCCAGCTGCTGCGGGGACAGGTTGCCGCCGGTCTTGGGCTTGTTGTTCTGGTACTGCTGGTTCTCCATCCAGGTCACGGCCCAGCCCATGCCGTGCCCGCGGGCCCATTCGGCCACCCGCGCCTGGTTGCTCATGTTGCCCGGGGCGCTCAGCGCGCCGTAGAGCGAGTAGCTGGTCATGAAGACGAACACGGCCAGGACCGCGGCGACGCTGCGGAAGATCGTCTTGCGGCGGCGGCGCTGGGCCGGGGAGAGCCGGTCCTTGCGGCGGCTGCCCGCGCGCCGGCGGCCGCGGCCGCCGCGCTCGCCGTCCAGGGCGTCCGGGTCGTCGGTCTCGGGGCCGTCGTCCCCGTCGTACCCGGCGTAGCCCTCCTGGAAGCTGGAGGAGAACTCGTCCTGGTCCGGGCCCTGGGAGTAGCCGTTGGGCTGGGGCCGCGGGCCGGGGACCCCGGCCGGACGCAGATCCTCAGGGTTTTGAGGGACCCGGCGCCGGGTCCCGCGCGGGACGTGGGTCTCCTCGGCGGTCCGCATCTCCTGCGTCGCGCGGTCCACGCGCTGGAAGCTCGGGCTCTGCTGGTAGCTCGGCGGCTGCTGCGCGTAGCCGGCCTGCGGACGCCCCGCCTGCGGCGGATAGCCGGGCTGCGGGTATCCGCCCTGCTGGAGGTCCGGGCGTGGCTGCTGGCTCGGATCGCGCGGGTCCCGGGGCGCGCGCGGCCGGCCGGGGTCGCGCGGATCGCGCGGATCGCGCTGCTGTCCGCCGCGCGGATCGCGGGCCTGCGGGCGCTGCGGGTACTGGGGAGCTTGAGCGGCCTGAGGGGCCTGAGGGTTGGAGTAGTCGTCCCACGGCGTCGGCTCCGCCGGGGGCCCCTGGCGGGGGTCCTGCGGGGGCCGGGGCCGCGGTACATCACGGCTGCGGGGCGGTCCCTGCGGCCGGTCCGGCCGCGGAGGAACCCCGCGTCCCGGATAGCCGTCGCCGGTCCTTCCCGTCGGTGCCGGTGTCATCCACGATCCTCTCAGTCCGGTCCCCGATCCAGCCTCAGAGTATGGCCATTCATTGATGGGTACCGCCAGCTTGCCAACAATTCCCTGCGCTTCTCAGACGCGTGGCAACCCCGGGGCGGTTGCGGAGCAAGAGGGCGAAAGCGACGTGTCCTACATCACGCGCGAACGGAGCCGGCGGAGCATCCGGGCATCGGCGAAACCGACCGCGCGGGCCGCCGCTTCCACCGTCTCCCCATGTCCGATCAGGTGTTCGGCCCGTTCCACGCGCAGCGTCTGCTGGTAGCGCAGCGGAGTCATCCCGGTGCTCTCCACGAACTGCCGGGTCAGCGTGCGCTCGCTGACGCCGCCGGCGCGGGCCAGATCGGCCAGGCGCAAAGGTTCGGCAAAATCCGTGTCGATCCGGTCCTGCGCGCGGTGCACGGCGTCGCGCAGGTGCCAGCGGTGCCGCAGCATCGCACTGTCCTGGGACTCCTCGCCGGAGCGGCGCGCGTAGACCACCATGTCCCGGGCGACCCGCGCCGCCGCGGCCGGGCCGTGGCGCTCGGCGACCAGGTGCAGCGCGAGGTCGATGCCGCTGGCGATGCCGGCGGAGGTCACCACCCGGCTGTCGGCGACGTAGACCACGTCGCGCTCGACGCGGGCCCGGGGGTAGCGCGCGGCGAGCTCGTCCTGCAGGTCGTGGTGCGTGGTGCAGCGCCGGTCGGTCAGCAGCCCGGCCTGGCCCAGCACGTCGGCGCCGGAGCACACGCTGGCCACGGTGCCGCCGGCGCGGTGGTGCTCGACCAGCCGGGCCAGCAGCTCGCGGCCCGGGCGCGGGCTGCCCTTGAGCGTGGGCGAGCGCCAGCCCGGGACCAGCACGAGGTCCTCCGGGCCGGCGCCGGGCCAGTCGGTCTCGGCGCGCAGCCGGACGCCCTGCGCGGTCTCGATGTCTTCCTGCTCGGCGTAGTACCGCAGCTCGTACGGGAACCCGAGATCATCGGCGGTGGAGAACACCTGGGCCGGACCGGACAGGTCCAGCAGGTGCAGGCGCGGGATGAGCAGGAAGACGACCTTCACAATCCGGTCAGCCTACCCGGCTGTCCGCCAGGGCGCCCGCGCCGACCACCTCGTCCACCGTCGCGACGGTCGCGAAGCGCTTGGCGAGCGCGAAGACGGTGCGCTCCACGACCGCCGCGGCCGGTAGCGTGCGCGGGTCGGCCAGCAGCTGCTCGGGGGTCAGGTCCTCCGGCGCGTCCGGGTGCGGGATCGGGTTGGTCGCGGTCGCGTCGACCACGAACGTCACCTGGTAGCCCAGGTCGGAGCCCAGGCGCGCGGTGGTCTCGCAGCACTGCTCGGTGCGGATGCCGCAGATCGCCAGCTCGCCGACGCCCTGCTCGGTGAGCAGCTGCTGCAGGTTGGTGGTGGTGAACGCGTTGTGGGAGGTCTTGCGGATCTGGGGCTCGCCGGCGGCCGGCTCGCGCAGGCCGTCCAGGTAGCGGACGTGGCCGGACTCCGGGTCGAAGGCGCCGCCGCTGCCGGGCTCCTGGTGCAGGACCCAGACCACCAGGTCGCCCTGCTCGCGGGCGTGGTCGACCAGGCGGTTGACGTCGTCCGCGATGTCGGGGTTGTCGATGAGGGCCCACAGGGGGCGGGAACGGAAGGACTCCTGGACATCGATCACGATGAGGGCTCGCTGTGTCATGCCCTCTACGATCGCGGTCCGGCCGGGCGCGCGGCAGACCCGTTCCGGCCCAGCTGCGGAACGATCCGGTCAGGATGCCCGGGGTGCCCGCGATCCCGATCAACATCTGCGGCTCAACAGTGGTTCATCGTGAAGTCGCTTTCAAGGCCTTGATTACGCCCGATTTGATCCCGTTTTGTGGGCATTCCGAGGTGACGGTTCGATAACTGGTCTATACCTGAGGACCGTCTGGTCTATACCGCCGGGCCAAACGTGATTAGCGTGTCCCAGCGTCACGACCTGTAGTCCCCAACCCTCACCCTTCCTACAAAGGTGGATCCCAGGTGAAGCGTCTCGCCACTATCGCTGCGACCGGTCTGGCCGCGGCTCTCGCCCTGTCGGCCTGCTCGTCCAGCAAGTCCTCGTCGTCCGGCTCGAACAGCGGCAGCTCCTCCAAGCCGGTCACCATCACGCTGCTCGCCCCGAACTACGGCAGCACTCCGACCGACGACACCAAGCTCTACTGGCAGGGCATCATCAACGCCTTCCAGGCCAAGTACCCGAACGTCAAGGTCGACCTGCAGATGGCGACCTGGGACAACCTGGCCACCAAGCTGACCACGGCGGTCCAGAACAACGACGCCCCGGACCTGTTCGAGGGCGGCGGCTACGCCGACGTCGCGGCGCAGGGCCTGCTGTACAAGGCCTCGGACATCGTCTCGCCGCAGACCGTGAGCAACCTGATCCCGCACGTGGCCCAGCTCGGCCAGACCAAGGGCCAGGACGGCACCCAGGCCCAGTACGGCATCCCGTTCACCACCTCGACCCGCGCGCTGTTCTACAACACCGCGCTGTTCCAGCAGGCCGGCATCACCGCGGCGCCGCAGACCTGGGCCGACGTGGCCGCCGACGCCGCCAAGATCAAGGGGATCGGCAAGACCGGCTTCGGCCTCCCGCTGGGCTCCGAGGAGGCGCAGGCCGAGACCTACCTGTGGTTCCTGGGCAACGGCGGCGGCTACAAGGACGCCTCGGGCGCGTGGGCGATCAACTCCCCGCAGAACGTCCAGACCTTCCAGTGGCTGACCGACAACCTGGTCAAGCCCGGTTTGACCGAGTCCGACCCGGCCACCAAGTCCCGCACCGACCTGTGGAAGGACTTCGCGGCCGGCAACACGGGCATGATCAACGGCTCCCCGTCGCTGCTCCCGATCCTCAAGGAGGGGACCATCGGCAGCAACTGGAAGGCCACCGCGATCCCCGGCAAGTCCGGCCCGGTCACCTCGCCGCTCGGCGTCGCCGACTTCATCGAGGCCTTCAACACCCACCCGGACCACAAGACCGCGATCGGCGAGTTCCTGGACTTCGCGCTGCAGAAGCAGTACCAGGAGCAGTTCGACAACGAGTACGACCTGCTGCCGGCCACCCAGGACGCGGCGACCGACCTGTCGACGCAGAACCCGGCCCTGAAGCCGTTCATCGACGCGCTGCCCTCGGCCGCCTGGTACCCGAGCTCGGACCCGAACTGGGACCCGGCCTCGCAGAAGGTCAAGGACATCGTCGGCAAGGCCGTGACTTCCGACCCGAAGGGCGTCCTGGACCAGATCCAGGCCGTCGCGACGGCGAAGAACTAAGGCAGTACGGGACGTCCCAGCGATGACGACGCACACAGAGCGGGGCCGGCCAGCCCGGTCCCGCCCCTCCTCCGCCAGGTCGGTACTGTCCGGCCTGGCCCCGCTGGCCTGGATCGGCCCGGCGATCGCGCTGATCGCCTTCGCCGTGCTGTGGCCGGTGGTGAAGATGGTCCAGTCCTCGACCACGCACTGGTCGCGCTACGGCGTGAACCTGGGCTCCAACGGGACGGACAACTACAACAAGCTGTTCAAGGAACAGGACCTGAACGGTGTGCTGGAGCGCACCGGGATCTGGGTGGTGGTGGTCGTCACCGCCACGATGGTGATCTCGCTGGGCGTCGCGCAGCTGTTCAACAAGAAGTTCCCGGGACGCACCGTCGCGCGCTGGGCGCTCATCGCCCCGTGGGCGGCCTCGGTGATGATGACCTCGATCATCTTCAAGTGGATGCTCTACCCGGGCTACGGATTCATCAACCTGATCCTGAGCGACCTGGGCCTGGTGGACCGCAACAGCGCCACCGCGGACTGGCTGGGGCACTCCACCTCCGGGTTCATCTGGGAGATGGGCGTCGCGGTCTTCGTGTCGATCCCGTTCGCCAGCTACACCGTGATCGCCGGCCTGCAGACCGTCCCGGCCGAGGTCTACGAGGCGGCCAAGGTCGACGGCGCGTCCAAGGTGCGCACCTACTTCTCGGTCACGCTGCCGCTGCTGCGGCCGGCGCTGCTGGTGGCCACCGTCATCAACGTGATGAACGTGTTCAACAGCTTCCCGATCATCTGGGAGATGACGCACGGCGGACCGGGCTACGACACCGCGACCACCACGGTCTTCATGTGGATCCTCAAGCGCCAGAACATCGGCGAGTCCGCGGCCCTGTCGGTGGTGAACTTCGCGCTGGTGATCGTGATCGTCTTCGCCTTCCTGAAGGTGAGTAAGTGGAACAGTGAGGTCGACGCATGACCGCAGTCACGACCTCGTCGCCGACCGCGCGCCAGGACCGCGTGCCGGGCGCGCCGAAGCCGCCGCGCGGCCTGCCGGGCGTGCGCAAGATCGCGCTGATCGGCGGCGCGTACCTGATCGCGCTGATCTTCATCACCCCCTACATCGAGATGTTCCTGACCGCGCTGCGGCCGGTGAACGAGACCTCCGACCCGACGATCATCCCGAAGCACCTGCAGTGGTCGAACTTCACCACGGTGTTCTCCGGCGACTCCAGCTTCGGCACCAACATGCGCATCACGCTGGAGGTCGCCGGCGGCGCGACCCTGCTGGTGCTGCTGGTGGCGCTGCCGGCGGCGTACTACACGGCCCGCAAGAAGTTCCGCGGCCGTAAGACGTTCCTGCTGCTGGTGCTGGTCACGCAGATGTTCCAGCCCACCGCGATGGTGGTCGGCATCTACGGCGAGATGCGCGACCTGGGCGGCATCAACTCGGTCTGGGCCCTGATCGTCGTGGACGCGGGCTTCAACCTGGCGTTCGCGGTGTGGATCCTGTCGGCGTACTTCGCGGCCATCCCGGTCGAACTGGAGCAGGCCGCGATGATCGACGGGGCCACGCGCCTCGGCGCGTTCCGCCGGGTGACGATCCCGCTGGCGATGCCGGGGATCGTGACCGCGCTGATCTTCACGTTCATCGCGGCGTGGAACGAGTTCATCGTGGCCCTGACGCTGACGACGAGTCCGGACAAGGCTCCGTTCTCGGTGGCGGTGGACAACTACATCGGGCAGTACACCGTCGACTACGGGCACCTGTTCGCGAGCACGCTGATCGCGACGATCCCGGTGATCGTGCTGTTCGGGCTGATCGAGCGCAGGGTGGTCGACGGGCTGACCGCGGGGTCGATCAAGTAGTTCTCGCCTGCTCGTGGGAGCCCGCCGACGCATCCTGAGCTGCGTCGGCGGGCTTTCTGCTGCGCGGTGGGAATCGCGGGCGGTCGGCGGGGCCTTCTTAGTGGGGAGGAGGCTCTTTGATGTCTGGTGCGCCGGCCACGTCCGTCACAGTTGCCGCGTCTGCTGCGTCTGCCGCGTTCGAGCAGTTCGCCGCCTTCGCCCGGCGGTGGGCTCCGGGGATGACCGACGCCGAGCTGGAGCCGGCGCGGCGTTTCCGGGTGGCCGAAGCCGCCAAAGGCGAGTACCTGGCGCGGATCGGGGACTCGGACTCGCGGTCGAGCTTCATCCTGCGGGGGCTGGTGCGGCAGGTGTTCGTCGGCCCGGACGGGCGCGAGCGCGTCAACACGTTTGCCTCCGACGACGCGCTGGTGTGCACGTACCGCGCGCTGCTGACGGTCGAGATCTCCGACCTGGCCATCCAGGCCCTGGAACCGACGCGGTACCTGGCGATGCCCCCGGGCGCGATCCCGGACCTCATCGAACGCCACGCGGGCTGGCGCGAACTCACCGCGCGCCTGACGGAGCACAAGTTCATCACCGCGGAACTCCGCAACCGCACGCTGCTCCTCGACGACGCCGCCGAGCGCTACCGCACCTTCCTCGACGACTTCGCGGCGATCGCACCCCGCGTCCCCCTGTCCCAGGTCGCGGCCTACATCGGCGTGACACCCGAGGCGCTGAGCCGCATCCGCCGCAGGCATCCGGTCACCGCTTGATCCAGGTCAAGGCGCGCCCCGCGCACCGACCGTACCGTCACTGCCATGACGACGATGAACGCCATGGCAGTCCACGAATTCGGGCCCGCCGAGAACCTGATCCCAACGAAGCTCGACCTCCGCGACCCCGCCCCCGGCGAAGTCCTGATCCGCATCCGCGCCGCCGCCGTGAACCCCGCCGACATCGGCATGCGCGAAGGACGCTACGCCTGGCCCGACCCGGTGCGAATGCCCCTGGTACCCGGCTACGACCTGGCCGGCGTCGTGGAGGCCGGCACCGACGCCTTCCCACCGGGAACGGCCGTGATCGGCTACACGGCCCACTCCCAGACCCAGATCGGCGCCTACGCGGAGTACACAACTCTCCCGGAACGCCTCGTCGCAACGGCCCCCACGAAGCTGGACTGGGCCGAGGCCGCAGCACTGCCCCTGGCAGGACTGACGGCCCAGACCGCCTTGCACCACCTCGCACTGGCCCCGGGGGAGACCCTGCTGGTGAACCGCCCCGGCAGCGCAGTCGGCGGCTTCGTAGTGGAACTGGCGCGCTCGCGCGGCATCGAGGTGCTGACCGACGTCGGCGACGCCTCCGGCGCGGCGGTCGACGCAGCACTGGACGTGACCGGAGGCGCGACGGCACTCGCGGCTTTCGCCCGAGTCCGCGACGGCGGCCGCTACGCGACGGTCGTCCCCGAGTTCTGGATCCCCGGCGGCCAGTTCACCCCGGCGCGCGGAATCGACCCGGTGACAGTATTCGTGAACGAGGCAGTCGGCGACCTGGCAGAGCTCTCCCGCCTCGCGGAGGCTGGCACGCTCACGCCACGCATCGCGGAGACGCTGCCCCTGGCCTCGGCCGCAGAGGCACACCGACGGATGCAGCGGGGAGGGGCGCTGGGGAAGCTGGTGCTGCTGCCCTGAGGGGCTGATGCGGCGCGAGGTTGCTCTGGCAGCGGCTGCGGGTCCTGATGCGGGCATGTCGCCACCGCCTGCCCTGGCTTCGCCGCGCCCCAAGTAACGCCGTGATGATCTGCGGGTGCTGATTCCGCAGATCATCACGGTCGAAACCGGTCCCCGACAGGCCGGGGGGCAACCGGCCGGCGACCTTCTACCAGGAGGCGGGTCCGGCGGCGGCGCGCTCGCGGAGGGCAGGAACGCGGGCTACGCCGGGGCCGGGCCGCTTACTAGATGTATCGGCAGATCGCCCGGAGGACTTTAGGGTTCTGTTTCACTTTTTTTCGCGCACGGCACCGCGCGCCTCTTACATCAAGAAGCTGATTCGCTTCGGGCGCGTGGGGCGCTCCCCGGCAGCATCGGGCCGTACCGGCAGCACGTGCGGGCCGCGCCCCCGGCTGACCGAGCCCTGCCACCGACCGAGCCCCGCTAGACAGCGACAGCGCGCCAGCGTCCTACTTCTCGCGTCGCGCCGCCCCGGCCGTACCTGCAGCGCGTGCGCGCCACCCCGGCCGACCGAGCCCCGCTCGACAGCGACAGCGCAGCAGCAGCCGCCCTACTTCTCGCGCCGCGCCGCCTGCTTCGCCAGCAGCGCCTCGCGCCGCTCGCAGAACCGCGCCGCGGCGGTGTCCAGGCCCTCCATGAACTCCGCCAGCTCGGTGCGGGCGATCTCGCCCTCCGCGCCGAGGTCGTCGCGCTCCAGGGCGCGGGTCTGGCGCAGGATCGGCATCAGCACCTCGTCGTGGTGGATGCGCAGGTCGTAGATGCCGGCCTTGGCGATCATGACTGACTTGCGGTTGAAGTCCTGCAGGCCTGAGCCCGGCATCTGGAACTGCTGGACCACGTTCGTCACCGCGCGCATGGTCTGGTCCGGGTCGAGTTCGAAGGCCGCGCTGAGCAGGTTGCGGTAGAAGAGCATGTGCAGGTTCTCGTCCTGGGCGACGCGGGCCAGCAGGCGCTCGCAGTCCGGGTCGCCGGACACCTTGCCGGTGTTGCGGTGCGCGATGCGGGTCGCCAGCTCCTGGAAGCTCACGTACGCCACCGAGTGCACGGCGTCGTAGCTGTCCGGCTGGCTGTAGCCGTTCGACATGTGCGTCATGCGCTCGCGCTCCAGCGCCACCGGGTCGACGGCGCGGGTGGTCAGCAGGTAGTCGCGGATCGCGATGCCGTGCCGGCCCTCCTCGGCGGTCCAGCGGTGCACCCAGGTGCCCCAGGCGCCGTCCTGGCCGAACTGCACCGCGATCGCGCGGTGGTAGCTGGGCAGGTTGTCCTCGGTCATCAGGTTCAGGACCAGGCTGGTGCGGGCGATGTCCGGGATCCGGGACTGGTCCGGGCTCCAGGGCTTGCCCTGCATGACGCCGTCGAAGTTCTCGCCCTCGCTCCACGGGACGTACTCGTGCGGGAACCACTCCTTGGCGGTGGACAGGTGGCGGTTCAGGTTCTCCTCCACCACCTGCTCCAGCTCGCTGAGCAGGGCCGCCTCTGACATGGCGTTCGTCGGGCGGGCGCTCTGCCGGGGCAGGTCGGTGACGGTCATGGGACGGGCTCCTACACGCTCAGGCCTGGGGAAGCGGGCCTTGGGGGACGGACCTACGGACCCGAAACTTACGGGTTCGTAGGTTACGTTAGCGTAAGTAGCGTAAGACACCGGGTCGGCAAAGGTCCAGTGGTGGCCGCCGACAGACTGTCAACTGATTTCCGGCGCAAGAGCTTTTCGTGTGACCCGCGTCTCACTTTTCGCCGCGGGCCGCTTCGGTGACCAGCTCTTTCGCCCAAGGGTAGTCGGGTTTGCCGCTCGGGGAACGGCGGATTTGCGACACCCGCACCAGCAGGCGCGGCACCTTGTAACCGGAAAGTCTGCCACGGCAGAACTCCTCCAGCTCGCCGTCCGTCGGGGCGTCGTCGCCGTCCGAACGCGGCTGGATGACGGCGGCCACCCGGTTCCCGAACCGCTCGTCCGGTGCCCCGGCGACGATCGCGTCGAAGACCCCCGGATGCGCCTTCAGCACCGCCTCGACCTCCTCGGGGAACACCTTCTCCCCGCCGGTGTTGATGCACTGCGACCCGCGTCCGAGCACCGAGACGGAACCGTCCGCCTCCAGCGTCCCCATGTCCCCGAGCAGCACCCACCGGCGGCCGTCGTGCTCGAAGAACGTCTCGGCGGTCTTCGCCGGGTCGTTGTAGTACCCCAGCGGCACGTTCCCGTGCTGCGCCACCCGCCCGACCCGGCCGTCGCCCGGCGTGGCCGGCCGGTGCTCCTCGTCCAGGAACACCGTGGTGCGCTCGTTGACGGTGAAACGCATCCCGCCGGCCGGACCGCTGCCCGGCGCGGCGTCGCCGTTGAAGCCGCTCTCCGTGGAGCCGAAGTTGTCGCGGATCAGCACGTTCGGCAGCTGCGCCTGGAGCTGTTCGCGCACTGCCTCGGACAGGATCGCGCCGGCCGAGCTGAGCACGAACAGGCTGCTGACGTCGGTCCCGGCCAGCGGCCCGGCCAGCGCCTCGGCGAGGGGACGGCCCATGGCGTCGCCGACCATGGAGATGACGTTCGCCTTCTCCTGCTCGACGGTGCGCAGCACCTCGTGCGCGTCGAACTTCCGGTTCAGGACCACCTTCTGGCCCATGTTGAAGCTGATGAAGGTGGCGAGCTGCGCGGCGCCGTGCATGAGCGGCGCTATAGGGAACGTCGCCATCTGCCCCGCCGCAGGGTCGATACTGTCGGCGATTTCGGCCGGATCCTTCATGGGTTCGCCGTAAGGGCGTCCCCCTGCCATCCCCGCATAGAAGATGTCCTCATGGCGCCACATGACGCCCTTGGGCATCCCTGTGGTCCCGCCGGTATAGATGATGTAGAGGTCGTCTGCAGAGCGTTCTCCATGGGGGAGTAGTCCGTCCCGCTCCTCGGACTGCTCACGTACAGCGTTCTCATAAGTGACAGAGGGCAGATCCTCTATAGCGCCGCCGACGGAGACGATCGTCTTGAGCTTCGGGGAGTCGCCGGCGACCTCGCGCACCCGATCGCCGAACTCCGCATCCACTACTACGGCGACCAGATCGGCGTCCCTGTAGAGGTAACGGAGTTCGTCGGCCACATAGCGGTAGTTGATGTTGATCGGCACGGCGCGGACCTTCAGGCACCCCAGGACCGCCACCACGTACTCCGACCCGTTGTACATGTGCATCCCGACGTGGTCGCCCACGCCTACCCCCCGCGCCAGCAGGAAGTGCGCCACCCGGTTCGCCTCGCGGTCCAACTCCCGGTACGTCCATCGCCGCACGCCGGGGACGACCAGGGCTTCCTTCTTAGGGATCTTGTCGACGACGCTCTCGAACAGGTCCGCGAGGTTGAACTGCATGGAGGAGTCCTTACTCTGCCAGGTGTGCGCCGATGCGGAGGAGCTGCCGGGTGGCGGTGCCGAGGGTCTGCTCGATCTGCTGGCCCCGGACGAAGTAGCGGTGCAGCGGGTAGTCCGTGTCCACGCCGATGCCGCCGTGCAAGTGCTGCGCGGCGTGCAGGACGCGGGAGCCTGCGTCCCCTGCGTGGAACTTCGCTATAGCGACGTCTGCAGAGGCCTCTGCAGGAGTGGAGGAGTGGCCTCCGCGCGCGGCGTCGTCCATGAGCCACGCGGCGTGCAGCATGCACAGCCGGAGGGCTTCGGCACTGATGAAGGCGTCGGCGGCGCGCTGGGCCACGGCCTGGAAGGAGGCGATCGGCTCGCCGAACTGCTTGCGGGTACTGGTGTAGCGCGCGGTCATGGCGACTGCTTCGGTACACACGCCGGACGCCTCGGCGGCGTAGGCGATGGTGCCCAGATCGCGGAGCCAGTCCAGAGCCTCTGCGCCGCGCGCTAGAAGCGCCTCTTGAGGAACGGTTACCGCGTCTAGTTCCAGTTCCGCATAGGGCTGCCGTCCGGTGGCCAGTAGCGGCGTCACCTTAAGAGCGGAGCGCGGGACGACGAACAGCGCGGGCGCGTCGTCGAGAGCGGCCGGGACGAGAACGACATCGGCCAGGTCGCCATACGGGACCATCGTCTTTGCGCCGTCCAGGACAAAGGTGTCGCCCTCGCTGCGGCGCGCAGTAGTGGTGAGGGAGTCGGGTTCTCCGGGCTCTTCCAGGGCGGCAGTGGCCAGCTTGGCGCCGGAGGCGACGTCGGCGAGCAGGTCCTCGTGGCCGCCGAAGCGCGCCAGCGGAAGGGCCCCGAGGGCGATCGCCGCCACGACGGGGACGTAGGCCGTGTGCTTTCCGCCGACTTCGGCGAGCAGCGCCAAGCCCATGATCCCCAGGTCGCCGTCGGCGGGGAGCAGCGCGGTGACGGCTCCGGCGGCGGTGAGCGCGCGCCAGGCCTGCGCGTCGTGCACGGAGCCGATCCCGCTGCCGCGCGCGTCCTTCTCCAGCTCGGCCAGGCGCTCGTGGCCGCAGTGGTCGGCGAGGATCCGGTCGACGAGGTCGACCAGGGCCCGCTGTTCCTCGGTCAGCTCGAAATCCATGGCGGGCTCCTAGTGGCGGGGGATGCGGGGCATGTCGAGCCCGAACAGGGCGATCAGGTCGCGCTGGATCTCGTTGGTGCCGCCGCCGAAGGTGAGGATCAGGACGCCGCGATAGGCGCGTTCGACGCGGCCGGCGAGCAGGGCGCCGGGGGACTCCTTCTTCAGCGCGCCGGCCGCGCCGAGGACTTCCAG
This sequence comes from Catenulispora sp. EB89, assembly GCF_041261445.1. Classification (NCBI taxonomy): domain Bacteria; kingdom Bacillati; phylum Actinomycetota; class Actinomycetes; order Catenulisporales; family Catenulisporaceae; genus Catenulispora; species Catenulispora sp. EB89. The sequence continues at coordinate 127,082 of NZ_JBGCCU010000021.1, forward strand.
GAGCAGGCCGTACGCCTCGCAGTAGAGCTCGGTGCCCCAGACCTTGGTCGCGGAGGCGTCGGCGACGTCCAGTTCCGCGGAGGCGGCGACCTTCCAGTTGAACAGGCGCAGCGCGGCGAGCTTGGCCTGGATGCGCGCCAGGTGGACGCGGACCCACTCGCGGTCGATGACGCGGGTGCCGTCGGCGAGCTTGGTCTGCCGGGCCCACTCCACGACCTCGGTGAAGGGGCGCTCCAGGGATCCGGAGGAGCACAGCGCGACGCGCTCGTGGTTGAGCTGCGTGGTGATGACGCGCCAGCCCTCGCCGGGCTCGCCGATGACGTTCTCCGCCGGGACGCGCAGGTCGGTGTAGTAGGTGGCGTAGGTGGAGGCCTCGCCGATGGTGTGGATCGGGGTGTAGCTGAAGCCCGGGTCCGAGGTCGGGACCATCAGGATCGAGATGCCCTTGTGCTTCTTGCCGGTGCGCTCCGGGGCGCCGGGGTCGGTGCGGCAGGCGAGCCAGACGTAGTCGGCGTGGTCGGAGAGCGAGGTGAAGATCTTCTGGCCGTTGACGACGTAGTGCTTCCCGTCGGGTTCCAGCACGGCGCGGGTCTTCAGACTGGCCAGGTCGGTCCCGGAATCCGGCTCGGAGTAGCCGATGGCGAACATGCACTCACCGGCGAGGATGCGCGGAAGGATCTCTGCTTTCTGCTTTGCAGAGCCGAACCGCATGATGGCCGGCCCCACGGCGTTGACGGTGAGGAACGGCACCGGGGCACCGGCGCGCTGGGCCTCGTCGAAGAACACGAACTGCTCGACAGGCGTGAACCCCTGTCCGCCGTACTCCTCGGGCCACCCGACGCCCAGCCACCCGTCCCGGCCCATCCGCCGCACCGCTTCCCGGCTGCGCGGCCCGCCGAACTCGCCGCCGGACATCTCCTCGGCGACCTCGGGGGTGACCAGCTCGGCGAAGTAGGAGCGGAGTGTGTCGCGCAGCTGCGCCTGCGCCTCGGTGTACGCGATCCGCATGAGGTGAATTAGAACGTGTTGCATGTGCGATGGCAAGGGTTTCTGATGGATCATCAGATTCGCACACCGGGTCGCCCGAACGGCGCCGGGCGAGGGCGATCATGCGGCCGCACTGGTCGGCTGAGGGGACGGCGGACGCGGCGGGCGGGCCGCCGAGCTGGGAAACGGAGCTGGGAAACGGAGCGCCGATGAGCATGCCGGGTGGAGCCAGCGGGGACGGCGAGGATTCGGTGCCCGACGCGCCGGGGCAGCAGGCGAATCAGCCGCCGCAGCAGCCTGAGCCGCCGCGCGCGCCGAGCCAGCCGCAGCAGCCGCAGGCATCGAGCCAGCCGCCACCGCACCAGCCCGCGCAATCAGGGCCGCACCATGCGCCGCTGCCCGTGCCAGGCCAGCCGCCGCATGCCCAGCCGCCGCCTGCGCCGGGTCAGCCACCCCACCAACAGCCGCCGCACCAACACCCGCTCCCGCGCGCCGCCGTCACTGTCCCGCTCGGCAAGATGCTCTACCTCTGCGTTGCGGCGCTCGGCGTGATCAACCTCTTCCTCGGCTACGTCAGTGCGGGCGACGGTGACTCCATGAACCTCTACAAGGTCGGGGTCGCCATCTACGCGCTCGCGCCGACCATGTTCTTCCTCGCCGGGCTGGTCGCGGTGCGCGAGTTCCTGCCTCGGGAGCGGGCGCCGGGGGCGTTGCCGGCGATGATCACCACGGCCATCTTCGTCACGCTGGTGCTCTCCGCGATCAGCTCCGACGGGGCCGGTGACCTGCAGACGCTGTTCCTCGTCTTCGGGGCCGTGCAGTTCGTGCTCGCTTGGTTGGCGTATGTGTTCGACGTCGGCATCATCGGCGCGCGCCGGTAGGCGCTACCTCACATCTTCGAGTGGTCCCAGGACGCCGTCCGCTTCGCCCGCACCCGCACCACCACGCGCTTGGCCGCCTGCTGTTCCACGAAGGGCCGCATCGCCTCGGCGTCGGGGCCGAAGACCTCCGGGTAGCGTGCCGTGAGGTGCATGCCGAAGGCCACGACCCGGTCGAAGTCCTCGATCAGCTCCACCTCGCCGTAGATCGTGACGCCGCGCAGCTCGTCGTAGGCGATCCCGTCCTCCAGCAGGCACGTGATCCGCGGATCGCGCCGCAGGTTCAGCGCCTTCTGCGACTTCCCGTACGTCCAGAACGCCAGGTCGCCGTCCAGTAGCGCGTAGTACATCGTCACCAGGTGCGGCGTACCGTCGGGGTTCGCCGAGGCGATCTGGAGCTTGCGTGCGGCGGCGAAAAAGGTTTCGATCTCATCATCGGACATCCGGATGCGGTCCCGCTGGCTCATGGGGAAAAGTAGAACAGGTTTCGATTGATGACGGCAAGGCTCACCGCGCTCACCGCCCGCCCCGCGGTCCCCAACCCGGCCCGCGGGCTGAAGGCGTTCGTCCGGCGCGAAGTGAACACCAGCGTCCACGGCGCGCGCGGCCTCCGGCTCCAGGAGCGCTACGCCAACCCGCCCGGCGATCCGGGGCTGTTCGGCCCGGGCTCCGTGACCTGGCGCGTGCACTCGGACGCGCCGGGCATGCTGATGGGCGGCTTCGCCTCGCTGATGCTCCAGTCGCTGCATCCGCTGGCGATGGCCGGCGTCGACCAGCACTCCGACTTCCGCACCGACGCGATCTCGCGGCTCAACCGGACCGCCGCCTACGTGATGTCCACGAGCTTCGGCTCCACCGAAGTGGCCGAGGCGGCGGTCGCGCACGTCCGCGACCGCGTCCACCCCCGCATCAACGGCACCGCCCCCGACGGCCGCCCCTACAGCGCCGCCGACCCGCACCTGCTGACCTGGGTCCACGTCGCCGAGGTCCGCTGCTTCCTGGCCGGGTACGAGCGCTTCGGCGCGCCGCCGCTGACCCCCGCCGAACGCGACCGCTACTACCGCGAGGTCGCGGTCCCGGCGCGCATGCTCGGCGCGGAGGACGTGCCGGAGTCGGCGTCGGAGGTCGCGCGGTACCTGCGCGACATGCGCCCCGAGCTCCAGGCCACCGAGGCCGCGATCGAGGGCATCCACTTCATCCGGACCTACGGCGAAACGCCGGGGGAGCGCGCGGCGGTCCGGCTCCTGATGAACGGCGCCGCCGCGCTGCTCCCGGACTGGGCCCGCGAGCCGCTGCGGCTGGGCCGCCCCGACGCCGTACGCATCCTCATCGACCGTCCGCTCGCGCAGACCGCCGGGCGCTTCATCCGGTGGGCGTTGCAGCCCTCGGAGATCGTCGGCACGGCCTACGAGCGGATGGGCATGACGCCGCCGCCCCAGCACCTCGGGTGGCGGTCGGCGCCCGGCACGTCCCGCGACTAACGACTACCGACCACCGACCACCGACCACCCGACTACCGACTATCGACTACCGACCGATAGTCACTCCGAATCACCCGTCCCCCAAAACCCGCGGCAACCCGAACGACGCCGCGATCCCGGCCTCGAAGTGCGTCAGCTCGTCGACCCGGTCCCCGCAGTACCGCGCCACCAGGATCCCGACGCAGTGCAGCTGGTCGGTCATCCGGTCCCGCGCGTACTCGCCCCACGCCGGCTGGCCGTTCGCGCGCGTCGGCACCAAACGGCAGATCGCCCGCCGGTGCGCCTCGATGGCCGTGAAGAAGTCCCGGACGGTCGCGATCCCGTGGTACTCGAACGGCATCGGGGGCATCCGTACCCAGATGTCGTCCGTCATCAGCGCGAGCAGCGCCTCGACGTCGTGCGACGTGAACGCCGCGACGAACCGCTCGGTCAGCTCCCGCTCCTCCTCGCTCCCGGGCACCGGCCCCGGACGCTTCGGCCCCCGCGCCGTGGCGTCCAGCGTCGCCCGCGCGCGCTTCAAAGCACTCGTCACGGCGCTCTCCGTCAGCCCCAACAGGTCCGCGGCCTCGGCGGCGCGGTACCCGAGCACGTCCCGAAGCAGCAACACCGCGCGCTGATTCGGCGGCAGCAGCTGGAGCGCGGTCAGGAACGCCAGCGAGATCGCCTCGGCTGACTCATACCTCGCCTCCGGCCCCGGCTCCCCGTCGGGCAGCCGGTCGAGCAGCAGGTCCGGGTACGGCTGGAGCCACAGCACCTCGTTGCGTCCCGACGGCTCCGGCACCGGCTGGGAGAACCCCGCCGTGGGCTGCGGCCGCCGCCCGGCCGACCGCAGGGCGTTGAGACACCGGTTCGTCGCGATGCGGTGCAGCCAGGTCCGCAGCGAGGCGCGCTCCTCGTACCCGGCCAGGCCGAGCCACGCCGCCAGCAGCACCTCCTGGAGCGTGTCCTCGGCGTCCTGGAAGGACCCGAGCATGCGGTAGCACAGCAGGTGCAGCTCACCCCGGTACGGCCCGACCAGTTCGGCGAACGCGTCGCGGTCGCCGGAGCGGGCGCGGTGCAGCAGATCGGCGGACATCTCCATGCTCGCCACCTCCTCTCACTCTGATCCGACACCGTGCGGCCCGGAAACTGGGCGGTCCGCGGGCACCCAGTTTCCGGCCGGGCCCGTGTCAGTGGGGGTGTCAACGAAAGAACGACTCCGATCGGAGTGAGACACCATGACCACCAACGACTTCCTCACCGACAAGACCGTCCTGGTCACCGGCTCCAACCGCGGCCTGGGCCGGGCCCTGGTCAACGCCGCCCTGGGGCACGGCGCCAAGCGTGTCTACGCCGGGGCGCGCCGGCCCGTGCCGCACCCGGACAGCCGCGTCGTCCCGCTGGCGCTGGACATCACCGACGCCGCGCAGATCGAGCTCGCGGCCAAGACGGTCGAGGAGCTGGACATGCTGGTCAACAACGCCGGCGTCGCCTCCTACGCCGCGCTCGACGACCGGGCCGAGCTGGAGCGGCTGCTCGCGGTCAACCTCTACGGACCGTACGACGTCTCGCACGCCTTCCGGCACCAGCTCGGCGCCTCCCGCGGCACGCTGGTGAACGTGCTGTCCACCAGCTCGGTCGCGGCGGTCCCGCTGATGCCGGCCTACTCGATCTCGAAGGCGGCGGCGTACTCGTTCACGCAGGTGCTGCGGGCGATGCTGGCACCGAGGGGGATGCGGGTGCACGCGGTGCTGGCCGGGCCGCTCGACACCGAGATGTCGAAGGACCTGGACATCGCCAAGGCCGCGCCCGACGCGGTCGCGGCCGAAATCATGGCCGCGGTGGCCGACGGGGTCGAGGACATCTTCCCGGACCCGTTGGCCGCGTCCCTGGCCGCGGGGTGGTTCGACGCGCCGGTCACGGCCCTGCAGCGGGAGCTGGCCGGGATGATCGCGGCCTGAACCTGAGCCGAAGTACCCGCTGGAAACAGCCGCGCCGCCGCCCTCGGACCTTCACGCCGAGGGCGGCGGTGCGGCACACATGGCTCAAGCCGTAAGCCGCTAAGCGCCGGACGCCGCAGAGAAGTCATCCCAAGCCGCAGCCACGACGGCCAAGTCCCGCCAAGCCTGCTCCGGCCGCTCCAACTCCGCCGGATCCCCGTGGTACGGATCCAGCACCACGACCTCCGACCCCAGCGCACGCAGCCGGTCCAGGTCGTCGAGCACCTGCTCCAGGCTGCCGATCCCGGCCTGCCGCTCCGGGTCCGCGACCGCCTCGGCCGTCACCCGCAGCTTGATCCGCGGCGCCAGCGTCGGCACCGCGCGCCCGGCCTCGTCGGCGAACGCCTTCAGCCGCCCGACCGCGTCCGTGATCCAGTCCATCGTGAAGCCCAGCGGGTGCCAGCCGTTGCCGGACACCACCGCGCGCCGGATGCCCGCGTCGCTGTTGCCGCCGATCCACACCGGCGGTCCGGGCAGTTCCTCCGGCAGCAGGGCCGGAGCCACGCCTTCGATGCCGCCGCCCCAGATCTGGTGTATCTCGTCCAGGTATTCGTCGGTCAGCCGGCCGCGGCGCTCATGCGGCACGCCGAGCGCTGCGAACTCCTGCCGGGACCAGCCGACGCCCACGCCGAGCACGAAGCGCCCGCGCGACAGGCGGTGCAGGCTCGCCGCCATCTGCGCGGTCAGGGCCGGCTGCCGGTACGGCATGATCAGCACGGTGGTGCCCAGCCGGATCCGTGAGGTGCGGCCGGCCAGCCAGGCCAGCGTGGTGAGCGGGTCCTGGAACGGCGCCGGATAGCGGTCGGCGAAGTCCGGAGTGACCAGCACGTGATCCGACACCATCAGCAGGTCGAAGCCGAGACCCTCGGCGACGTGCGCCCAGCGCTCCAACACGTCCACCGATGTGGCCGGTCCGAAATTCGGGACGTTGACCCCCAGCCGCACGGGCCTGTTCCTTCCGTTCGCCTACGGTCCGTTCGCCGGACCAGTCATGCAAACTACCGCGCCGGGGGCCACTGTTCCCGTGCGAGCTCAGACTTCGGCGGGAATCTGTGTCTGTTTCGGAATCTCCGGAAGCTCCCCGTCCTCGGCGGTCAGCGGCCGCGCCACCAGCTTGCGGTCGTCGCTGGTCAGGCAGCGCCCGGACGTCAGGTCGAACTGCCAGCCGTGCATCGAGCAGGTCAGCACCCCGTCCGCGACCGTCCCGAAGCGGGTCAGGTCCGCCTTCAGGTGCGGGCAGTGCCGCTGCACCGCGTAGCCCTCGGCCTGGGCCAGGTCGGTGACGTCGCTGGACTCGGCGTAGTACCCCTCGACGTACGTCATGTGCTCTTCGGAGAGCGACTTGAAGAACGTGTAGATGTACTCGTTGTAAGGGCCCTTGCGAGAGGCCTGGAACCGGCAGGACAGGAACAGCTCGTTCACCCAGTCCGGGGTCCGGGTCCGCACCAGGTGCTCGATCAGCGGACGCTCGGTGCGGAACTTGTAGCGGCACTCCGCCTCGCCGTCCCACGTCCCGATCGTGCGGGTGAGGAAGTCGAAGACGATGTGGTCGTCGACTTCGCCGCTCGCCGGGTCCGCGGTCTCCAGCAGGATCCGGCCGTTCAGCCCGGCGCAGGTGTGGTCGGCCCACTCCAGCAGCGGCTCGATCCACTCCTTGAGCTGGGCGACCAGGTCGGACTTGTCCTGCGGCAGACCCGCGTGCATCGCGTCGATCTGCGGCTGCGCGCGCTTCTGGTAGTTCGTCAGGTAGGTGCGGCGGTCGCCGTAGATCTCGTCGATCTGCGCCTGCGGGACCTGCTCGATCTCGCACTTGCCGTCGGCGCCGAGGACCACGGTGGTGCCGGGGACGAACAGGTGGCCGTTGTCGTGGCCCTGCTCGCGCATGAACTCCAGGAACGCCAGCTGGCTGGGGAAGACGTTCGTCGGGTCGTCGTCGAAGTCGTTGATGGCGAACAGGCCGTCGCGCTCGTCCAGGAAGCAGGGCGGGCCGGCGAAGGGGAAGACCTGCCCGGCGCCGTACTGCTCGACGTAGCGCAGCGCGCGCGCCATGCCGTTCTCGCGCTTGCGGCGGCCGACCGTGGCCTTCATCCGGTCCGGGAAGTCGTAGACCATCGGGTACCAGATGGCGCCGGAGTACTGCAGGAAGTGCGCGTCGTACGGACCGAACGCCGCCACCGGGCCGTCCTCGACCGGCCGGGCGTCGTTCTGGTTGAAGATGCGGACCTCGCCGTCGTCGATGGCGATGCCGCTGTCGCCGAGCGGGCCGTCGGTCGGGGTGATCAGCGCGTCGATGAGGATCTTCAGGCCGCCGGGGAGCTCGGTGACCTCGCGGTTGCGGGTCTGCACGAAGTTCCGGAAGCCCAGCTTCTCCAACTCGTCGCGCAGGTCCGGGACCTGGTAGTCGGGCAGCAGGACCGTGGTGTCCTTCGACATGTTGGCGGACAGCCAGTGCGGGTCGAAGTGGTCGTGGTGCAGGTGCGAGACGAACAGGTACTCGGCGTCCCGGATCCCGGCCGGGTCGGCCTGGGAGCCGAAGGCGGAGTTGTCCGGGAAGGGGAACCAGGAAGCGAAGTACGCCGGGGTGAACCACGGGTCGCAGACGATCCGGCCGGCGGCGGTCTCCACCAGCATTCCGGCGTGACCAATCGACGTGATGCGCATCGATCCAACGTATCGCACCGCGAGACCCCCGAACGGTACTCTGCCACCGGGGCGGATCATAGGCGGTCGGCTCGAGCGGGCTATAGCGGGCTACACCAGGGGGCAGTGAGTCAAGTGATCGTGGACGGGGTTCTTCTCGGCAACCGCACGGACAGCGACCCGGCGCTGACCGTACGGCTGGCCGGCCTCGCCGACGAGCTCGGCTACCAGGAGATCTGGCTGGGGGAGTCGACCGGGCACGACGCCTTCGCGCTGGCCGTGGCGGTCGCCGCGGCCGCCGGGGAGCTGCCGTCGGCCGATCCGGACGCCGGCTCCAGGGCCCGGCCGCCCGGCGCGAGCCCGGCCACGGCCGGCGAGTTCCACCGCGCGAATCCGGTCCGGCCGCGCGCCTCGCTCACGCTCGGGCCGCTGCCCGCGGCCGTCCGCGACCCGGTCACCGCGGCCCGGGGCGCCGCCAGCGTGGCCGCGCTCACCGGCCGGGACATCGGCCTGGCGCTGACCGCCTCCACCGGCCTGGTGGTCGTGGACTGGCACGGCCGGCCGCGCACCGATCCGGCGACCGCGCTGGCCGAGAGCCTGTCGGTGCTGGGCCCGCTGACCCGGGGCGAGCCGGTCAGTTTCCAGGGTGTGTCGGTCCGCTCCCGGGGCTTCCGCTCCCGGCTGGAGCCCTCGCACGCCTCGCTGACCGTGCTGGCCTTCGGGCTGGAGGCCTGCGAGGTCGCCGTCGGCCGCGCCGACCGGGTGGCCGTCCCGCTGGCCACGGTCGAGCACGCCGCGCGGATCAAGGCGCGCCTGGCGCTGACCTCGGACCGGATGAACCGGGCGGTGCCCCGTTTGGCCGTCTTCCTGCCGACCGTCGTCGACCCCGACGCCGAGTCGCTGGACTGGATCCGGCGCTCGCTGCTGCCCTACCTGGACGCGGACGGCTTCGGCCGGATGTTCGCCGAGGCCGGGCACGGCGAGCTGATCGACCTGGCGCGCGGCGGGGCCCACGAGCGGTCGCTGCTCGCGGCCATGCCGCTTGACGTGCTGCGTTCCATCGCTGCGATCGGCGACCTGAACCAGGTGTGCTCGGCGTTCGAGGACTACCGGCAGGCCGGGGTCGACGAGATCGTGATGCTTCCGGAGTCATATGACGCAGGTGTGATCGAGCACACCATCCGGGCACTAGCGAAGTAGAGACTCGCTGGCAGAATCTTTGATGCGAGCGTGTCCTTGCGCACACGTGCACAAATAGCAACAAAGGAGTTGCCACATATGACGGAACCAGGCGTGCCACCGCACACCCTTCCGCACCATGACCTGCCCGAGCTGACCGCGGAGATCCTGCGCGGCGGGGCGGAGAAGTACCACGCGGCGAACGAGAAAAAGGGCAAGCTGTTCGCCCGCGAGCGGGTCGCGCTGCTGGTCGACGAGGGGTCGTTCGTCGAGGACGGCCGGTTCGCCAACGCCATGGCCGGCGACCTGCCCGCCGACGGCGTGGTCACCGGGACCGCCCGGATCGCCGGCCGGCCGGTGTGCCTGATGGCCAACGACTCGACCGTGAAGGCCGGGTCCTGGGGCGCGCGCACCGTCGAGAAGATCATCCGGATCATCGAGACCGCGTACCGCACCGGCGTGCCGATGGTCTATCTGGTGGACTCCGCCGGCGCGCGCATCACCGACCAGGTGGACCTGTTCCCGGGCCGGCGCGGCGCGGGCAAGATCTTCCACACCCAGGTCCGGGCCTCCGGCTCGATCCCGCAGGTGTGCGCGCTGTTCGGGCCCTCGGCGGCCGGCGGGGCGTACATCCCGGCGTTCTGCGACGTGGTGGTCATGGTCGAGGGCAACGCCTCGATGTACCTGGGCAGCGACCGGATGGTCGAGATGGTGACCGGGGAGAAGACCACGCTGGAGGAGATGGGCGGCGCGCGGGTGCACTGCGCCGAGTCCGGCGTCGGGCACTTCCTGGTCAAGACCGAGCAGGACGCGCTGGACACCGTCAAGCGGTACCTGTCCTACCTGCCTTCGAACTGGCAGCAGGACGCGCCCTCGGCCGAGGCCGCCGACTCGCCGGCGAACATCGACCTCGCGGCGCTGGTGCCGGTCAGCGAGCGCCAGGCGTTCGACATGCGGCGCTTCATCAAGGGCCTGGTCGACGCCGACTCGTTCTTCGAGATCCACGCGCTGTGGGCCCGGGAGCTCACCGTCGGCTTCGCGCGGCTGGACGGCAAGCCGGTCGGCATCGTGGCGAACAACCCGATGTTCAAGGGCGGCGTGCTCTTCGTCGACTCCGCCGACAAGGCCACGCGGTTCATCCAGCTCTGCGACGCGTTCAACGTGCCGCTGCTGTTCCTGTCCGACGTGCCGGGCTTCATGGTCGGCACGGCCGTGGAGAAGCAGGGCATCATCCGGCACGGCGCGAAGATGATCACCGCCGTCTCCGAGGCCACCGTGCCGAAGATCTGCGTCGTGGTCCGCAAGGCCTACGGCGCCGGCCTGTACGCGATGGCCGGCCCCGGCTTCGAACCGGACGCCACGATCGCGCTGCCCACCGCGAAGATCGCGGTGATGGGCGCCGAGGCCGCGGTGAACGCCGTCTACGCGAACAAGATCGCGGCCATCGAGGACCCCGCCGAGCGCGAGGCCTTCGTCGCCGACAAGCGGGCCGAGTACGAGACCGACATCGACTTCGTGCGCCTGGCCAGCGAGCTGGTGATCGACGACATCGTCGAGCCGGCCGCCCTGCGGTCCTCGCTCGTGGCGCGCTACCGCGCGGCCGAGGGCAAGGACCGTTTCTTCTCCCGCCGCCGTCACGGCGTCACCCCCGTCTGAGCGGAGGAACTCCCATGGATCACCGTCTGAGCGAAGAGTACGAAGCACTGCGCGCCACCGTCGAGGAGTTCGCCCACGACGTCGTCGCGCCCAAGATCGGCGCGTTCTACGAGCGCGAGGAGTTCCCCTACGAGATCGTGGCCCAGATGGGCCGCATGGGCCTGTTCGGCCTGCCGTTCCCCGAGGAGTACGGCGGCATGGGCGGCGACTATTTCGCCCTGTGCCTGGCCCTGGAGGAGTTGGCGCGCGTCGACTCCTCGGTGGCCATCACGCTGGAGGCGGGCGTCTCGCTCGGCGCGATGCCGATCCACCGCTTCGGAACCGAGGAGCAGAAGCAGGAGTGGCTGCCCCGCCTCTGCTCCGGCGAGATGCTCGGCGCCTTCGGCCTCACCGAACCCGGCGGCGGCTCCGACGCCGGCGCCACCCGCACCACCGCGGTGCTGGAGGGCGACGAGTGGGTGATCAACGGCACGAAGTGCTTCATCACCAACTCCGGCACCGACATCACGGGCCTGATCACCGTCACGGCGGTCACCGGCACGAAATCCAATGGCGGCAAGGAGATCAGCACGATCATCGTCCCCTCCGGCACCCCCGGCCTGACGGTGGCCCCGAAGTACAGCAAGGTCGGCTGGAACGCCTCGGACACCCGCGAACTGTCGTTCGCGAACGTCCGCGTCCCGGCGGCGAACCTCCTCGGCGAACGAGGCCGCGGCTACGCGAACTTCCTCCGCACCCTGGACGAAGGCCGCATCGCCATCGCAGCCCTGTCCACCGGCCTGTCCCAAGGCTGCGTCGACGAATCGGTGAAGTACGCCCAAGAACGCGAAGCCTTCGGCCGCCCGATCGGCGCCAACCAGGCGATCCAGTTCAAGCTCGCGGACATGCGCCTGCGCGCCCACACCTCGCGCCTGTCGTACTACGACGCCGCCAGCCGCATGCTGGTCGGAGAGCCGTTCAAGGCCGAAGCGGCCATGGCGAAGCTGTACTGCTCCGAGGCGGCGGTCACGAACGCGCGCGAGGCGACGCAGATCCACGGCGGGTACGGGTTCATGAACGAGTTCCCGGTCGCGCGGATGTGGCGGGACTCGAAGATCCTGGAGATCGGGGAGGGGACCTCGGAAGTCCAGCGCATGCTGATCGCGCGGGACATGGGGCTGCCCAACGCCTGAGGCTTCACGTCGAGCGCGATTACTAAGGCGGTCCTCAGCCGCCGCCGAGTCGATCGGCGGCGGCTGGGGGGCGCCTTTTGTGCGCTTCTGCTTGATGTGTGGGTGTGGGTGTGGGTGGGCTGGGGTGTGGTGGTGCGGTTTTTTGGTGGGTTTTTAAGAGCTTTTTACGGCTTCGCCTAAGGTTTGGTGACCTCGCTGGGTGGCGCAGTTCGGTGGTGTGCTGCGGGCGGCGCTGGCGGCCGGCGGTGTCCGTGTCCACGACCGCGCACCGGTCCGAGTCACTGCGCACACGTCAGGTGGGCGGGTGGCGGCCGCGTTTGGTGGGTGCCTGAAAGTCAAAGACAGGGCCTCCGGCGGCGCCTGCGCGGCGAGCGGCACTCGCTCCGGGGAGGGGGGGTCGCGCTGTCTGCTGCCGGATGCTGCTTGTGGTCGCCTGTGTCCCGGGTTCCCCGTCGCATCGTCGCCTCACGGAAGCAGGCCGGTCCGCAATGCCGCGTAGTTAAGAGTTCTGGCCCGTTGTCAACTGCGCTGAATTTGACCAGGTGGGCTTCGGATACGGTGCCCTCGCCGCCGCCAGGCTGTGACAAGTCGAGCGTATTGAACGAGCGTTGAGGTCAAATTGTCCTAGTTGACAGGGCCGCAGATTCCTTAACTACGCGGCATTGGGCCGGTCCGGTGGTATCAAGTCGGATCACACGCTGCTTGGGTCGGGTTCCGTGCGACTTGACACCACCGGCCCGGTCAGCTTGGCTACGCCCGCCGACGCGACGGGGAACCCGGGACAACCCCGCCTGTGGGAAGGATTCCCTCGTCTTGGGCACGCCACGTCACCACCCGCACGTGCACGCACCCGAGTGGACCCCGTCCACACCACAGTGGGGTTGTCCCGGATCCCTCGTCGCTGTCGGCGGTGCTTGCACAACCAGCCCGGACTGCAATGCCGCGTAGTTAAGAGTTCTGGCCCGTTGTCAACTGCGCTGAATTTGACCAGGTGGGCTTCGGATACGGTGCCCTCGCCGCCGCCAGGCTGTGACAAGTCGAGCGTATTGAACGAGCGTTGAGGTCAAATTGTCCTAGTTGACAGGGCCGCAGATTCCTTAACTACGCGGCATTGGCCCGGACTGGCGGGGTCAAGCCGAACGAAACCCGACCACAGCAGCGTGCGATCCGGCTTTACCCCGCCAGGCCGGGATGGTTCCCTTTAGGGCGACGACAGCGACGAGGGATCCGGGACGAGGCGACCAACATTCGGACCGCCGCCGAGGCGGGGGGTTGGGGATCCCTCAGAGTCTCGAGTGCCCCCGCCGGAGGCGCCTGCTCTTGACTTTCAGGTGCCCACCAAACGCGGCCGCCAGCCGCCGACCTGACGTGTGCGCAGTGACTCGGACCGGTGCGCGGTCGTGTCCAGCATTACCCGCCGGCCGCCAGCGCAACCAGCCGGGCACCACCGAACTGCGTCCCCCCGCGAGGTCACCAAACCTTAGGCGAAGCCGTAAAAAGCTCTTAAAACCCACCAACAAACCGCACCCACCACACCCCAGCCCACCCACACCCACACCCACACCCACACCCACACCCACACCCACACATCAAGCAGGAGCGCCCCTTTAGTTCCCCGTCGCTCCCGCGACACATATACGTAACCTGATTCGCTACCCGCGACCAACTTCGTCCCCTGACTCACTGGCTATGCTGGACCGCGCCGAGAACGACCGTAAGTGCGGGTTGCGCGTCTTGCCTCCTACACCCGGATTCGCCGGGCGCGGCCTGCTCGAGCTTGAGGGGACTCGTATGGCGTCCGAGCTGGTGGGTCGGGTTTTGATCGTCGGGGCGGGGATCGCGGGGATGGCGGCGGCGATCTCGTTGCGGCGGGTGGGGGCCGAGGTCGACCTGGTCGATGTCGATCCGGAGTGGAAGGTCAGCGGGGCCGGGTTGACCATTACCGGGCCGACGTTGCGGGCGTTTCGGCAGCTCGGTGTTTACGACGAGGTCGCCGCGCAGGGCTATGTCGGGGAGGGCATCCGGGTCTGTGGCGTCGACGGGGAGCCGTTGCGCGACGTCCCCACGGCGATGCCGCCCGGCTCCGGGGTGTGCGGCTCCGGCGGGATTGCGCGGCCGGTGTTGCACGGCATCCTGTCCGCGCGCGTGCTCGCCGCCGGGGTCAAGCCGCGCCTCGGGGTCGGCGTCGGGCGTCTCGACCAGGACGCGGAGGGGGTCGACGTCGCCTTCGACGACGGCTCCGCCGGCCGCTACGCCATGGTCGTCGGGGCCGACGGCATTGGTTCGCGCACCCGCGCGCAGATCCTGCCCGACGCGCCCGGGCCCGTGTACACCGGGCAGAGCGTGTTCCGCATCATCGTGCCGCGGCCGTCGTGGGTGCATCAGCGCCACTACTTCCTCGGTGGGGTCGCGAAGGTCGGGTGGACTCCGATCTCGGACACGCAGATGTACCTGTTCGCGGTCGAGCGGACGCCGCGCCGGATGCGCGAGCCTTCTGAGCTGCGGCGCGGCCTGGTCGATCTGCTCACGCCCTACGGCGGCCACGTGCGGCGGATCCGGGAGTCGATCGACGAGGCCACCGCGATCGTCTACCGGCCGCTGGAGTCCTTCCATCTGCCCAGCCCCTGGCACGTCGGCCGGGTCATCGTCATCGGCGACGCCGCGCATCCCACCACGCCGCAGCTGGCCTCCGGGGCCGGGATGGCGGTGGAGGACGCGCTGGTGCTCGGCGAGGAGGTCGGCGCGCGCGGCAGTGTCGCCGAGGTCTTCGCGGCGTTCACCGCGCGGCGCGGCGAGCGGTGCCGGTTCGTCGTCGAGAGCTCGATCGAGATCGGGCGGCTGGAGCAGGAGCAGGCGCCGCCGCAGGAGCAGACGGCGGTCGTGGAGCGCGCGCTCGCCAAACTCGTCGAGCCCATCTGAGGCGTGCCGGCCTCAGCGGACTGACTCAGGGCTATGACATGTCCCGTGTGTCAGGGGGAGAGTTAAGGGAATTTTGAGCAGTCGTTCCTAGATTCGAACCGGCGCCGACCGTGTTCGGAGTGTGACGGGCGGCGATGAGAACGACGAGAATCGGGAGGCTCGATGTCGACCGGCGCGTCAGCTGTCGGCCCCTCGCATCCGGTGCGGATCCGCGCGTTGGGCCCCATCGAGGCGACCGTCGCCGACCGCCCGGTGGACCTCGGGGCGCCCAAACAGCGGGCGCTGGCCGCGCTGCTCGTGAGCCGCGTCGGCCAGCCGGTGGCGGTGGACCTGATCCTGGACACGCTGTGGGCCGACCACCCGCCGGCCTCGCCGATGGCCTCGCTCCAGGCGTACGTCGCCAACCTGCGGCGCCTTCTGGAGCCGGACCGCCCGCCGCGCGCGCCCGCCACCGTCCTGCGCACCTCGCCCCGCGGCTACCTGCTCGACGGCGGCGTCGTCGACGTCGACGTCAGCCGCTTCACCGAGCACGCCACGGCCGGCTGGCAGGCCTGGGACCGCGACGACCCGCGGCGCGCGCTGCGCGAGTTCGAGGCCGCGCTGGCCCTGTGGCGCGGCCAGGCGTACGAGGACGTGGCCGGCGCGCTCGGCGTCGCACCGGACGTGGCACGCCTCGAAGAGCTCCAGCTGGCGGTCTTCGAGATGCGCTGCGCGGCGCTGCTGGCGGTCGGAGCGCACGCGCGCGCCGTGGCCGAACTGGGCGCTTTCATGAAGGCGCATCCCCTGCGCGAGTACGGATGCGAACTCCTGAGCCGCGCGCTGTACCGCTCGGGACGCCAGGCTGAAGCGCTCGACGTGCTGCGGGCCATCGAGGTCCAGCTCACCGAGGAACTGGGCCTGGACCCCAGCCCGAACCTGCAACAGCTCAAGGTCGAGATCCTGAATCAGGCCCCGACATTGGACCGGCGCCCTACCGCCGCCGAGCCGATCCCGTCGACGTCGACGGCGCTGCTGACGCCGTCGCCGCCGCCGTCGCTGGTGCCGTCGGCGCAAACGCTTACGACACAGCCTCCTGCGATACCCGATCCCGCCGAGACCGTGCCCGAGCGGCCTTTCGCCGAGCATCCTCCACAGCCCACACCCGAAACAGACCCCGACGGCGACGTCTTCGTCGGCCGCGAACCGCTCCTCGCGCAACTCACCGAAGCCCTGGCCGCAGCCCGCGCCGGCCGCGGCCGGGTCGCGGCGGTGTCCGGCGAGCCGGCGGTCGGGAAAACCCGGCTGCTGAATCGTTTCGCCGACCTCGCCGACCTCGCCGGCGTCCCGGTCCTCTGGGGCACCTGCCCCGAGCACGTCACCGCGCCGCCGCTCTGGCCCTGGGAACAGGTCCTCCGCGCGACCGCCGACGCCCTCCCGCAACGCCCGGTACCCGCGCTCGTCGGCGAACTGATCGACGGGCCGGACCAGAGCGACGGCGTGGAGGTCGCAGCCACCGCGACCCTCCGCAGCTTCGAAGCGATCGTCCACTATCTGACCGGCGCCACCCGCACCGAACCGCTGGTGGTGGTGCTCGACAACCTCCACCGCGCCGACGCCTGCTCACTGCGGCTGCTTGCGCACCTCGCCGAGTCGGTGGCCGCGAGCCGGCTGCTGCTGGTCGTGTCCTACCGCTCCGACGAGGCGCCGGTGCTGGCCGAGACCCTGGCGGCGCTGGCCCGCCGCGAGACCACCCGCATCGCCGTGGCCGGTCTGACCGCCCGGGACGCGCAGCGTATGGCCGGCGCGATCCTGCGGCGGGGCATCAGCGAGCGCGCCGCCGAGGTGTTGTGTGCCCGGACCGACGGCAACCCGTTCTTCCTGCGCGAGTTCATCAAAGCCCTGACCACCGAGCACGCCCTCGAAGATCCCGGTGCGGTGCCGGTGCCGACCTCGGTCCGGGAGGTCGTGCTGCGACGCGTGGCGCAACTGCCGCATCCGGTGGGGGAGGCGCTGTCCGTGGCGGCCGTGGTCGGCCGGCACTTCGAGATCGAGGTCGTGGCCGGGGTGCTGGGCATCGAGATCGACGCCGCGCTGGAGCTCCTGGACGCGGCGGTCGCGGCCGGCGTGGTCGTGGAGGACCGGACGCGCCTGGGCTGGTTCCGCTTCGCGCACGCCCTGGTCGCCGAGGTGCTCTGCGAGACCACCGGCCACCTGCGGCGGGCTCGGCTGCACCGGCGGATCGGCGCGATGGCCGACCACCTGCCGGCGCCCAACCTGCCGGCGCCCGATCCGCCGACACCCAATCCGCCGACACCCAATCCGCCAGCGCTCAACCCGTCGGCGCCCAATCCGCCGACGGTCCGCTGGCCGCATCCCCGCGTGCACCCCTCCGAACCGCTGCACCCCGTCGCGCAGCTCCCCCAGGACCCCGCCGCCGCGCCGAACCCCGGGTGCCGCCCGCGGCGCGCGGCGGCGATCACCGCAATTGCCCGCGCCCGATGACGTCTCCCCACGACTGATCGAAGGAAGTGAGTACGGTGACGGCCCAGAACACTTCACCCACATCCACCGACATCCCGTTCCTGAACGTCCTGGACCCCGACTTCGACTTCGGCTCGCCGCAGGCGATGGCGGCCCAGGACCAGAGCTGGTACGCCGAGAGCCCGATCGGCCTTCTGGTCCTGCGTTACGCCGAGGCCCAGGAACTCCTGCGGGACCAGCGCCTGGACCACAACGGCCGCGGCTACATGGAGCAGAGCGGCGTGGTCGCGGGCCCCATCTACGAGTGGTTCGTGCCGATGATCAACAACCACGACGGCGAGGACCACCGCCGGCTGCGCAACCTGGTCTCCAAGGCCTTCACCCCGCGCATGATCGAGCGCGTCCGGCCGTTCGTGCGCGCCGCGGCCGAGCGCATGGCCGACGCGATGGCCGGCGGCGAGGTGCACGAGTTCGTCGAGAGCTTCGCCGATCCGCTGCCGCTGGCCGTGATGTGCGAACTGCTCGGCGTGCCGACCGAGGACTACGACACCTTCAAGCTCTGGACCAGCGACATCGGCCTGGTCTTCAGCCTGGTGCACGGCGGCGACATCGTGGACCGGGTGGAGAAGAGCGTCCTGGGGCTCAACGAGTACGTCTCAGGCCTGATGGAGGAGAAGGCGAAGGACCCCGGCGACGACCTGATCTCCACCCTGGTCACCGCGCAGCGGACCGAGGGCCAGGTCAGCACCGAGGAGCTGCGCAACCTGCTGGTCACGCTGGTGTTCGCAGCGCACGACACCACCTGCCACCAGCTCTCCAACGCCATGGTGGTCTTCGCCGACCATCCCGAGCAGTGGAACCTGCTCGGCGAGCGCCCGGAGCTGGCGGCGCAGGCGGTCGAGGAGATCATCCGCTGGGTCCCCTCCACACCGATCATCTACCGCTGCGCGACCGAGGACTTCGAGTATCAGGGCCTGGAGGTCGCCAAGGGCACGTTCCTGACGATGTGCGCGCAGACCGCCCAGCGCGACCCGCGCGTGTTCGCCACCGGCGCGACCTTCGACGTCACCGCGACCGGACTGCCCTCCCCGCTGCTGTTCGGCGCGGGCCCGCACTACTGCCTCGGCGCCCCGCTGGCGCGCACCGAGATGGTCGAGGCGCTGGCCGCGCTCGCCCGGCGCCTGGGCCCGCCGTCGCTGGCGGGCTCGGTGAGCTGGCGGCCGCCGACCGGGATCCACGGCCCGAACGAGCTGCCGCTGCGTTTCGCCGCCCGGTCCTGAACAGATCGGCGGGCGCCGGGGCAGCGGTCGGGTCAGGACTCCCGCGGTACCTCGGGCACTGCCTCCCGCCGGCGCTTGCGCGGCGCCGCCGAGCGCGGCGGCTGAGCCCGCATGTGGTCGCGCACCCGGGGCATGATGTCGCCGAGCTGCTTCACGTCCTCGTCGGACAGCGGTTCGAACAGCAGCCGCCTGATGACCTCGACGTGCCCCGGCAGCACCCGGCCGACCAGGGCGGCGCCGGCCTCGGTGATCGACACCAGGGTGGCGCGCTCGTCGTCCAGGCTCGGGACGCGGGTGATCAGGCCCGCCTGCTCCAGCAGGCCGGCCTGGTACGTCAGGCCGCTGCGGCTGTACACGACGCCGTCGGCGAGCTGCGTCATGGTCAGCGGGCCGTCCACGGTGGTCAGGCGCGCCAGCACCTCGAACTGCACGTAGCTGATGTCGCCCTCGGCCCGCAGCTGTCGTGCGACCTGGTGCTGGAGCACGCTGACGGCTTCCATCAGCGCGAAGTAGGCGCCGAGCTGCTGGGGTTCGAGGCCCTGAACGCCGTCCACGTCTGCCGGATCCGAGCCGTCCATTCCTCGAGCGTACAGGGAACCGGCGAGAAGGACAGCGGTTGTGCTTCGAAATCGAAGCAGCTACAGTGAAGCTTCAAGGTCGAAGCATCTGTTTCGATCTTGAAGCATCTGAGCGACGAAGAACGCGAGAGAGAGGTTGATCATGAAAGCGGTGCGCTTCCACTCCTACGGCGCCTCTGACGTCCTGGTCCACGAAGACGTGGACCGCCCGGCGGCCGGCCCGGGCCAGGTCGTGGTGAAGGTGGCGGGCGCCGCGTTCAACCCGGTCGACCTGCCGATCCGCGAGGGCTTCGTGACCGAGGCGTTCCCGATCGTGCTGCCGCACATCCCGCTCTACGACCTGTCCGGGACCGTCGCCGAGATCGGCGCGGACGTCGCCGGCTGGAGCGTCGGGGACCCGGTCGTGGCCTGGCTGCCGATCCCGGCGCCCGGCGCGGCCGCCGAGTACGCCGTGGTCGAGGCCGACACCCTGGCCCCGGCCCCGAGCTCCGGCGAGCTGGCCGACGCCGCGGCGCTGCCGTCGGTGGCGCTGGTCGCGCTGCAGATCGTGGTCGAGCACGCGGCGCTCAAGCCCGGCCAGACCATCCTGGTCAACGGGGCCGGCGGCGCGGTCGGCGGCTACCTGGTCCAGCTGGCGGCGGCCGCCGGGGCCGTGGTCACCGCGACCGCGAGCCCGGAAAGCCGGCAGCGCGTCGAGTCCTACGGGGCCGACCGGATCGTCGACTACACCGTCGAACCCGTCACCGAGGCGCTGGCCGGGGAGCAGTTCGACGTGGTGGTGAACGTCGTGGCCTCGGCCGGCGAGGCCGAGCTGGCACCGCTGGCCGAGCTGGTCGCCGACGGCGGGGTCTTCGCCACCATCGTGCCGCCCGGGCTGCGCAAGGAGATCGGGCGCGGCGTGCGGAACCTGGTCGTGTTCGGGCGCAGCGACGCCGCGCAGCTCGCCGAGCTGACCGCGCGCGTCGACGCCGGAGAGCTGAAGATCCACGTCGCCCAGCGCCGCCCCCTGACCGAGCTGCGCGCCGTGCACGACGACGCCGCCGCCGGCCGGCTGCCCGGCCGCACCGTCCTCGTGCCCTGACCCGCTCCGCCGGGCCGGCCGTACCGTGGCCGGCCCGGTTCTCCGTTCCGCCGATCGTCTGTCGTCAGTTCGCCGTCACGAGCCTGAGGAGAGTTCCCCCCATGCATTCGACGTTGTCCTCCGAGGCGGTCGCCGCGACGCTGAGCCGGCTGCAGGCCGCCGAGGAGAAGCAGGACCTGGTGGCCGCCTTCAAGGCGGCCGGGGTCGACATGGCCGGAGAGTACCCGGTCGACCTGCCCGCCGACGAGCTGGCCGAGCGCACCAAAGACCTGATCATGTCGGTGAGCCAGGACGGCGGGCGCCTGCTTTACCTGCTCGCACGCTCGGCTCAGGCCCGCACCGTGGTCGAGTTCGGCACCTCCTTCGGTATATCGACGCTCTACCTGGCCAGCGCGGTCCGCGACAACGGCGGCGGCACCGTCATCACCACCGAGCTGCAGGCCGACAAGGCGCTCGCCGCCGAGAAGAACTTCGCCGAGGCGGGCCTGGACGACCTGATCGAGCTGCGGCTCGGCGACGCCCGCGAGACCCTGCGCGAGCTGCCCGGGCCGGTGGACCTGCTGCTCCTGGACGGCTGGCTGGACCTGCGGCTGCCGATCCTGGAGCTGGTCGCGCCGCGGCTGCGGCCCGGCGCGCTGGTGGTCGTGGACGACGTGGACCTGGAGATCGGCCGCGGCGTCTACCAGGAGTTCCTGGACCACGTGACCGATCCGGCCAACGGGTACTTCTCCGTGCGGCTCCCGGTCCACATGGGCGTCCAGGTGTGCCTCAAGCTCGGCTGAGGCGCCTGACGAGCCGATGGACATCAAGGTCCTGGGTCCGCTGTCGATCCAGCACGGCGCCGCCGCGGCCACCCCGGTCGCCCAGAAGCCGGGCACCGCGCTGGCGCTGCTGCTGCTGAACGCGATGCGCGTGGTACCCGTGCCGGTGCTGATGGACGAGCTGTGGCGCGAGGCGCCGCCGAAGAGCGCACGCGCCGCGCTGCAGATCTACGTGCTCCAGCTCCGCAAGAAGCTGACCTGGGCCACCGGGCTCACCCTGGCCGAGGTGTCCGAGCACGTGCTGCAGACGGTGCACAACGGCTACCGCTTCGTCGTCGAGCAGGGCCAGCTGGACCTGCAGGTCTACCACCGGCTCCAGCGCACGGGGATCAAGGCCATGGACGCCGGGGACTACCACTCGGCGGCCCGGGACTTCCGGCACGCCCTGAACCTGTGGCGCGGGCCCGCGGTCGCCGACGTGGAGCCGGGCACGCGGATCCGCGCCGAGGCGGCGGCGCTGGAACAGTCGCGGATGACGATGCTGGACTACCGCATCGAGCTGGATCTGCGCCTGGGGCTGCACCGCCAGATTCTCGGCGAGCTGGCGGTGCTGACCTCGCGCAACCGCTTCCACGAGAACCTGCACGCGCAGTTCGTCATCGCGCTGTACCGGTCGGGCTACCGCATCCGCGCGCTGGAAGCGTTCCACCAGGTGCGGCACAACCTGCGCACCGAGTTCGGGCTGGAGCCCTCCGGCAAGCTCAAGAGGTTCCACCAGGCGGTGCTGACCCAGGATCCGGTGCTCGACGAGGCCGAAGTGGTGCCGCTGCCGCGGGGATCGGCAGCGGACCTGCTGGAGGCGCCGTCGCTGGCGAGCTCGTTCTGAGCCGGATCAGGCTCTTGAGGCGGCCAGGCGGCCAGACAGATCAGGAGCCTGAGACAGCAGCGGTGAGCACGGTCTTCACGCTGTCGTCGGCGATGCGCTCGGCACGCTCGCGGGACACCGCATCGGCGATGTGCGTGAAGTTCCACGAGAGCTGCCCGTGGCTGGTGCTGACCGACGAGGCCAGGTATCCGACCACTGAGATGCCGCCGACGAACTGCGCTCCGGACAGCTGCCAGCCGCCGGCCTGCGCCGGGAAGTCGAAGCGGCCGATGTTGGAGATGAAGAAGTTGAACGAGCCGTGCTCCTCGATGTACCGGACCAGCGGTTCGCTGTCGACGATGCCGGCCGGGCCCTGTGTGGCCAGCAGCGCGAACACCGGGTACTGGTCGCCGCGCTCGCGGCGCTCGGTGAGGTCGCGGTTGACGAAGCGCGCCATCGACCACAGGTCGTCGGGCTGGTAGGCGACGACCGAGTGCACGGCCGAGACGAAGCAGCCGACTTCGTCCTCGGACACCGGGCGTTCGAGCTCGTCGCGGAAGGAGACCGGGGAGCCGACCGCGAAGTGCGAGCCGGGCGCCGCCTCGGCGTCCCGGGCGACCGCGCTGGCCAGCGCGGCGGCCAGCACGCCGTGCAGCGTGACGCCTTCGCGCTTGCAGGCCGCCGTCAGGTCCGCCAGCGCGTCGGCGGGCAGGAAACGGTGCAGGAGCCGGGTCCGGCGCTGGTCGAAGGGGACGAAGAATTCTGGTTCGAGGCGACCGGCCTCCGCGGACTCGTCCGCCGTGGGGTCGGCGGCCTCGCGGTCGGGGAGCGCGCCGGCGGTGGTGCGGTGACGTTCCGGGAAGAGGTCTTCCACCGGGACGGGGATCGGCGTTTCGGCAGCTTCAA
Organism: Catenulispora sp. EB89; assembly: GCF_041261445.1. Classification (NCBI taxonomy): domain Bacteria; kingdom Bacillati; phylum Actinomycetota; class Actinomycetes; order Catenulisporales; family Catenulisporaceae; genus Catenulispora; species Catenulispora sp. EB89. The sequence continues at coordinate 149,904 of NZ_JBGCCU010000021.1, forward strand.
CCGTGTCGGTTGTGTCAGTGGCGTCGGCGGCGCCCGGCTCGGCCGCAAGCAGTACCCACTGCCGCAGCAGGGCCAGCGCGGTCGTCCCGTCCGAGATGTAGTGCGGGACCGAGAGAATCAGATCATTGATCCCGCCCGGCTGCCGGATCACGACCGCGCGCGCCAGCGGTCCGGTCCGCCAGTCGACGGACTCGGCGAACTCGTGGGCGTCGATCTCCTGCGCCCAGCGTTCTTCCTCCAGCCGGGTCACCGTGACCTCGCGCAGCGGGATCGTCGCGCTCGTCGGGACGAAGCGCGGGTCGATGCCCGAGGGCTCGGTCGCTATCGCCAGGCGCAGCAACGGCTGCCGGGCCTGGAGCGCGCGCAGCCCGCCGAGCAGCGCGTCGGTGGACACCGCGCCCTCGACGCGGACCCGCGCGCAGACGTTCAGCGTGGAGAGCTGATCGATGATCCAGTACCAGCGCTCCGCCGGGCTCAGCGCCCGCGAGGTGCCCGGAATGCTCATTTCGCCTCGACCCCCATCATTGCGTGAAATGCGATGTGTGAATACCGGAACCGATCATCGGAAACCCGCTCGCGATGATGCTAGCAAATAGCGCGGGGTGGACACCATGAATTCCCGATGATAATAAGGCGTCATGGCTCTGAGCTGGTCTATGAGCCGTATTTAGTCGATTCTCAAGTGTGCCGTGATGGTATTCCAGTGAGCCGTCGGCCGCCTTGCCGGCGTCATTTCTCTTGACATCTGATGGGCCGGCTCCGCCGATGGCCGAACCGGCCCGGGGGAGGAGTTCCCGTGTCCGACTCCATGGTCGCCGAGACCGTTCCGCCGGTGATCCGCATCGATCCGTCCGGGGCCGACCGCCACGGCGAGGCCGCGCGGATGCGCGAGGCCGGCCAGGTGATCCGGGCCGAGCTGCCCGGCGGTGTGCAGATGTGGGTCATCACCGACTACGGCCTGCTCGCCGAGCTGGCCGCCGACCCGCGCGTGGGCCGGGACTGGCGCAACTGGGACGCGCTGAGCCGCGGCGAGGTGCCCGAGGACTGGCCGCTGCTGAGCATGATCCGGCTGAACAACGCGATGGCCCGGGACGGCGGGGAGCACCGCCGGCTGCGGCGTCCGCTGACCAGGACGTTCACCCGGAACCGGGTCGAGGCGCTGCGGCCGCGGATCGGCGAGATCGTGGCGCGGATGCTGGACGAGCTGCCCGCGCTGGCGGACGCCGACGGCGTCGTCGACCTGCGCAAGCACTACGCCTATCCGTTCCCGATGCAGGTGATCTGCGAGCTGATCGGCGTGCCGGAGGAGTGGTGGCCGAGGTTCCGCCAGCTGATCGACACCGTGGTGCGCGCCGACACCACGGCCGAGGAGTACATGGCCACGCAGCAGGAGCGGCACGAGCTGTGGCAGAAGCTGTTCGCCATGCGGCGCGCCGAGCCGGCCGACGACCTGACCAGCGCGCTGCTCGCGATCAACGGCGAGGACGGCGAGCCGCTCACCGACGAAGAGCTCGAAGACACGCTGTGGATGCTCATCGGCGCCGGCCACGAGACCTCGATCAGCCTGATCGTCAACGCCACGCGGGCTCTTCTCACCCACCCCGAGCAGCGCGCCAAGGTCGACGAGGGCGGTGACGAGGTCTGGGCGAAGGTCATCGAGGAGACGCTGCGCTTCGACTCGCCGGTCGGGAACTTCCCGGCCCGCTTCCCGACCGAGGACGTCACCGTCGCCGGGGTGACGATCCCCAAGGGCGAGGCGATTCTCGCGCCCTGGAGCGGCGTCAACCGCGACCCGGCGCGCTACGGCGAGGACGCCGACCAGTTCGACATCGACCGGTCGGCCGGCAAGCACATGGCGTTCGGGGCCGGGCCGCACGTGTGCATCGGCCCGAACCTGGCGCGGCTGGAGGCGGCGATCGCGCTGCCGGCGCTGTTCGCGCGGTTCCCGGAGCTGCGGCTCGCGGTCGAGGACGACGCGCTGACCGCGGTGCCGTCGATCTTCTCCAACTCGGTGGTCGGGTTGCCGGTGTTCCTCGGGGCGCAGGCTCAGGCGTAGAGCAGCTGAAACAGCGCCGAAACAAGTGGATCGGTGGCCGCCCCGCAAGAGGCGGCCACCGATCCCGGCGGCGGCACCCGCCGGTCTATGAGCCCTGCGAACCCGCGGGCGGGATGTTGTGGTTCAGACGGAACAGGTTCTCCGGGTCGTACGCGGCCTTGATCTCGGTCAGCCGCTGGTAGTCCTTCGGCTCGTAGGCGGAGCGCACGTACTTCGCGTCGTCCGCGCCGTTCAGGAAGTTCAGCGTGCGGCCGACGACCCAGGGCTCCAGCGCGGCGAAGATGCGCTCGTGCGCCGGCCGGATCTCGCTCAGTTCGGCGCGCTCCAGGCGGGAGATGACGTTGATCGCGTACCGGGCGTGCCGGCCGCCGACCGCGTTGCCGACCGCCGGCGGGTTCGCGAGTCGGCCGCCGAGGTGCCGCAGCTCGATGACGTGCGGGACCGCGGCTTGCGGGCCGGCCAGCGCGAACAGCGCGTGCACTCCGGTGCTGTCGAAGTCGTGCAGCAGGGCCGTGAAGGACTCGAAGGCGCCCGGGACCGGGGGGTCGTTGTGGATCGTGCCGCCCGCGGTGTAAGGCATCTCCTTCACCGTGTCGATGAAGGGCTCCAGCTCGCGCAGCGGGGCCACCAGGTCCGCGCCGGGACGCAGGTCGTCGGCGGAGTAGGTGATGCGCACATGGGCCACGTAGCGGCCGCGCAGCGGCGGCGGGAGCATCGGCGCGTCGGGGAAGGCGATCATCGCGATCGAGGAGGTCATCTCGTCGGGCAGGTGGGCGGTCCAGCGGACGTAGGCGTCGAAGACCTCGGTGATGGAGTCCGCCGGGAAGAACAGGCCGCCGCCGTAGATCGTGGTGACCGGCATCAGGTCGAGTTCGATGCCGGTCACCACGCCGAAGTTGTCCCGGCCGCCGCGCAGCGCCCAGAACAGGTCCGGGTCGGCCTCGGCGCTCACCTGGCGCAGCCGGCCGTCCGCGGTGACCACGTCGATGCTGCGCACGTGGTCGGCGGCGAAGCCGTAGCGTCGGGAGAGCAGGCCCAGGCCGCCGCCGAGGGTGTAGGAGACCACGCCGACGCCCGGGGCCGAGCCGGACAGCGGGGCCAGGCCGGCGGCCGCGGCCTCGTGGATGACCTGGTCCCAGCGCGTCCCGGCGGCCACCCACGCGGTGCCGGTGCCCGGGCTCACGCGGACGCCCTGCATACGGGAGGTGGTGATGAGTAGACCGCCGTCGGCGGCGACCGCGGCCGAGGCGTGGCCGGTGCCCTGGACCGCGACTGGGAGGCCGTGTTCCCTGGCGAAGGTCACGGCCGCCTGCACATCGGCCGCGCCGGTGGCGCCGACGATGAGGTCGGGGTGGTGTCGGCGTGCGGTCTGGTTGCCGCTGCGCTCGGCGTCATATGCCTCGTCGGCGGGGGTCAGAACGGGACCCTGGATCCGTGTGGCCAGCTCCGTGACCGTCTCGGGGTCGATCGGCGGATCAATCGTGGCGGCTCGGTCCACACTGCTCATGGCTGCCCTTGTCCGTGCCGGGTGGCCGGCACTGTCGCGGTTCCGGGTGATCACGAAGAGTAGTAAGGTAACCGTACGTCCCGGACACCTGATAGTCAAGCACCCTGACCAATATCGAGCACACAGCGTGCACGCCGGTACCGAGCACACCGATGTCGAGCAGAAAGGCCGCTCCAGGTGACGAAGCGAACCGATGACCCGGGCGAGACGGCCGACCGCGCCGAGGCCGAGCCCCGCCCGCCGCTGCCCACCCTGCTGACCCAGGCCAAGGACCTCACCGTCGAGCTCCTGCACCGCCGCCTCGCCGAGCAGGGATTCGCCGGCATCCGCTACCGCCACGGCTCCGTCTTCCGCTTCATCGACCCCGAAGGCTCGCGCCTGACCGAGCTGGCGGAGCGCTCGAAGCTGAGCAAGCAGGCCGTCGGCGAGCTGGTCGACGAGCTCGAACGGCTCGGCTACGTCGAGCGGGCCCCGGATCCGCGCGACCGCCGGGCGAAAATCATCCGGCTCACCGAGCGCGGTGCGCAGGGCCAGGCCGCGGCGGCGGCGATCGTCACCGGCATCGAACAGGAATGGGCCGCGCACCTCGGCGCGGAGCGCATCGTCGAGCTGCGGCGCACGGTGCAGGACATCATCGCGTTACACGGCCGGTGGGAAGACCAGTCCGCGCCAAGCTGACGGCAAGCGGGATGGACGAAGGTGTCGTCCGAGCACCTTGCAGACAACTTCGACAGAAGGCTGTCATATGTCCACGCTTTGCAAACCTTCGGTGAGCGTGCCGGAACATGTCATCACCCTGGCGGACACCCTCGCGTTCGCCGAGCAGGCGCACGCCGGCAAACCGCAGCTGGGCCTGGCACTGCGGCTGATCAGGAACACCGGCGTGCAGAAGCGCCACATCGTCCAGCCGATCGCCGACACGCTGCGCCATCCCGGGTTCGAGGAGCGCAACCGCATCTTCGAGGTCGAGTCCAAGCGGATGCTTCCGCCGGTCATCGCCGAGGCGCTGGCCAACGCCGAGCTGACGGCGCCGGACATCGACGCGATCATCTTCGTGTCCTGCACCGGCTTCCTGATGCCCTCGCACACCGCCTGGCTGATCAACACGATGGGCTTCCGCTACGACACCCGGCAGATCCCCATAGCGCAGCTGGGATGCGCCGCCGGCGGGGCCGCGATCAACCGTGCGCAGGACTTCTGCACCGCCTACCCCGGCAGCAATGTGCTGATCGTCTCCTGCGAGCTGTGCTCGCTGTGCTACCAGCCCACCGACGACGCGGTCGGCAACCTGCTGTCCGACGGGCTGTTCGGCGACGCCGTCGCGGCCGCCGTGGTCCGGGGCAGCGGCGGGGTCGGGGTGCGGCTGGAGCGCAACGCCGCCTACCTCATCCCGGACACGGAGAGCTGGATCTCCTACGCGGTGCGCTCGACCGGCTTCCACTTCCAGCTGGACCGCCGCGTGCCCGGCACCATGGAACCCCTCGCCCCGGTGCTGAGCAGCCTGGCCACCGCGCACGGCTGGGACATCGCGAACCTCGACTTCTACATCATCCACGCCGGCGGTCCGCGGATCCTCGGCGACCTGAGCAAGTTCCTCGGCGTCGACGACAAGATGTTCCGGCACAGCTGGTCCACCCTGGTCGAGTACGGCAACATCGCCAGCGCCGTGGTCTTCGATGCGCTGCGCCGGCTGTTCGAGGAGCAGTCGATGTCGCCGGGCGCCACCGGCGTGATCGCCGGGTTCGGCCCCGGGATCACCGCGGAGATGGCGGTGGGCCGGTGGTCCGTGGCCGGGACGCCGCCGGTTTCGACGGCGCGTGTCCAGTCGAGCCACGGGCAGCCCAACCACGGACAGCCCAATCACGGCCGGCCGAACCACTCCCGGCCCACCCACGTCCAGCCGAACCATGTCCAGCCCTTGGAGACAGCGTGAGCGACGAGCAGTTGCGCCCCGACCGGATCATGGAGATCGCGAACGGCTACTGGGCCACCGGCGTCCTCGGCGTCGCGGCGCGGTATTCGGTCTTCACCCACCTCGAAGCCGGCGTGGACACCGCCGAGGCGCTGGCCGCCAAGACCGGCCTGGCCGAGCGCGGCACCCAGACGCTGCTCGACGCCCTCGTCGGGCTCGGCCTGGTCCAGGTGCGCGACGGCTACCGCAACAGCCCCGAGGCGTCCGCCTTCCTGGTCGACGGCGAGCCCGCGAGCCTGGTCGGCTACGCCGGGCTCAAGCTCGGCGAGATGGTGAAGATGACGGTGCTGCCCGAGGTCTTCTCCGGCGGCGGGCCGCTCACCGAGCCGATGGTCGAGGTCGTCGACAACCCGCACTGGGAGCACGTCGTCCCGGCCATCGCCGCGCAGTCCGTGCCGGTCGCGCATACGGCCGCGAAGCTGCTGAAGCTCGCCGACGCCGGCGCGATCTCGATCCTGGACGTCGGCGGCGGCTCCGGCATCTTCTCCGGGACCTGGCTCGCCGCGAACCCGGCCGCGCACGCCACCCAGCTCGACTGGGCGCCGATCAACGCGATCGCGCGCCGCCTGGTGGGGCCGGAGGTGGCTGACCGCTTCGACTTCATCGACGGCGACTTCCACACCGTCGAGCTCGCCGCCGCGGCGTACGACGTCATCGTCTACTCCCACGTCGCGCACCAGGAAGGGCCGCAGGACAACGCCGCGAACTTCCTGAAGCTGCGCGCCGCCCTCAAGCCCGGCGGCACACTGGTCATCTGCGACTACGTGGTCGACGACGACCGCGGCGGACCGCCCTTCGCGCTCGCCTTCGCCTCGGAGATGCTGCTCAAGAGCCGGAAGGGCGGGACCTGGCGGCGGGCCGACTACACGGCCTGGCTCCAGGCGGCCGGATTCACCGACGTCTCCTTCCACCTGACGCCCTCGCCGACCACCATCGTCCTGGCCCGGTGACCCCGCACCGCCGGACGGGTTTCCGTCCGGCGGCGGACCGCTCACATCGCAGGCCGCTGACAAAGTGGCGCACGGGACTTCTGTGGTGCACCGTACTGAGTATGCGCGGTGACATGGAATTCCGGGTGTTGGGATCGGTGTCGGTGCGGCAGGACGGTGCGGAGCTGGTCCACGCCATCGGCAAACCGCGCCAGGTGCTGGCCCTGCTGCTGATCAACGGGCCGCACCGGGTGTCGGCCAAGTCGCTGATCACCGAGCTCTGGGACGACGCGCCGCCGCGGCGGGCCATGACCACCTTGCAGACGCACGTCCTCCAGCTGCGCAAAGAGCTCGCGCGCAACCTCGGCGTCAGCCGCGACACCGTCGCCCGGGATCTGCTCCAGACCCACGACGGCGGCTACCGCCTCGCCCTGGGCGCCGCGGAGTTCGACCTGCCGGAGTTCCACCGCCTGCGGGCGATGGCGCAGGCCGCGCTCAACGCCGGCGACTCGCTGGTCGCCAGCCGGGTGCTGAGCGAGGCGCTGGGCCTGTGGCGCGGACCGGTCCTGGCCGACGTCGAGCACGGCCGGCTCCTGCACGCCGCGGCCGCCGAGCTCGACCGGGCCCGGCTGGAGACGCTGGTGCTGTTCTTCGACACCCGGCTGAGCATGAACCGGCACCGCGAGATCCTCAGTGAGCTGACACGCCTGGTGGTCCGCCATCCGCACCACGAGGACCTGCACGCCCGCCTGATGCTGGCCCTGTACCGGTCGGGATACCGGGTCCGGGCCCTGGAGGTGTACGAGGAGCTGTGCCGGAACATGCACAACGACCTCGGCGTGCGCCCCTCGGCGTCGATCGCGCGGCTGCGGGCCCGGGTGGCGGCCGATCCGGCGGCCGGGGACGAGGACGGCGACGCGGCTGGCGATCAGGCCGACGTGCTCCACGTGCTCCACGGCCCCCAGGAGAGCTCGCGCTGCGGTGGCGGCACGCTGGGCTCGCCGGGCAGCGGCAGCACCGGCATCCTGTCCGGCAGCGGCTCGGAGTTGAGCACCGCCTGGTAGCACTGCTGCAGTTTGGGGGAGGGTTCCAGGCCGAACTTGCCGACCATCTCCCGGCGCAGGCCGTGGAACGCCTCCAGCGCGCGGGTCCGTTCCCCGGAGCGGTACAGCGCGATGATGAACTGCGCCTGGAGCTCCTCGTTGAACCGGTCGTGGGAGGCCAGGTCGGCCAGCTCGCCCAGGATCTCGCGGTGCCGGCCGGCGCGCAGCTCCAGCTCGATCCGGTGGCCCAGCATCATGGCCCGGGACTGCTGCAACCCCGCCAGTTCCGCGCGGATGCTCGGGCCCGGGTCGACGTCGGCCAAAGCAGGGCCCTGCCACAGGGCGAGCGCGGCGCGGAAGTTGTGGGCCGCGGTGGCCAGGTCGCCGTCGGCCATCGCGACCGCGCCGGTCTGCTCCAGCCAGCGGAAGGCGCGCAGGTCGAACTGGGACAGGTCGGCGACGAAGACGTAGCCGTTGCGGGTGGTGCGCAGGATCTGCTCGCCGACGGCGTCCGTGCTGCGGCCGGTGGCCCGGGCGAACTTCTTGCGGAGCTCGAAGACGTAGGTCTGGACCGCGGCGCGCGCGGTCTTCGGGGTGTGGCCGTCCCACAGCTCGTCGATCAGCGTGGACAGCGGGACCACCTGCGCGTGGTTGAGCAAAAGCAGCGCGAGGATCTGTTGCGGTCGCCGGGCCACCGGGGTGATCGCGATTCCCGCGTGGGAGACATGGAGTGGCCCCAGCAGCCGAACCCGCATGCTGATGCTCCTCTCGTCACGCGCGCGCACCACACGGTGCGACGGCATGTGCCGGAGAAGCGTCCCCCGAAACACGGATCGCCACAGGCGATCCGGTGTGCCGTCCGCTGTGTGTTTGTCCGCGCTCTTCGGTGCCCCGTCGCCGGCGCGGATCGAACCGGCCCGCGCCCACCCGTACTGAGAAGTATGTGAGGGTACTGATACTAAGTCGCAGCTCATCGCGCCGTCAAGGTGCTTGACCTTTGCTTGGCGCGAGGATTCGCCCATCCGCTCCGGCACGCCCCAAGCCGATCCCAAGCGGGCGCCGGGGTCCGGGCCAAGGCCGGTGCCCGACGCTGGGCCGGAACAGACTTGGAAGGGATGGGTGCATGTCCGCTGAAGCCACGCTCGCCCGGTTCCGTGAGTACATGGTGGGACCGGCCCGGTTCATGAATCTGCTGTCCTGCTTCGAACTCGGCGTGGTCGACGCGCTGCGGGCCGAGCCCGGCCTGACCGCCGCCGGCCTCGGCGCCGCGGTCGGTGCCAAGCCGGACGCGATCGAGCAGCTGTTGTTCCTGCCGGTCAAGGAGGGCTTCATCGGCCACGACCCGGCCACCGGCGGCTACCGCCTGGCCGCGCTGGCCGAGCTGACGGACCTGGATCTGCGCCGGGTCCTGGAGTTCATGGACAAGATCAAGGTCACCACGCTGCGGCAGCTGTTCTGGCTCACCGAGAGCGTGCAGACCGGGACCGTGGTCGGGCTGCGCGAGCTGTACGGCTTCGACGGCGACCTGTACGCGGCCATGGGTGTGCACGCCGAGCTGCGCGAGTCGTGGTCGCGCCTGATGGACACGGTCACCGAGCGCATCGACCCGTGGTTCTTCCAGAACATCGACGTCCCCTCCGGATCGCGGGTGCTGGACCTGGCCGGCAACACCGGGCTCGGCGCCGTCCACACGCTGACGCTGACCGGCGCCACCGGGCTGCACGTCACGACCTTCGACCTGCCGGACAAGGAAGCGGAGTGCCTGAAGAACTTCCGGGAGGCCGGCGTCGCCGAGCAGACCGCGTTCGTCGGGGGCGACGTGTTCGTCAGCGTGCCCACGGGCTTCGACGTGGTGCTGGTCAAGCACTTCCTGAACATGTTCGACAAGTCGGAGGCGGTGAAGATCCTGCAGGCCGTCCACGCGGCGCTGAAGCCGGGCGGCCAGGTCCACATCCTGGTGCCGGTGTACACCGAGGACCTCACGCAGTCGCGGACCGTCGACTACTACCCGGCGTTCTTCCTCGGCGCGGCCATCGCTCAGGGCGGGCCGCAGAAGATGTCGACGTTCAGCGCCTGGCTGGCCGAATGCGGTTTCACGGTCACCAAGGCGATCACCCAGGACCTCGCCGAGCTGCCGCCGGACGCGCTTCCGCTGCACGGCATCCTTACCGCCGCCAAGCCCGCGTGACGTCCGCCAGCCCCCTGATGTCCGCCAAGCGCGCCTGACCCGGTTGCGACAATCGAAGGGATCAGTTCCTTGAGCTCCGAAACCACCCTCGCGCGGTTCCGTGAATACATGGTGGGACCGACGCGGTTCATGAACCTGCTGTCCTGCTACGAACTCGGCGTCGTCGACGCCCTCCGGGACGCTCCCGGCCTGACCGCGGCCGGCCTCGGCGCCGCGGTCGGGGCCAAGCCGGACGCGATCGAGCAGCTGCTGTTCCTACTGATCAAGGAGGGCTTCGTCGCCTACGACGAGGCCACCGGCGCCTACCGGCTCGACGCGCTCGCCGAGCTGTCGGACGCTCAGCTCAGCGGGGTCATGGCCCTGATGCACTTCATCAAGACGGTCACCCTGCGCCAGCTGTTCTACCTGACCGAGAGCATCCAGACCGGCTCGCTGGTCGGGCTGAAGGAGTACTACGGCTTCGACGGCACGCTGTACGAGGCCGCGGCCACGCACAAGGACCTCGGCGAGGCCTGGGCGCTGGCGATGAACACCACGACGCAGCGCATCGACCCCTGGTTCTTCGAGAACATCGACGTCCCCGCCGGCGCGCAGGTGCTGGATCTGGCCGGCAACACCGGCCTCGGCGCGATCCACACCTTCCAGCACAAGAACTCGCCGGGGCTGCGCGTCACCACCTTCGACCTCCCGGAGCGGGAGGAGGAGTGCCTGAAGAACTTCCGCGAGGCCGGGGTGGCCGAGCACTGCTCGTTCATCGGCGGCGACGTCTTCGACGGCGTGCCGAAGGGCTTCGACGTGGTGCTGATCAAGCACTTCATCGACATGTGGGACAAGGCCGAGGTGCTGCGGATCTTCGAGGGCGTGCACGCCTCGCTGCCGGCCGGCGGCCAGGTGCACATCCTGGTGCCGATCTACCCGGAGAACATCGCGGACACCGACAACTACACCATCGACTTCTTCCCGAGCTTCTTCCTGGGCTGCTCGATGGGGTACGGCGGGCCGCAGAAGCTGTCGACGTACCGCGGGTGGCTGGAGGAGGCCGGGTTCACGGTCACCCAGACGCTCGCGAAGGACCCCGCCGACCTGCCGCGGTACGCGCTGCCGGTGCAGGGCATCCTCTCCGCGACCAAGGCCTCTTCCGCGGCCGAGACCGGGTGACGCGGCATGACCGCGCGCTTGTTCACGTCCGAGTCGGTGACCGAGGGACACCCCGACAAGATCGCCGACCAGATCAGCGACGCGATCCTGGACGAGCTGCTGAAACAGGACCCGGATTCGCGGGTCGCGGTGGAGACGCTGATCACCACCGGGCAGGTGCACGTCGCGGGGGAGGTGACCACCGAGGGCTACGCCGACCTGACGGCTGTGGTCCGGGAGAAGATCCTCTCCATCGGGTACGACTCGTCGAAGAAGGGATTCGACGGTTCCTCGTGCGGGGTGTCGGTCTCGCTCGGGTCGCAGTCCCCTGACATCGCGCTCGGGCTGGCGCGCTCGTACGAGGCCCGGCTGGACGGGATCGTGCCGGAGGAGCTGGACTGGCAGGGCGCCGGGGACCAGGGGCTGATGTTCGGCTACGCGTGCGGCGAGACCCCGGAGCTGATGCCGCTGCCGATCGCGCTGGCGCACCGGTTGGCGCGGCGGCTGGCCGACGTGCGGAAGGACGGCGTGCTGCCGTACCTGCGGCCGGACGGCAAGACGCAGGTCACCGTCGAGTACCGCGGGACCGAGCCGGTGCGGCTGGACACGGTGGTGGTGTCGACGCAGCACGCGGCGGACGTCGACCTGGACGGGCTGCTGACGCCGGACGTGCGGGAGTTCGTGGTCGAGCCGGAGTTGGCGGGACTGGCGCCGGCGGGTCTCGGGCTCGACGTGTCCAGCTACCGGTTGCTGGTGAACCCGACCGGCCGGTTCGAGGTCGGCGGGCCGATGGGCGACGCGGGCCTGACCGGGCGGAAGATCATCGTCGACACGTACGGCGGGATGGCCCGGCACGGCGGTGGGGCGTTCTCGGGCAAGGACCCGTCGAAGGTGGACCGCTCGGCGGCGTACGCGATGCGGTGGGTGGCCAAGAACGTGGTCGCCGCAGGGCTGGCCCGGCGCTGCGAGGTGCAGGTCGCGTACGCGATCGGGATGGCCGAGCCGGTGGGGGTGTTCGTGGAGACGTATGGCACCGGCGTGGTGCCGGACGTCAAGATCCAGGAGGCGGTGCTGCGGGTGTTCGATCTGCGGCCCGCCGCGATCATCCGCGACCTGGACCTGCTGCGGCCGATCTACTCGGCGACCGCGGCCTACGGCCACTTCGGCCGGGAGCTGCCGGACTTCACGTGGGAGCGGACCGACCGCGCCGAGGCCCTGGCCGCGGCGGCAGGTGTGAGCTACGAACCGGGATCAGGACCATGAATCGCAGTACGGGAACCCGCACTGCCGGTCTGGCGGTGACCGGGTCGATCGCGACCGACCATCTCATGACCTTCCCCGGCCGGTTCGCCGACCAGCTGGTCGCGGACAAGCTGCACGCGGTGTCGCTGTCCTTCCTCGTGGACACGCTGGACATCCGGCCCGGCGGCGTGGCGCCGAACATCTGCGTCGGCCTGGCCGCGCTCGGCGTGCGTCCGCTGCTGGTCGGCGCGGCCGGGGCGGACTTCGCGGCGCACAGCGGCCGGTTGGCCGAGCGGGGCGTGGACACGTCCGGGGTGCACATCTCGCCGTCGCTGCACACGGCGCGGTTCCTCTGCACGACCGACGCCGACGGGAACCAGATCGCGTCGTTCTTCTCCGGCGCGATGAGCCAGGCGCGGGCCATCGCGCTCGCGCCGCTGGCCGCCCGGGCCGGCGGCCTGGAGCTGGTGCTGATCGGCGCGAACGACCCGGAGGCGATGCTCGCTCACACGGATGAATGCCGCGAGCGGGGGTATCCGTTCGCCGCGGATCCGTCGCAGCAGGCCGCGCGGCTGAGCGGCGAGGATCTGCGCCGGCTGGTCTCCGGGGCGGCGTACCTGTTCACGAACGAGTACGAGGCGGCGCTGATCGAGCAGAAGACCGGATGGTCGGCGGCGGAGATCCTGGCGCGGGTCGGCGTGCGGGTGACGACGCTCGGCGCCCGCGGCGCCCGGATCGAGGCCGGCGACGCGGCGCCGCTGCACGTGCCGTGTCCGAAGGAGGACGCGCGGGTCGATCCCACCGGGGTCGGCGATGCGTTCCGCGCGGGATTCCTCGCCGGGCGGACGTGGGGGCTCGGGCTGGAGCGCTCCGCACAGGTGGGGTGCATGTTGGCGACGGTCGTGGTCGAGACGACGGGGCCGCAGGAGTACGAGGTGGACCGGCGGCGGTTCCTGGAACGGTTCGGTGCGGAGTACGGGGTGGCGGCGCGGGCCGAGGTGGAGCCTTGGTTGGCGGTGGTGGCGCAGCGGGTGTGATGGGGTGAGCGCGATGCTGAGGCTGTGATGCGGGAGCACCTGTTTCGGTGTTTCCATTGCTGGAGCACCGGTTCGACCGACCGGCGCTCTTGCGAGAGGAGCCCCACAGGTGACGAACGGTGCGGCGGCGGCGATCGTGTCGGACCAGCCCGGGTCTTTCGCGTGGGGCGTGTGGAACAAGCGGCACCCGATCCTGATCAAGCAGATCCGCGACGCGTACCCCTACCCGGCGGAGATCCAGCGGGCGCTTGAGGCCCTGCTGCAGGAGACGATCTCCGGCGACATCGAGCGCCTGCCGCCCGACGCGCACGACCACGCGCTCTGGCAGGACTGGGACCGCGGCTGGTACGGCGGCTCGTGGCTGTCGGCGCCGTTCCTGTGGGCCGAGTCGTACTTCTACCGCAGGCTGCTGGAGGCGGTCGGCTACTTCCGCCCGGGACCGTGGCACGGCGTCGACCCCTTCGGCCCGGCGAAGCAGGCGGAACTGACGACGCCGGTCGTCGCCTCGGAGCTGGCGGCGCTGGACGACGTGGCCGCGATGCCGCTCGCGGCGCAGCGGCGCGCACTGCTGGCGGCGGCGCTGTGGGGCAACCGGGCCGACCTCGGGTTCCGGATCACCGCCTCGCCGGAGGGCCCCGCGACCGATCTGGTGGCCGACGACAGCGCGCGGATCTGGTCGCTGCTGGACGCGGCTCGGGGGAGCGGGGCTGCCGGCTCGCCCGAGCCGACCGGCTTGCCGGCGCCGGCTGCCTCGCCCACGCCGACCGGCTTGCCCGCGCCGACCGGCCCGACCGGCCCGACCGTGCACATCATCACCGACAACGCCGGCCGCGAACTCCTCGCCGACCTCATCCTCGTCGACCACCTGCTGACCACCGGGACCGCCACCCGCGTGGTGCTCCACGTGAAGCCGCAGCCGTACTACGTCTCAGACGCGACCGGCTCCGACGTGGCAGCCGTCCTCCGCCGCATCATCGCCGCCCCCGGCACCGCAGCCACCACCGGCAACCGCCTCTGGAAAGCCCTCACAGACGGCACCATCACCCTGCGCACCCACGCGTTCTGGTGCGCACCCCTGTCATTCCGCCACCTGCCACCCGACCTGGCCGCCGACCTGTCCCCAGCAACCCTGACCATCCTGAAGGGCGACCTGAACTACCGCCGCCTCATCGGCGACCGAGCCTGGCCCCCGACCACCCCCTTCGCCGAACTGACCGCCTACTTCCCATCACCGGTGGCAGCCCTCCGCACCCTGAAGTCCGACGTCGCCGTCGGCCTCACCCCGGAAACCGTCGCCAAGCTCGACGCCACCGGCAGCCCATGGCGGACGAGCGGGGAGCACGCCCTGATCCAGATGCGGCCATAGCCGGCGGCGTGGCCGCCGGCGCAGTCTCCCGGAGCACCAAAAAAGGCCCCGCCGCACCCGCGGCAGGGCCCACCCTCAAAACCTCAGCGTCAGGCGTTCGCCTTGACCTTCTCGGTCTCCTCGATCAGCACCACCAGCGCCGCGATGAGGCCGGCGACCAGGTTGCGCGAGGTCTCGTCGACCAGGTTGCCGTCGCCGTCGAAGCGCTCCCAGTTGTTGCCGACGTGCACCTCGGGCTTGGTGACGACCTTCGCGTCCAGCCAGTGGAAGACGTCGCGGAGGTGGTTCTGGGCGCGGACGGTGCCGAAGCCGCTGCCGGAGGCGCCCATGACGGCGACCGGCTTGCCGGTCAGGACCGACTCGCCGTAGGGGCGGGAGGCCCAGTCCAGGGCGTTCTTCAGGACGCCGGGGATCGAGTAGTTGTACTCCGGGCTGGCGATCAGGACGCCGTCGGCGGCGGCGATCTTCGCGCGGAACTCGGCCACCGACGCCGGGACGTCGGCCTCCAGGTCCTGGTCGAAGAAGGGCAGCTGGCCGATGCCGTCGTAGATCTCGATCTCGACGCCTTCGGGCGCCAGCTGCTTGGCGGCGCGGACCAGCGCGGTGTTCGTGGAGGCCTTACGGAGGGCGCCGGAGAAGGCGAGGATCTTGGTGGTCACTTCTGAGCTCCCGGGGTGTGGGTTCTGGGGGTTCTTACACGTCTGACTTGGGCCGACGCGGGCCGGGGAGGGTCCGCATCGGAGTACGTCGGTAACCCTGCGTGAGCCGGTTACCTTTCGTAAGGTTGAAGGTAGGCGGCGCGCTTACGGTTGTCAAGTTGCCTACGGAAGGTAAGCTGGGGTCATGGCCGACAACACCGCGAAGCAGCACGAGGAGCACCTGAGCTCCTTCTGTCCGCGCTTCCACACCGCGGTGGAGATCATCGGGCGACGCTGGTCCGGGGCGATCCTCCGGGCCATGCTGGCCGGCTCCACCCGCTACACCGACATCGCGTGCTCCGTCCCCAAGCTGTCCGACCGCCTCCTGTCCGAACGCCTCAAGGAGTTCGAGCAGGTCGGCCTCGTCGAGCGCGTCGTGATCCCCGAGACCCCGGTCCGCGTCGAGTACCACCTCACCCAGAAGGGCGCGGAGCTGGAGCCGGCGTTCCAGCAGCTCGCGGAGTGGGCCGAGAAGTGGATCGAGCTCCCGCCGCTGCCCGAGGGCGTCGAGTGCCAGGAGTCGTTTTTGGAGCCCGGCGAGGGACGCTAATCTGACGCTTGTCAGGCGTGATCACGGCCACAAGCCGGCCGCACGCAGCAGCCACCGCGAAGTTGGGGGACGACGATGTCCGCAGCCGACCAGCCCGCCGCGTTCGGGGAACTCCTCTGGACGCCGACCGAGGCGCAGCGTCTGGGCTCGCCCCTCCAGCGGTACCTGGACTGGCTCCCCAAGCAGGGCGTCGGCCCCTTCCCGGCCTACGCCGACGCCTGGCAGTGGTCCGTCGATCATCCGGCGGAGTTCTGGGAGAGCCTGTGGCGCTACTTCGACGTCCACGCCGCGACCCCCTACACGGCCGTCCTCCCCGACGCCGCGATGCCCGGCGCGCGCTGGTTCCCCGGCGCCACCCTGAACTTCGCCGAGCACGTCTTCCGCGCCGCCTCCGACGACCGCCCGGCCCTGCTGTTCGTCGAGGAGGGCGCCGAGCCGGCCGAGATCTCCTGGGCCGAGCTGCGCCGCCAGGTGGCCGGACTGGCCGCCACGCTGCGCGCCTGGGGCGTCGGCGTCGGCGACACCGTCGCGGCCTTCCTGCCCAACACCCCGCACGCGATCGTCGCGCAGCTTGCCGTCGCCTCGCTCGGCGCGGTGTGGTCCGCCTGCGGCCCCGACTTCGGCACCCAGGGCGTCCTGGACCGCTTCGCGCAGATCGAGCCGAAGGTCTTCATCGGCGTCGACGGCTACCGCTACGGCGGCAAGCGCATCGACCGCCGCGCCGAGTGCATGGAAAGCCGCGACGCGCTGCCGACGGTCGAGCACACCGTCTGGGTGGACTACCAGTTCCCGGACGGCCCGGCGTGCGCGGAGAGCATCCGCTGGGCCGAGGCCGTCGCCGGGCCGGAAGGCGAAGCGAGCGCGCAGCCGGAGCCGGAGCTGGACTTCGCAGCCGTCCCCTTCGACCACCCGCTCTGGATCCTCTACTCCTCCGGCACCACCGGCCTGCCGAAGGGCATCGTCCACGGCCACGGCGGCATCCTGCTGGAGCACTACAAGGCCATCGCCTTCCACATGGGCGTCGAGGAGGGCGACCGGTTCTTCTGGTACTCCTCCACGAGCTGGATGATGTGGAACATCGTCCTGGGCTCGCTCCTGCTCGGCGCGACCGCCGTCCTCTACGACGGCAGCCCGGCCTACCCGGACGTCAGCGGACTGTGGCAGCTCGCTGAGAAGACCGGCGCGACCCTGCTGGGCACCAGCGCCGGCTACCTGATGGCCTCGCAGAAGGCGGAACTGCACCCGGGCCGCGACCTGGACCTCTCGGCCCTGCGCGCGATCGGCTCCACCGGCTCCCCGCTGCCCCCGACCGGCTTCCGCTGGGTCTACGACGCCGTGGGCTCGGACATCTGGCTGAACTCGCTGTCCGGCGGCACCGACGTCTGCACCGCCTTCGTCGCCGGCAACCCGCTCCTGCCGGTCTACTCCGGCGAGATCCAGTGCCGGGCGCTCGGCTGCCGCGTGGAGTCCTGGGACCCCGAGGGGCACCCGCACGTCGGCGAGGTCGGCGAACTGGTCCTGACCGCGCCGACGCCGTCGATGCCGGTGAAGTTCTGGAACGACCCGGACGGCCACAAGTACCACGACGCCTACTTCGACGTGTTCCCCGGCGTCTGGCGGCACGGCGACTGGTGCACGATCACCGAGCGCGGCGGCGTCATCATCCATGGCCGCTCGGACTCGACGCTGAACAAGCAGGGCGTCCGCATGGGTTCCGCGGACATCTACGAGGTCGTGGAGAAGCTGCCGGAGATCCGCGAAGCGCTGGTGATCGGCGTCGATCTCCCCGACGGCGGCTACTGGATGCCGCTGTTCGTCCACCTGGCCGCCGACGCGGTCCTGGACGACGCGCTCAAGGCCCGCGTGGCCGCCGCGATCCGCGCCGAACTCACGCCCCGCCACGTCCCCGACGAACTCGTCGAGATCCCCGGCGTCCCGCACACCCGCACCGGCAAGCGGCTGGAGATCCCGGTGAAGCGGCTGCTGACCGGAGCCGACCCGGCGAAGGCGGTGAACCTCGGGACGGTCGACGACCCGGCGCTGATCGCGTGGTTCGTTGAGTACGCGAAGCAGCGTGACGCAGGGGACTGAGTACCCGCGTCGGCGGGCACTTGAGTACCGGCGCGGATACGGCCGGCAGCCCCGCGGCGGGACGCTCGTCCCATGCCGAACACAGGGGACGAGCGGGAGCCCGAGAGCACGCCGCAGCATGACCCGGCCGCCTGGCGAGCCCTGGCCGTCGCGGCGGCACTCGGGATCCCCGCGACCGCGCTGACGGTCCTGAGCGTGCTCGTCGGCGGCCGCGGCCTCACGACGAACGGCCTTTACGCGGGCTGGCTTTTCGGCGCCGTGGGGTTCGGCGGTGCGCTGGCCGTGGTCCTGGCGCTGCACCGCAGATGCCGGCGCGCGTGGCGCTGGTTCTGGGCGTGGACATCAGTGCCGCTGCCGGTGCTGACCGTCGTGGTGGCCGTCGAGGTCAGCCGGCACGCATGAGCCCGGTCTCACGCATGAGCCCGGTCTACAGCGCGATGCTCTCAGAGCCCGCCGCGGCCCGCCGGCAGCCCGTACCGGTCCGAGGTCACCGAGAGCTCGGCGAACCGCGGCGCGGGCGCCGGCGACCACGGATCCCCGGGCACCGTGCGGAAGTTGGCCCGGAACTCGCCGACCAGCGCGTCGAAGACCGGTGTACCGCTCATGGATGCTGCGGCCGCCCTGCCGGCGCCGCCCCTGCTGTTCTCATACATTGTCAAACCACTGTCTTCCGGCCGACGTGCGGCGGGAACGAAGGTGTTCACCGTCGGGACCCTGCTCTTGCTCAGACCTCGTCGACCAGGTCGGCGATCGACTTCACGATCCGGGAGGGCCGGAAGGGGAAGCGCTCGATCTCGTCGGCCTGGGTCACGCCGGACAGCACCAGGAAGGTCTCCAGACCCGCCTCGATGCCGCACAGCACGTCGGTGTCCATCCGGTCACCGATCATCGCGGTCACTTCCGAGTGCGCCTTGATCTGGTTCAGACCCTCGCGCATCATCAGCGGGTTGGGCTTACCCACGAAGTAGGGCTCCACACCGGTCGCCTTTGTGATGAGCGCCGCAACCGCGCCGCAGGCCGGCTGCGGGCCGTCCGGCGTCGGGCCGGTCGCGTCGGGGTTGGTGGCGATGAAGCGCGCGCCGTTGGTCACCAGGCGGATGGCCCGGGTGATGGCGTCGATGCTGTAGGCCCGGGTCTCGCCCAGGACCACGTAGTCCGGCTCGGCCTCGGACAGGGTGTATCCGACGTCGTACAGCGCCGTGGTCAGCCCGGCTTCCCCTATGACGTAGGCGGTCCCGTTGGGCCGCTGGTTGTCCAGGAACTGCGCGGTGGCCAGCGCCGAGGTCCAGATGTGCTCCTGCGGCAGCGGGATGCCCAGGTTCGTCAGGCGCGCCGACAGGTCGTGCGGGGTGTAGATGGAGTTGTTGGTCAGCACCAGGAACGGCCGGTCCTTGGCCCGCAGCCGGCGGATGAACTCGTCCGCGCCGGGGATCATGTGTCCCTCGCGGATCAGGACGCCGTCCATGTCGGTCATCCAGCACTCGACTGGCTTGCGGTCATGCACTTCGATCTGCTCCTGGAATGGAAGGGAACATTGCGATGGTGGTGACCATCATTCCAGAAGTGAAAAGGTTTAGCGCCGGTGCGCGTGTCGCCTCGCGGCGGAAAGCTCGCCGCAGCTCCAGCCGAACGGTATTCCGCGACGGCGTAAATTGAGGCCCGGGGACATCTTCTACGCACCGGCGAGCACGAGGGTAGCACGGACGATCAGCATATTGTCCAAAGCGCCAGGTCACAGGGTTGCTGAACAGGTCCGGCGAAACGCCCGCGGACGGCGATCGCCGCGAACGTGATCAACCGAACAGCGCAGGACCGTTCGCGCCCCGGGTTGATCTTGCAGAACCTACTGAAGTGTCCCGCGCATCGCGGGCCGTATCAGGAGGAGCACGACTATGAAGAGCCGTCTCGTGAAACTCACCGCGACCGCGGGTGCCACCGCACTGCTCGCCGGCTTCGGCGCGGTAGCGGCCACATCCGCCTCCGCGGCGACCTCGCCTGCCGCCGTCGTGACGCACTCGGCCACCGTGCCGATGAGTGCCCCGATCTCGGTCCACCAGCCGCACTGGTGGCCCTGGTGCCAGATCGACCTGCTCGGCCCGGTCCTGTGCATCAACCTCTAAAAACCGACCGAATCCGTTGAGGGGTCACGGGGTTTCCACCGCAACGGACGACCGGGGCCGGACGACATCGCGTCGTCCGGCCCCGCCGTGCTTGTCAGAACTCTGCTTTGCCTGTCGGCCCGTTCACTGCTTCCCGGCCGGGGCCGGCACGCCCGCGTCGGCCGGGGAGACGTCGGTCACCGCCCCGGACACGTCCGGCGCGACCGTCGCGGCGGTGGCCGCGGCCGCCTGCTGCGCGGCGATCACCGGGTTCACCAACACCACCGCGTCGCTGTCCGCGGTGTCCGCGGTCGCCACCCGGGCCTCGACCAGCTCCGAGGGGATCCCGGTGCCGTGCCGGAAGAAGTGCGAGTGCACATGCTCGTCGTGGTGCACCAGGCCGTCCCAGCGGCGGGCGTCGAGCGTGCGGATCAGCGGGATGTGGCGCAGCTCCAGGGTGAGCAGCGTGGCCGCAGTCGCCGCGATCGACTCCTTCACCAGTCCCAGGCCGCACGCGGCGCCGATCGCGGAACAGGCGAAGATGCTCGCCGCGGTCGTGATGCCGTGCAGCACCTCGTGCTCCTCGACGGTCTGCCGGAAGCACAGCCCGCCGCCGATGAAGCCGATGCCGGTGACCGCGCCGGCCAGGATCGTGCTGGCGCCGTTGCCGGCCAGCACGCCTATCAGCGCGGTGGCCGCGCCCAGCAGCGAGAAGGTCCGGTCGCCGGCCATCGCGCCGCGGATCTGCCGCTCGAAGCCCAGCGCGAAGGTGAGAACCCAGGCCATGGCGATGCGGCCGACCGCGTCCCAGTGGGTCGGGACGTGGATGTTGTCGGCCGAAGGTACGGCCGCCAGTAGGACGGCCCCCACTGCGTGCATTTCTGTCGTCCTCCCCTGATTTCCTCTGCCGATCCAACGGAACGATAGAGGTACGCGGCCCGGGGCCGGTACCCGATGTCTGAACACTTGCCGGCCGTGATCGAACAGTTATGCAACGCGATGCCGCACGATACCGCTGCTGGAAGATCACAGGCAGGGGGTACCGTAGCGGCCATGGTGTCAGCGCTGGGCAACCGGCTGGCCGCCGGCGTGTGGGGCTGGCTGGCCAAGGCCGGGAAGGTGCACGCGGGCTCGCCGGCCGCCCGCCGTTTCGCCGCGTTCGGCGAGGGGTCGACGATGGCGTTCCCGCCGGGCACGGTCTTCGGGGAGCGCTACATATCCGTCGGCGCGCACGTACTGATCGGTGCCAACGTCACCATCTCCGCCGGCTTCGTCCCCGGCCTGGACCTCGGCCCGGACACCCTGGTGCGGATCGGCAGCGGCGTGGTGCTGGGCCGCGGCAGCCACGTGGTCGGCCACCGCTCGATCGACATCGGCGACGACGTGTACACCGGCCCCAACGTGTACATCACCGACCAGAACCACGGCTACGACGACCCCGACGTCCCGATCGGCAAGCAGTGGCCCAGCGAGGCGCCGGTGCGCATCGGCCCCGGCTGTTGGATCGGCACCAACGCGGTGATCCTGCCGGGCACGGTCCTGGGCCGCAACGTGGTCGTGGCGGCTGGCAGCGTGGTCCGCGGGGAGTTCCCCGATCACTGCGTGGTCGGCGGCGTCCCGGCCAGGATGCTGCGCCGGTACGAGGCCGAGACCGGCTGGGCGCGGGTGGACTCGCTCCAGGCCCAGACCAGGAACGCCAGCCCCGCCAACGGATAGAGCGAGCTGAGCAGCATCTGCAGCGGGTTCAGGTCGGGGGAGGGCCCGACCACCTTGTGCGGGACGGCCCAGATCAGGAACGACAGGAACACCGCGCACCACGCCACCGCGAGCTTCGGCGCGCGGACGGCGAGCAGCATCGCCACCGGAACCGCCCACACCCAGTGGTGGGACCAGCTGATCGGCGAGATCAGCAGGCCGGTGACGGCACACGTCAGCGCGCCGAGGGCGTTGTCGCCCCGCTTCGAGTTCTGAGCGGCCACCCACAATCCCGCCGCGAGCACGACGACCGCCGCGACCGCCCACAGCGCCTTGGGATCGTCGATGTGCGTGATCCGCGCGATCATCCCGGACAGCGACTGGTTGTCGGTGATGTAGGTCTTGCCGACCTTGTCGGTCTCGAAGACCTTGTGCAGCCAGAACTTCACGGACGCGTGGGGGAGCAACAGGAAACCGACCGCCATGGTCCCGACCGCGCTGAGCGCCGAGACCGCTGCCTCGCGCCGCCGGCCGGCCAGCAGGAACCACAGGATGAAGACGCCGGGCGTCAGCTTGATGCCGGTGGCCAGCCCGATGCCCAGGCCGCGCGGCCATCTGCTGCCCGGTGCCCGGGTGAGGTCGAAGAGGACCAGCGCGATCAACGCGAGGTTGATCTGGCCGTAGCGCAGCGTGGTCCACACCGGCTCGAACCACAGCCCGAGTCCGGCGAGCGCGGCGATCAGGGCCCAGCGCTGCGCGAACGTCGGCCGGTCCAGCCAGCCGCCGACGAGCTTCGCCGCCAGGTGGACGACGAGCGCCAGCAACGCGATGTTGGCGGCGGTCACCAGGACCTTCAGGACGCCGACCGGGATCCAGCTGATCGCGGCGAAGAGCAGGGCGGCGAAGGGGGGATAGGTCGCGGGCAGCTGGTTGCCTCCCGCCGTCGCGACTTCGACCCCGTCGCCGTAGAGGTCGCGGCCGTGCAGGACGGCCTGCCCCTCGAACCGGTACACGACCATGTCGATCATCGTCGGGTGCGCGAGCGTACGGATGACGAGGTAGCCGGCCAGGCTCAGGGCGGCGAAGACGCCGAGCAGCACGGTGAGTCGTCGTCGATCCGGGAGGCGCACCACGCAGGAGACCTTACGGGATCAGCGCTGGTCTCCCCGATGACCCGGTCGCTACCGGATCTCCACGATCGGCAGCCGCAGCGCGCCCGGCGCCGCTTCCGGAACGGCGGGCTGTTTCGGCCGCACATACGGGATCCGCTTGTACGGTTCCCCC
This sequence comes from Catenulispora sp. EB89, assembly GCF_041261445.1. NCBI lineage: Bacteria > Bacillati > Actinomycetota > Actinomycetes > Catenulisporales > Catenulisporaceae > Catenulispora > Catenulispora sp. EB89. Next base: position 172,798 of record NZ_JBGCCU010000021.1, read on the forward strand.
ATCGCGGGCCGCGTGTCCTGCTCGCCCTTGTTCGGCCAGAACGCCGCGGCGCGCTCGGCCATCGCCGTGATGGTCAGGGACGGGTTCACGCCGAGGTTCGCCGAGACGGTCGAGCCGTCGGCGACATACAGACCCGGGTGCCCGAACACGCGGTGGTAGGGGTCCACCACGCCGTGGTCGCGGTCCCGGCCGATGACGCAGCCGCCGATGATGTGCGCGGTCATCGGGATGTTGAACAGGTCGCCGACGGTGCCGCCGGGGATGCCGTCGATGCGGGCCGCGGTGCGGGCGACCGCCTCGTTGCCGGCCGGGATCCACGTCGGGTTCGGCAGGCCGTGGCCCTGGCGGGTGGTGAGCTTGTTCTTGCCGAACAGGCCGCGCTTGCGGGACACGGTCAGCGAGTTGTCGAGGGCCTGCATGACCAGCAGGATGATCGACCGCTCCGCGAACTTGCGGCTGGGCAGCATGCGCGGGACCCAGGAAGGGTGCTTGACGCCGATGCCGAGCAGTTTGATCCAGCGCGGGGTGCGGCCCTCGCCGTCGGTCAGCCCGGTCTTCAGCAACCCCATGGCGCCGCTGCCCCGGCCGTAGCGCACCGGCTCGATGTGGGTGTGCTCGTCGGGGTGGAAGGAGGAAGTGATGGCCACGCCTTCCGTGAAGTCGTACTGCCGCGGCTTCTTGGCCATCGCGCCGAGGAGGGATTCGGAGTTGGTGCGGGTCAGTTCGCCCAGGCGCGGGGACAGCGCCGGCAGCGATCCGTCACCGGCCAGCTTGTGCAGCAGGCGCTGGGTTCCCAGGGCGCCGGCGCTGAAGACGACGTGTTCGGCGGTGAGTGCGCGGCGGCCCTTGGCGAACCACTTGCCGGTCGAGGACGTCGTCACGCGGTATCCACCGCCGTCGGGGAGCGGGGTCACGCTCTCGACCGTGGTCAGCGGGTGGACCTCGGCGCCCAGCTTCTCGGCGAGGTAGAGGTAGTTCTTCACGAGGGTGTTCTTGGCGTTGTGGCGGCAGCCGGTCATGCACGCGCCGCACTGGAGACACGGGTTGCGGTCCGGGCCCGCGCCGCCGAAGAAGGGGTCGGAGACGGTGGTGTTCGGCGTGGCGTCCGGGTCGCCGAAGAACACGCCGACCGGCGTCAGGTGGAAGGTGTCCCCGACGCCCATCTCCTCGGCAACGGCCTTCATCTGCACGTCCGCCGGCGTCATCGTCGGGTTCTGCACCACGCCGAGCATCCGCTTGGCCTGGTCGTAGAACGGCGCGAGCTCCCCGCGCCAGTCGGCCACGTCGCGCCAGTGCGGGTCGTCGTAGAAGGGGTCCAGCGGCTCGTAGAGCGTGTTCGCGTATACGAGCGATCCGCCGCCGACGCCAGCTCCGGCGAGCACGACGACATCCTTGAGCCGGTGGATGCGCTGGATGCCCTTGCAGCCGAGCTTCGGCGCCCACAGGAAGGAGCGCAGCCGCCAGGAGGTCTTGGGGAAGTCGCCGTCGGCGAACCGGCGGCCGGCCTCCAGCACCCCGACCCTGTAGCCCTTCTCGGTGAGCCGCAGGGCGGTCACCGAACCGCCGAAGCCCGAGCCGATGACCAGCACGTCGTAGTCCACCGCAGCTCCCATGGCGGGTAGAGTAGCCCCTATTTGACACCCGATCCAGTAGTAGCGGGCCGCTCGATGGCGGCTTCTCCGAGAGCTTCTATAACGAGTGGGTTTTCGCGGCGTTTCCGACGCAACGAGAGCCGGGTTTTGTGCGTCGATAAGGGCATGAGGACTTCAGGGGCGGGGAAGGGCGGCGCTTTGATCGCCGTGGCCGGCGCGGTGGCGCTCGGCGTGACGGGGTGCGCGTCGAACTCCGCGAATTCGGGCGAGAGCAAGACCTCCACCACTGACGCGGTGCAGCAGGCGGCGGCCGTGGCCGGGACGTCGTCGGCGCCGGCCGCCGCGCACGCGGCCGCGGACGATCTGACGTCTTCCGTGCCCAACCGGCCGGCCGGCGGCGCGGCGAACAGCGGTCCCGCGGCCGTCCCCGGCGCCGCCCCGGCGGCGGCCCGGAACACCAACCCGGTGCCCAAGCTGACGACCAAGCCGCAGCCGATCCTGCACCCGACCAAGCCGACGGCGCCGACCACGCCCGCGCCGCCCAAGACCACCGGCTCCAACTGGCTGTCCGGCGTGCCGCTGGGCCACAACACCCCCGGCGCCCTGGACCCGCGCTGCAAGACCGGCCGCGTCATCTGCATCGACATGAGCACCCGCACCCTGCTCTGGGTGGTCAACGGCAAGGTGCAGTACGGGATGGACGTCCGCTTCGGCGACGAGAACAACCCGACCCGCAAGGGCAAGTTCGACATCTACCTGAAGATGGAGCACTGCATCTCGACGATCTACCACACGTCGATGCCGGATGCGATGTTCTTCAGCGGCGGCGAGGCCGTGCACTTCTCCATCGACTTCGCGACCTACGGCTACGCGCACCACTCGCACGGCTGTGTGAACGTCCGCGACCGGGCGGCCGTGGCGAAGCTGTTCGCCGACACCCGGCTCGGGGACAGCGTGGTCGTTTACTGAGCTTCGCGATCCCTCGTACCCGCAGCACTTCGCACCCGCAGCACTTCGCACCCGCAGCACTTCGCGCCTGCGGTATACCTCGTAGCCGAGATACCTCGGCGCCGAGGTATCTCGGCTACGAGGTACTGAGCGCGCAGTTCGGGCGTCTCCTGCTGTCGTGACTCCGGTCACCAGGTGAGGAGGCGCCCGTGACCGTTTTGATACAGTCTTACTACGTGCGTTTCCTCAACCAGTACTCACCTCCGTACGACCTCACGTACGACGACGTTTTCATGGTCCCCGCGCGATCCCAGGTGGGTTCCCGCCTGGCCGTGGACCTGAGTTCCTCCGACGGCACCGGGACCACGATCCCGCTGGTCGTGGCCAACATGACGGCCGTCGCCGGCCGCCGGATGGCCGAGACCATCGCCCGCCGCGGCGGCATCGCGGTCATCCCGCAGGACATCCCGCTCGACGTGGTCGCCGAGGTGATCGGCTGGGTCAAGGACCGCAGCCCGGTCTACGACACCCCGGTCACGCTCGCGCCCACCAGCACCGTCGGCGAGGCGCTGGCGCTGCTGCCGAAGCGGTCGCACGGCGCGCTGGTCGTGGTGGACGGGGACGGCCGCCCGGCCGGCATCGTCACCGAGGCCGACTGCGCCGGCACCGACCGGTTCACCAACGTCAGCGACGTCATGTCCCGCGACCTGCTCACCATCCCGGACGGCACCTCCGCCGAGGCCGCGTTCGACGCCCTGGACGGCAAGCACCGCCTGGCGCCGGTCGTGGACGCCGACGGCCGCCTCACCGGCCTGTGGACTCGCAAGGGCGCGCTGCGCTCGGCGCTGTACAAGCCGGCGGTCGACGACCAGGGCCGGCTCCGCGTCGGCGCCGCGATCGGCATCAACGGCGACGTGGCGGCGCGCGCCAAGGAACTCCTCGCGGCCGGCGCCGACGTGCTCGTCATCGACACCGCGCACGGCCACCAGGAGAAGATGTTCGAGGCCCTGACCGCGGTGCGCGCCCTGAACCCGGGCGTCCCGCTGGTCGCCGGCAACGTGGTGTCCCCGGAGGGCACCCGCGACCTGATCGAGGCCGGCGCGGACATCGTCAAGGTCGGCGTCGGCCCCGGCGCCATGTGCACCACGCGCATGATGACCGGCGTCGGCCGCCCGCAGTTCTCGGCCGTCTACGAGTGCGCGGCAGAAGCCCACCGCCTCGGCAAGCACGTGTGGGCCGACGGCGGCGTCCGCCACCCCCGCGACGTGGCGCTGGCCCTGGCCGCCGGCGCGTCGAACGTGATGATCGGCTCCTGGTTCGCCGGCACCTACGAGTCCCCGGGCGACGCCGTGCGCGACGGCGACGGACGCCTCTACAAGGAGAACTTCGGCATGGCCTCGGCGCGCGCAGTGCGCCTGCGCACCGCCGAGGACTCCGCCTTCGACCGCGCCCGCAAGGCGCTGTTCGAGGAGGGGATCTCCAGCTCGCGGATGTACCTCGACCGCGACCGCCCGGGCGTGGAAGACCTCGTCGACGCCATCATTGCCGGAGTGCGCAGCTCGTGCACCTACGCCGGGGCGAAGGACCTGGCGCAGTTCCACGAGCGGGCCGTGGTCGGCGTGCAGAGCGCTGCCGGATTCGCGGAAGGGAAGCCGCTGCACAGCAGCTGGTAGTTCGCTATAGCACTGAGGTGCGTATGGATACGCACCTCAGTGCTGGATCAGCCGTAGTAAGGCGGGTTCTGCTGCTGCCCACGATAGGGATCGGTTCCATACGGATCGACACCATACGGGTCGCTCCCATAAGGGTTCTGTCCGTAAGGATCCGCCACAGGTTGCGTTTGTGGCTGTGGCTGTGGCTGTGGGGGCGGTGCGGGTGCCGGGTACGGCGCGGGACGCGGCATCCGGTGCGGACCGCTGCCGGCGCGCGTCCCGTCCAGGTTCCACTCGCCGCTCCGCCGACTCTCCGGCATGCGCGCGACCGGCGTGGCGCGTCCCCCGCCGCGCCGCGCGCCGGGCAGCGTGTCCTCGGCGAGAGCGTCGTCCGCGGCGAGGTCGTCGATCACGCTGCGCCGGCCGCCGCGGCGCTCGCGCAGGTCCGGGTAGGTCAGGCGCGAGCTCTGCGGCTCGTCGCCGTGGCCGCTCTCGCGACCGGCCTCGTGCCCGCCCTCGCCGGCGGCGAAGTACGCCGCCAGCGCGGTGGTGATCGGCACCGCCGCTGCCAGGCCGATCGAGCCCACCAGGGTGCGCACGATCTCCTCGGCCACCACCTCGGCCCCGGCCGCGCCGCTCCAGCCCTGGCTGGACGTGGTCATCAGGACGAACAGCGGCAGGCTGCCGCCAGCGTACGCCAGCACCAGGGTGTTCACCGTGGAGCCGATGTGGTCCCGGCCGATGCGCATGCCGACGCGGAACAGCTCGGCGGCGCCCATCGTCGGGTCGGCGGCCTTCAGCTCCCAGACCGAGGACACCTGTGTGGCGGTGACGTCGTTGAGCACGCCGAGCGCGCCGATGATGATGCCGGCCAGCAGCAGCCCTTGGACGTCGACCTTGTGGAAGTAGCCCGCGACGGTCGCGGCGTTGTCGTCGCCGAGCCCGGTCAGGTGGGCCAGTTTGGTCCCGGCCTCTCCGAGCCCGCCGATCAGCGCCAGGCTGATCGCCGTGCCCAGGACGGCCACGGATGTCCGTACCGACACCCCGTGCGTCGCGTAGAGCGCCGCGAACAGGATGACACCCGCGGTGACCGCCGCGACCTCGATCGAGTTCTCGCCGCCGACGATCGCCGGCAGCGTGAACTTCACGAGCACTCCGAACGACACGGCCAGCGCCGCGATCGCCCCGGCCCCGCGCCAGCGCCCGACCACCAGGACGAACAGCGCGAACGCGATCGCCAGGCTCATCAGCGGCGGGCCGCGCTGGAAGTCCTTGATGTTGTACTGGCCGTCCGCCGGCTGGCTCTTGTCGTAGGTGAGGACCAGGCCGTCGCCGACCGAGTACTTGGGAGTGCTCGGGTCCACGCCCACGGTCACCGTCGCGGTCGAGCCCTTGGTGGGCCCGCTGGTGATCTGGATGGTCAGCTGGTCGTTGGTGGTGTCCAGCCCGCCCGGCGCGGTGGTGGTGCTGCCGCCGGCCGGCGGCGCGGTGCCGCCGTTCGGTCCGGGCTGCACCAGCGTCGAAGCCGTCACCGTGCCCTGCACCCACACCTGCGGCGGGATCGGCGACTTCGCCGCCGACGGCCACAGGAGCACGAGCCCGGCCACCGCCGCCGCGGCCACCGGCAACAGCAGCGCGGTGATCAGGGTCCGCAGCCGGGGTGAGGCCGGGGTCGCCGGGCCGTGGCCGTGCGAGTGCCCGTGGGAGTGTCCGTGACCGGACCCGCCCCGGCCGGAGCTCTCCTGCGCAGACCTCGATCGGCGGCTGCTCACGGCCATCGGCTCTCCGTGGGTCGGTGGTGCGGGGACGGCGCTCGGAGCCCGCTGGAGGTGGGTCCGGGCTGCCGCCACACGATAGCGGCTGAAGGTAAGAACGACGCTTCGGCGTGAACATCTTTGCGGATTTTTGACTGGTGTCGATATTGGTCGTGGGCTGGTTACGGACTGGTTGGGACACCTCCGGAATCACTGTCGGACAAAGGCCTTTGTGGTGTTATCACTCGGTACGGTAGGGCCTGGCGACGTCACCACGCCCTAAGCTGGCGCGCGGTGGCGGTCCGCCGGGAGCGCCTGAGCCGGGAGGTCGGGTGCAGTGACGGTCGCACGGTCCATCGCATTGTTCGTGGTCGCGGCGGTCCTGGAGATCGGCGGCGCGTGGCTGATCTGGCAGGGCGTGCGGGAGCACCGCGGCTGGGGGTGGACGGCGTGCGGGGCGGTGAGTCTGGCGTTGTACGGGTTCGTCGCGACGTTGCAGCCCTCCTCGGACTTCGGGCGGGTCCTGGCCGCCTACGGCGGGGTGTTCGTGGCGGGCTCGTTGCTGTGGGCCTGGGTCGCCGACGGCTACCGGCCGGACCGCTTCGACGTCATCGGCGCGGCGGTCTGCCTGGTGGGCATGGCGATCATCATGTACGCGCCACGGCGCTGAGGTCGGCGGCGGTGCTATCGCCGGTCCTGCGGGCCCTTGCCGCATGTACGCGCCATGGCGGTGAGGTCGGTGGCGGTGCTTTCGCCGGTCCTGCGGGCCCTTGCCGCTCTGGCCGGCCTGGCCGGCCTGGCGATCCTGGCGGTTCCGTCGCGCCGCGCGCCGGCGCGCGGCATCATCGACGCATGCGGGTGACGGTGCTGGGCGGCAGCGGGGCGTGGCCGGTGGCAGGCGACGCGTGCAGCGGGTTTCTGTTAACTCATGAGGGTTTCTCCATCCTGGTCGACGCGGGCTACGCGGTACTGCCGCGACTGCTGGAACTGATGCCGGCGGAGCAGCTGGACGCCGTCTACATCAGCCACGGGCATCCCGACCACTGTGCCGATCTCAATCCTTTGCTTCGAGCTCGGGCGCTGGGCGGCGCCGACCCCGACCCCCTGCCCGTCTACGCACCGCACGGCGCCCTGAACGCCGTACTGGCCCTGGACCGGCCGGGGATGCTCGACGCCGCCGTGGCACGCCGCGACTTCGAGCCGGGGGAGTCGTTCTCGGTCGGGCCGTTCGACCTGCGCACCTCGCTCCTGCCGCACTGGGTACCCAACGCGGGGGTGCGGGCCGCGGCCGGCGGCCACGCCGTCGTCTACACCGGGGACTGTGGTCCGCACCCCGCGCTCGTCGAGTTGGCGCGGGGTGCGGACGCACTCATCGCCGAGGCCACGTATCCGGAGGTGATGGCCGCTGGCGATGCCCCCTACCTGTCGACCGCCCGGCAGGCGGCACGGCAGGCATCGGAAGCGGGTGTCGGCAGGCTGGTGCTGACGCACCTGTGGCCGGGCTCAGAGCCGGGGGAGTCCCTCGACGCGGCGGCGAAGGAGTACGGCGGGCGTACCCACGTCGCGCGCGGCGGGCTGTCCTTCGACGCGTAGCCGGGCCGCAGCCCTGCTCAACCCGCTGTCACGCTCACCGCCCCGGAATCGCTCGGGGCGTGCTCGGCGTCGCCGCTGTACTTCGCGGAGGCGGTATGCCGGCCCGGGCCGAGCTCGACCTGCACCATGGCCTTTCCGGCGGACATCGGGATCGGGCCGGAGGAGGCGTCGTCGACCGTGAAGGTCACGCTGCCGGTGGCCGCCGAGGCGCCGCTCCCGCGGTGGGCCGGCGACACCCGGGCCGACATGGTCACGATGCCGTCGCTGTTGGATACGGACAGCCTGGTGACCGTCTCGGACATGCCGGCCGCAGAGGATGCCGAGGATGTCTTGGAGCCGGAATCCTGCCGACCGTCGGAGGAACCGGACCCGGTGCTGTGCGAGGCGACCTTCGCGCCATGGGCGGCAGTCCGGCCCGAGGTGGTCGAGGAGCCGGAGCCGGTGTGTCCGGCCGCGTGCCCGCCGGACCGGCTGCCGCCGGCATGTCCGGTCGCGTGAGAAGCCGAGTGACCCGCACCGGTGTGCCCCGGCGAGCGCGAGCCCGAGCCCGAGTGACCCGTGCCGCTGCGCCCGGCGGAGTGCCCGGCGGAGTGTCCGGAGTGCCCGGTCGCGTGTCCCGGGTGTCCACTCCGGTGGCTGCCGGCCGTGGTCCCGGAGTGCCCGGAACCCGGGCCCGGACCCGCAGGCTGCCCGGCGGCGAACGCCACCCCCGGCGTCAGCACCATCGCGGCCGCTGTGGCCGCGACCACCGCCCCCGAGTAGCGGCGGGTGCGGGATGTGGTCAAAGTCGTGCGAAACATGATGTCCTCCAGATCGTGGTGATCGGTGACCATCCGGTCCGGCGACGGGGCGTCGGCGCGGTTCCCGGTGGTGAGGACAACTCTCCCGGATATCCACAAACCGGACATCCGTCATCCTGCTGAGATCAGACTGCGGTGATCAGACGAGGCCGAACGGGTGACAACGGGCCCGCCCGGTCACTCCTCGTCGAGGAATCCCATCCGCCGGCCGAGCACCGGATCGGTCTCCCACCAGGGGCGGGTCCGCTTCGCCTCCTCGCCGCTGGCGGCCGCGCCGACGGTGGCCGGAGAAGTATGAGAAATAGACGCGGGCGTGGACGCGTCTACGTCATCCGTCTCGGCACCGGTTCCGCTGCCTGCGACAGCGGCAGTGGCAGCGACACCAGCGGCGGCCGTCGAAGCGGTCCCGTAGACGATCGCGCCCTCGGCCTCCAACGCGTCCAGCTCCGCGTCCACCTCGGCGGCCCGGTCACGGTCCTCGTCGAACATCCGCCGCCACAGCGCCCCGAGGAACGGCACCCCGGCCAGGTCCCCGATCAGCCACAGCGCCCCGCCGCCCCACACCTGGTCCTGCCTCGGCGACAGCCCGCCCGGCCGGTTCAGCGCCGTGTACCAGTCCCCGGCGACCAGGTGGTGCCCCAGCATCAGCGTCAGGCCCAGCGCGCCGTCGGCGATCGCCTCCGCGAACGTGATCCACACCGACACCAGGTGCGGGTACTCCTTCGGCACCGGGTCCAGGCGCAGCCGCGTCCAGTAGTAGAAGAACCCGAGCGCGCTCAGCGCGAAGCTCAGGACCCACGCCGCGCCCCGCGAGCGCAGCGTGTCCTCGTAGATCGGCGAGAAGTAGACGGTGAACGGCGTCACCAGGAACACGATCGACACCACGGCCGGGAACGTCAGCAGGGCCGCGATCCGCGTCGCCAGCACCCGCCGCACCGCGCCGGCCAGCCATTGCGGGCCGCCGTCGATCGCCAGCGTCAGCGGCATCCCGAGCGCCAGGAACAGCGGCACCACCATGAGCAGGGTGATGATCTGCACGGCCCGCGGCCAGAACATCACCTGTTGGTACACCGCCAGGAACGACATCGTCGTCCAGGCGAACAGCGCCAGCCCGATGACGAAGACCACGGTGCGGTGCACCGGCCAGCGCGTGCCGCGGCGCCGCGCCACGACCGTCCCGGCCACGTAGAGCGCCGCGACGACCAGCAGGATCGCCCCGACGTATGGGTTCAGCCGCCACGCCGAGCCCACCTGGGCCCCGCCCAGCGGAGCGGGCATCGGAACGGCCGTCAAGGCTGGCGTCACCATGGGTCCTGGCCCCTGCTCATATCGACGTGCGTGGTGGTTCCGCCCTGAAAAGGACGGGAAGCGCAGCCATTTTATGACTGCGCTTCCCGGTCTCGGCGGGCAGGTCCCGCGGACCCGCCGCGTTCACCTCCGAGCGGACGTCAGCCGCTCACCGCCGAGTTGTAGTCGCTGATCAGCTTCGAGATCTTCGTCGAGGCGTCGGACAGCGCCGAGTCCGCCGACGTGCCGGTGGTCGCCACCGACAGCATCGCCTGCTCCAGGTCGGCCCGCGCCTGCGGCATCACGCCGAGCAGGCAGCCCGCGGTGGCGGCGCTCGGCTGGGTGGCCTTCAGCTCGTCGATCGCGGTCTGGAACTGCGGGTGCGCCTGCCGGTAGGCGACGTCCGTCGGGTCCTGCAGCGCCGAGACGCTGACCGGGAAGTAGCCGGTCGCCTGGTGCCAGGCGGCCTGCTGCTGCGCCGAGGCGGCGAACTTCGCGAACTCCCACGACGCGCGGACCTCGGCGTCGGAGTGCCCGACGCGGTCGATCCACAGCGAGGCGCCGCCGATGATCGGGCCGCCGGTGTCGGAGGCCGAGACCTTCGGGAACGGCGCGGTGGCCACGGTGAACGGCGAGGACGCCTTGGAACCGGCGTCCACGTAGCCGCCGAGCACGCCGGTGGACTCCAGGTTCATCGCCACCTTGCCGGCCTTGAACGCGGCCTGCGCGTCCGTGGTCGGCCGGCCGGTGTTCAGCGCCTCGCCGCTCTTGACCAGCCCGGACCACCAGTTGGTGTAGGTGAGCGGGGCGCCGGAGGTGATGTTCAGCTTGGTCGCCGGCGCGGTGCGGCCGTTGCCGTTGTCGCAGTACAGCGAGCCGGACTCGGCGGCCAGCTGCTCCACGAACCAGCCGTAGTCGGCGGCGCCGAAGCCGTACTGCGTGGTCTTGCCGCTCCCGTCCTTGACGGTCAGCTTCTGCGCGTCGGCGGCCAGTTCGTCCAGGGTCTTCGGCGGGTTCGACGGGTCCAGCCCGGCCTTCTTGAACGCCTCGACGTTGATGTACAGCAGCGGCATCGAGGAGTTGAAGGGCATCGACTCCAGCTTGCCGCCGACCGTGTAGTAGTTGGCGATGTTCGGCTGCAGGTCGGCCAGCGAGTAGCCGTCCTTGGCCGCGAGGTCCGCGACCGGCACGGCCTGCTTGGAGTCCACCATGAACCGGGTGCCGACGTCGTAGACCTGCATGATCGACGGCGTGGTGTGCGAGGACACCGCCGTCTTGTACTTCGCGATCGCGTCGTCGTACGAGCCCTGGAAGCTGTCCGTGACGTGGATCTTGCCCTGGTACTTGGCGTTGAAGGCGTCGACGATCGCGGTGACCGCCTTCTGGTTGGTGCCCTGCATGCTGTGCCAGAAGGTCAGGTTCACGACCCCCTTGGCGTTGGTCAGCGCGTCGGCGCCGGGGACGCCGCCCCCGGCGGACGAGCCGCCCTTCGAAGACGACGAGCTGCAGGCCGTCAGCGCGACTCCGGCGGCCAGCAGGCCGGCGGCCACACGCAGCGAGCGCGTGCGGAGTGTTCTCCTCATTGAGGTTCTCCCCTGTTGATGGTGAAGGTGGCGATGGTGCGTGGGTGAAGCGGCTACTTGACGGCTCCGCTGGTCAGGCCCTTGACGATGAACTTCTGGCCGAACACCACCAGCAGCAGCGTCGGCAGCACCGAGCAGGCGACGCCGGCCAGGATCAGCCGCGGGTCGGCGGACTCGGAGTTGTTCAGCTGCGACATCCCCAGCTGCAGCGTCTGCATCTTGGGGTCGTCGGTCACCAGCAGCGGCCAGAAGTACTGGTTCCAGGCGGACAGGAACGAGTACACGGCGATCGCGGCGATGGTCGGCCGCGACACCGGCACGACGATCCGCCACAGGAACCGCAGGTGCCCCGAGCCGTCGATCTTGGCCGCGTCGCGCAGCTCCATCGGGAACTGCAGGAACGACTGCCGCAGCATGAAGGTGCCGAACGCGGAGGCCAGGAACGGCAGCACCAGCGCGAAGTAGGTGTTCGCCAGGTGCGCGTTCGAGATCGTCTTGTAGTTGGGGATGATGATCGCCTCCCAGGGGATCATCAGCGTCGCCAGGAAGAGCCCGAACACCGCCGTGCGCCACTTCACCGGCAGGAAGACGAACGCGTACGCGGCCAGCAGGGAGGTCGCCAGCTGGGCGACCGTGATGATCACTGCCACGACCACGCTGTTCAGGTACTGGCGTGCCAGCGGGATCGCGTGGAAGACGTCCACGAAGTTCCCTGGGTGGATCCCGGAGGGGACCAGCGCCGGCGGGGCCTTGATCAGGTCCCGGGTCGGCATGATGCTGCCGGCCAGCGCGTAGTAGACCGGGAACACCACCGCGAGCGCCGCGATGATAAGCACCAGATATACGAGGACCTTCGCTATGCGGTCCTTCACGAGCGCGCTCACCGGTAGAACACCTTCCGCTCCAGCACCCCGAACTGGATCGCGGTGAGTACCAGCACGATGAACAGCAGCACGATGGCGTAGGCGCTGGCCGTGCCGAGGTCGCTGTTCCCGTTCTCGAAGCCCTTGTTGTAGATGGCGTAGACCAGCGTCATCGCCTTGCCCTCGGGGCCGCCCTCCGGAGCGAGGATCCGGATGGCGGTGAACGCCTGGAGGGAGTTGATGGTCGAGACCACGGTGAGGAAGAACAGCTGGGGCGAGAGCAGCGGCACCAAGATGGAGCGGTTCAGTCTCCAGCCGGTGGCACCGTCCAGGCGCGCCGCCTCGATGATGTCGCCGGGGACCGCCGCCACGCCGGCGGACAGCACGAGCACGTTGTACCCGAGCGTCATCCACACCTGCACGACCACCACGGACAGCAGCACCCACCTGGGGTCGGTCAGCCAGCCCACCGGCCTGGTGCCGAAGTGCGCGAGCATCCCGTTCGCGATGCCGACCGCCGGGTTGTAGATCACCGCGAAGATCACCGAGGCGCTCGCCGCGGAGAAGGCGAAGGGCAGGGCGAACGCGCTGCGGAAGATCCGGATGCCGCGGATCCGCGACTCCATCAGAAGGACCAGCGCCAGCGCACCGAGAACGCCGGGGATCACGGTCATCACCGTGAACAGCGCGGTGGTCCCGAGGACTTTGTAGAACCCGGAGTCGGAGAACATGTCGCGGAAGTGCTTCAGCCCGACGAAGCGCGAGGAGTTCCCGAAGATGTCGCTGCCGTGGGTGCTCAGGACGAACGACTCCACGAGCGGGTACAGGATGAACATCCCGAATACCGCGAGCGACGGCACGAGGAACAACCAGGCCAATCCGTGGTCGCGCGACAGGAAAGCGGACCGGCGTCTGGCGCCTCCACCCCTTGTCACCATCGGTATCGCGTCAGCGTCCTGTGACGCCCCGTCCAACGCGGTCAAAACCCCACCCCTCTGATCAAGTGCTTGAATCGAGAACCCGTTGACAGCCCGAGGATCCCCGTTCCGCAGATCAGCGTGGCGGCGGCTGTCGAACGATCGGTTGCGCCGAGGAATACCCCAGGCGACAAGTTCCCCGGAGAAGGCGCGTGAATCCCGTCCGTGACGGTGCGCTTGTCAGGGCGGGCCCGAAAGGGGCGATGTTTAGGGATCTTCCAAACCCGGCGTCCGGTTCCCCGCCCGAGCAGTGGTAGCGCGCGGACGGACGAGAGCCCTTTCCGGCAACCCTCGTCGTGTATTAGAAGTCTGAGTAGGGCATCCTAAGTACAGGCGGTGGGTGCGCGTCAGCGGGCCCGATCACGATGGCGCGGTCGGTTTCCGGCGTTCCCGGGACGGCTGCGTGCTTTGCAGAAAGGGCCGTTGACATGCGCGGACGGGACTTCGGCGTCGCCTACGGCGCGACGCTGCTGGGATTAGTGCTCGCGTTGTGGCTCGGGGGGATCCAATCGGCCACCGTCGTCGCGATGCTGGCCGTGCTGGAAGTGGCGCTGTCGTTCGACAACGCCGTGGTGAACGCGACAGTGTTGCGCCGGTTCGACGCACGGTGGCAACGCATCTTCCTCACCGTGGGCGTCCTGATCGCGGTGTTCGGGATGCGGTTGATCATCCCGATGGTGGTCCTGGTGGCCGTCACCCGGCAGGATCCGCTGCACGTGGTGAGCCGATCGGTCAGTGATCCGAACGGGTACGCGCACGAGATCCTCGGCGTGCAGCCGCTGATCGCGGCGTTCGGCGGGGTCTTCCTGCTGATGATCTTCATGGACTTCTTCCTCAGCGGCCACGACCAGATCTGGCTGCCGTTCTTCGAACGGCGGCTGGCCGCGGTCGGCGAGCGGTTCAAGCCGCTGGCGCTGGAGACGTTCCAGGTGGTCGGCGTCGTCCTCTTCCTGCTGATCGCCTCCCGGACCTTCGCCACCGACCATCCGGTGGGCGTCCCGGTGGCCGGCATCATCGGGCTGGTCACCTACTTCGCCATCAAACGGCTCTCGGAGGCCGCGGCGGACCGCAGCGAGGCGCTGGCCGAGGAGGCCGACGCGCGACCACCGCACGGCCGCCAGGCCCTGATGCTGTTCATCTACCTGGAAGTCCTGGACGCCACCTTCTCCTTCGACAGCGTCATGGGCGGCTTCTCGGTCACCGTCGACATCGCGCTGTTCACCATCGGCCTGGGCATCGGCGCCGCGTACGTCCGCAGCCTGACGGTGTTCCTGGTCCGCAAGAAGGCGCTGGACCGCTACGTCTACCTCGAACACGGCGCGTACTACTCGATCGGCGTGCTCGCGGTGCTGCTGCTGGTGGAGATCGGCCCGGATGTGCCGGACTGGCTGGCCTCGCTGGCCGGCACCTCGATGATCGTGGCGGCCTTCATCCATTCGGCGGTGAAGGCGAAGGGGGAAGAAAGGGCGGGCGCCGACCACCGCGCGTTGAAATCCTGACGGACGCGCCGCGCGGCGCGTCGGCCGACGCCGGAACCGACGTCGAGCCGCCCGCCGCGACCCCGGCGCCCTCAGGAGGACGCGTGGTGCCCGCCGCCCGCCTTTCCAGCGTTGTGCACAGCGACGGCGACCCGCCACGTCTGGAGCATGACGAGCTCTGAAATGCGCCACCCCTTCCCGGTCCGGCGGAAGGTGACGGAGTAGTAGCCCCCGCCGGGGTTCCACATGTCGCCCTTCTGCCCCGGGATCCGTACCGACATCGGGTTGAAGAAGTGCGCCTCGGCACAGGCGCTGTCCTCGTTGATGTCGAAGCGCCGGTTGACGATGAGGTGCGCCCGCACCGGGACCTGGGTCAGGGACTTCTCCAGCCACTGCTGGGCGTCCTCGACGGAACCGCGCGGACCGCCGCTGGACTGGTAGTCGAAGACCGCGTCCTCTGTCGACAGCCGTGTGAGTTCGGTCACTTGGTCGGTGTCGATCGCCACCGCGTAGGCCGTAAGCAGGTCGTCGAGAGCGAACCGGTCGGCCAGAGCGCGCTCGCTGTACAAAGGAAACCTCCAAATGAACGTGCATCCGCAGGAGTAGACCTGTTGTGCATGGGGCATGACTGCCAAGGCACGGACAGCAGGGCAACTGTACCGACGGCGGGGGAGCCGTTCCGAAACGGAACGTAGCGCGCCACAACGTGAGAGGTGATGGAAGTGCTCGGGGTCGGGCGGGAGCCGAGGAACGGCTACCGGATCACCTTCGCGGTGCCTACGAGGTCCGAGGGGGCCTCGGCGGCACGCCGGGTGGCCCGCGAGGTCTTCGTCGACTGGGGCCTGGACCTGGACGAGACGATGGTCGACTCGGCCATCGTGATCATCAGCGAGCTCGTCACCAACACCGCCAAGCACGCGGCGCTGTTGTGCCGCCAGGCCGAGGTGACGTTGGCGCTGGAGTACGGCTGTCTGACGGTGGCCGTCCACGACCGCCATCCGCATCGGCCGAAGGCCTTGCTCAGTCCGCATCCCGACGACAGCGGCGGCTGGGGCCTGCAGCTGGTGCGGGATCTGACGGCGGAGGTCGGCGGTCGGACCGAGGTGCCGGCCGATCCGGACGGCGGCGGGAAGACAGTACGGGTCGAGCTGCCTTTGCACGCGAACAGGTACTGGGAGTTCGAGAGTACTGTCGGGGCGGCTTAGGTCGGCCTCCCTCATAGGAACCCCCACTGCGAAGCGAACTGAAGTGAACTGAACTGAAGCGAACTGAATGGTGCGCACCCCGATTCTCCGGGAAGCGCACCATTGTCGTATCAGCAGTCATGCCAGCTTTCCAGTGCCGGTTCTCCAGGGGCCGGTTCTGCAGGGCCGGCTTTCCAGCCCCGCGTTCCAGCCCTGCGTTCCAGTACCTCAGCGCTACTTCTGCTTCGGCTGGCCCACCGGCCGGATCGCCAGCCACGCCCCCGCGACGCACACCATGGTCAGCGCGGTGAGCGCGGCGATGTCGCCGTACCAGGTGCCGGCCTTGTGGGCCTGCGTCGCGTCGCATTTGGCGCCGGGCAGCGGACCGCGCGGAGAGGTGTCGTTGCAGCCGGTCCCCAGGAGCACGTCCGCGTTCGCCGTGGAGGCGGCCGCCGAGTAGCCCCACTTGGCCGAGGCCAGGTAGCTGGCCTGCTCCAGACCCGGGGTCTTGTTGACCGGGAAGGCCGAGCCGGTGAACAGGAACTCGGCGAACAGGATGACCGGCAGGATGGTCAGCGCCTTGTCGGCGTTGGACACGAACGCGGAGATCAGCAGGCCCAGGGCCATCGCGGCCAGACCGGCCAAGGCGACGTCGACGAACAGTTCGAGCTGGCCGGAGGAGAACACCGAGCCGTTTCCGGGTCCGCCCTGCCGCACGATGCCCAGGAACACCAGGACCGCGGCCTGGGCGATGGTCAGCAGGCCCAGCAGGATCACCTTCGACAGCACATACGCCGACGGCGAAAGCCCGATCGCTCTCTCCCGGGTGAGGATCGGTCTCTCCTTCACGATCTCGCGGATCGAGTTGGAGGCGCCGAGGTAGGTCGCGCCGAGCACCAGCGCCAGCAGCACCGAGCCGGCCTTGCGGGAGGCGACCGGATCGGTCGTGGACAGGTCGTGGGAGCCCAGCACCGCGAGCATCAGCAGGCCCAGGATCGGCGCCTGCATGAACAGCATCGCGGTGTTGCGCTTGTCGGCCCATACGACCGAGCTGAACCGCTTGAACAGGGTGGCCAGCTGATGGCCCCAGTGCGGGTTCGCCGCCGGGACCGCGGCCTGCTGGGCGTTGGCCGTGGCGTTCACCTTGTTCAGCTGCGCGCCCAGCGGAGCCTGGACGTACTGCTGGTCCGCCGGAGAACCGGCGAAGGCCTGTTGCGCGAAGCCGGGCGCGGCGCGGTCCAGGTCCTGGAACACCTCTGCGTAGGTGCTTCTGCTGAAGAACTGCAGAGTCTCCGGCGGCGGACCGAAGA
This sequence comes from Catenulispora sp. EB89, assembly GCF_041261445.1. Taxonomy (NCBI): domain Bacteria; kingdom Bacillati; phylum Actinomycetota; class Actinomycetes; order Catenulisporales; family Catenulisporaceae; genus Catenulispora; species Catenulispora sp. EB89. Next base: position 189,819 of record NZ_JBGCCU010000021.1, read on the forward strand.
ACGCGGTCTGCCCGCCGGGCGCCAGGAACAGGATGCGGTCGCAGCGGTCCAGGCTCTGGATGCTGTGCGTAACGGTGATGACCGTGCGGCCGCCGTCGGCGAGCCTGCGCAGCAGGTCCATCACGGACTTCTCGTAGCCCGGGTCCAGGCCGGAGGTCGGCTCGTCCAGGATCAGCAGGCTGGGCCGGGTCAGCAGCTCGATCGCGACTGAGGTGCGCTTGCGCTGGCCGCCGGAGAGCTTCTCCACGGCCAGATCCCCGCGCTCGGTCAGGCCGAGCTCGGCCATGACCTCGTCGACGCGGGCGTTGCGCTCGGCCGCCGGGACGTCCGGCGGGAAGCGGAGCTGCGCGGCGTAGCGCAGGGCGTCGCGGACCTTCAGTTGCGGGTGCAGGATGTCGTCCTGCGGCACATAGCCGACGCGGTTGCGGAGCTCTGCGTAGTTCGCATAGAGGTCGCGGCCGTTATAGAAGACGGCGCCACGGTCCGCGGGGCGGTTGCCCGTCAGAGCCTTCATCAGCGTGGACTTGCCGGCGCCGGTCGGGCCGAGCACCGCCAGGAAGTCGCCGCCCTCCAAGGCGAAGCTCACGTTGTCCAGCAGGACCTTGGGCCCGGCCAGCACGCCGAGGTTCGCCGCGGAGAAGGTGATCCCGCCGGTGTCGACGAACTCCTGGAGAACGCCGTTGTGGAAGCGCAGCAGGTGCCGCGCTATAGCGATGATCGCGCCTTCGCGGACCTCTGCGCGGTTGATCCGCACGCCGTTCAGGTACGTGCCGTTGTGGCTGCCCTTGTCGACGATCTCGAAGCGGCCGCCCTTGAACTGAAGTTCCGCGTGGAAGCGGGAGGCCTGCAGGTCGTGCAGGACGATGTCGTTGGCGGCGTCGCGGCCTATTCGCAGTGTGTTGGAGGCCTGATAGACGCCGGTGTACTCCCCGAGGCGCGGTTGCTGCGGCTGCTGCGCGGGGTTGTGCTGGGGGACGTACGGGACGGCCTGCGCGACGGCGCCGGGCTGCTGTCCCCAGGGCTGCTGCGACGGGACACCGCCGCCTATATGCGCGGCTGCGTGGGGAGCGCCCATGGGAGTGAACACCGGAGCACCTGGCGCAGGTCCCTGAGGTGCGGGCTGGCTATGCGGTCCAGGCTGTGCCGGCTGCCCTTGCGGGCCGGGCTGTCCCGGCTGCCCTTGCTGCCCTTGCTGTCCGGGCTGTCCCTGCGGACCGGGAAACGGCTGTCCCTGCTGTCCCTGATACCCGAGCCCGGGCTGAGGCGCGGGACCAGGTTGTGCAGGCTGGGCAGGCTGGGCACCGCCCTGCTGGTATCCCTGCGGCGGCAGATTGGGCCGTTGCGCACCGGGAACGAGGCGTACTTCCTGGCCGTCCACCGGGTGCCCGAGCCGCACCACCACCGGGCCCGGCAGCGCCATCGGCTGCGCCAGGCGGGTGTTCTGCACGAACGTGCCCTGACTCGACGAGTCCTCGAGGATCCACGCGCCGCCCTGGACATAGAGCGTGGCGTGGACCCGGGACGCCCGCGGCTCGGCGACGATCACGTCGGCCTGGTTGGGGTCGCGGCCGATGACGACCCGGCGGGTCCCGTCGAAGACCCGCTCGTTCCCGTCGGGAAGGATCTGCAGGGTCAGCGGTGCGGCCTGTTCCGGTTGCTGGGACACGGGCCCATCATTTCGGCTCGGCCCCCCGCGCTGCAACGCGGGTCCGGAACCGTGAAGTGCCTGTGACATGCGAGATGTCGCAGGTCTGCGCGGTGTGTCCGGGCCCGGCGCCGGTCCCAGGGCGGGGCGTTCCGGGACAGTCGGGACAGTAAGACGACGTAAAGCTCTGAACCCTGTTAGGGGTTATCACCGCTTCCGGCCGACACCGGCGTACATCCAGTACTGATCGATGTCGGCCGGCAGCTCCCCGGTCGGCCGCCAGGCGGGCAGCCGCACCACGCCGGGGTCGATCAGGTCGAAGCCCTCGAAGAAAGAGGTGATCTGCGCGCGGTCGCGGGCCGCGCCCTCGGCTGCCTTCTGGTAGACCTGCAATTTCTCCTGGTCGGCCGGCAGCAGGTCGGAGCCCGCGTGCGAGATGACCAGGAAGCTGCCGGGGGCCAGGTTCTCGGTCAGGGTGGCGATCACGCCGGCCGGGTCGTTGGCGTCCGGGAAGAAGTGCAGCACCGCGACCATCAGCAGCGCGACCGGCCGATCGAAGTCGATGAGCGCGGTGACGTCCGGGTGGGTCAGGATCGCCTTCGGGTCCCGCAGGTCGCCTTCGAAGACCCGGGTGCGCGCCTCGTCCGCGAGCAGAGCCCGGCCGTGCACGGTGACCAGCGGGTCGTTGTCGACGTAGACCACCGAGGCATCGGTGTGCACGGACTGTGCGATCTCGTGCGTGTTCCCGGCGGCCGGCAGCCCTGCGCCGATGTCCAGGAACTGCTTCACTCCCTGCTCGGCCGCGTACTTCACAGCCCGCCCCAGGAACGCCCGGTTGGCCCGCGCCAGTGTGGAGATGATCGGCACCGCCTCGGCGATCTTCTCGGCGACCTCGCGGTCTGCCGGGAAGTTCTGCTTGCCGCCGATCCAGTAGTCGTAGATCCGCGCCGGGTGCGGCTTCGAGGTGTCTATCCGGCTCGCGGCGTCCGTGGTGCTGTCGTTCGCGGACGCGGGGGTCACGGGGTTGGACCAAGGGGTCCCGGCGGCAGAGCTCATGGCGCCGGATTCTACCGACGCTGCACGAGTGTTGATACGACGAACGGGGGAGGACGTTGAGCCCGGTGTGGTCCCTGTCAGCCTTCGACCGCGTCGATGGCCCGGTAGATCCGCTTCGCGGACACCGTCTCCGGCGTCCCGAGCTGCTGGGCGAACAGGCTGACCCGCAGTTCTTCGATCATCCACCGGACACGCCGCACGTCCGGGTCGCCGCGCCGGCCGGCGGGCAGCCGGTCCAGCAGCAGCTGGTACTCGTCCCGGACGTCGTGGATCTGGAACATCAGGAGCTGGTCCTGGTTCGGGTTGTCCGGAAGTTTCTCCAGGCGCCGGTCGATGGCCCGCAGGTAGCGGACCAGGTGCGGGAGCTGGTCGAAGCCGGTCTCGGCCACGAAGCCCTTGTGGATCAGCCCGCTGAGCTGGTCGCGGATGTCGGCCAGGGCGGTCAGCAGGGAGCGGCTGGTGGTGTCCTTGAGCCTGCGCTCCACCTCGTGCGAGACGGACAGGATGCGCTCGACGTTCTGCACCACCTGCATCGAGGTGTCGGCCAGCTCGGCACGGACCGCGTCGAACAGCTTCTGGTACCCCGTCTCGTCCCAGGCCGGGCCGCCGTTCAGGGCGATCAGGTGGTCCGCCGCGCAGGCGACGCAGTCTTCGAGCAGCGCCACGGCGTTGCCGTAGGGGTTGTGGCTCAGCGCCAGCTTCGCCGGGTTGCTGAGCCGGCCGTTGATGTACTTGATCGGCGAGTTGACGTTCAGCAGCAGCATCCGGCGGGTGCCCGCGGCCATCGCGCGGCGCTGGTCCTCGGCGGTGTCGTAGAGCCGGACGGCGACGCTGTCGCCGGCGTCGGCCAGCGCCGGGTACGCCTTCATCGTCAGCCCGCGCCGCTTCTGCTCGAAGGTCCTGGCCAGCGTGCCCACGCTCCAGGTCTTCAGCCCCTCGCGGGCCAGGCCGTCGGCGGCGTCGTTGATGACGTCGCGGGTCTTGACCTTGAGCTGGAGCTTCAGCGCCTCCAGGTCCTTGCCCTCGGCGAGCTTGCGGCCCTTGTCGTCGATGATCCGGAAGGTCATCTTCAGGTGCTCGGGAACCCGCTGCAGGTCGAAGTCCGTCGGCTCGACCCGGTGCCCGGAGACGGCGCGCAGCTCGCGGGCGATCGCGTCCAGCAGCGGACCCTCGTTGGGGATCAGGCTCCGGCGCAGCGCCCGGGCGAAGTTCGGCGCCGGCACGAAGTTCACCCGCAGCTGCTTGGGCATCGCCTTGATGAGCGCGGTCAGCAGTTCCTCGCGCAGACCCGGGATCAGCCAGTCGAAGCCGTCGGAGGAGACCTGGTTGAGGACCGCCAGCGGGATGTGCACGGTGACGCCGTCGGCGTCCGCACCCGGCTCGAACTGGTAGGTCAGCCGGAACTTCATGCGGTTCTGACGCCAGGAGTCCGGGTAGTCCTGCTCCACCACGGCGCCCGCGCCGTCGTTGATGAGCATCGACTTCTCGAAGCTCAGCAGGTCCGGCTGGTCGCGGCTGGTCTTCTTCCACCAGGAGTCGAAGTGCCGCGCGGATACGACGTCGGCAGGTACTCGGTCGTCGTAGAAGACGAAGAGCGTCTCGTCGTCGACCAGGATGTCGCGGCGGCGTGCGCGGTTTTCCAGTTCCTCTACTTCGGCCAGCAGCTTGCGGTTCTCAGAGAAGAACTTGTGGTGTGTCTGCCAGTCGCCTTCGACTAGGGCGTGGCGGATGAACAGCTCGCGCGACACCTCGGGGTCGATGCTGCCGTAGTTCACCTTGCGGGAGGCGACGAGAGGGACGCCGTAGAGCGTCACCTTCTCGAACGCCATGACGGCGCCTGCGGACTTCTCCCAATGGGGTTCGCTGTAGGTGCGCTTCACCAGGTGCTGGGCCAGAGGCTCTGCCCATTCCGGCTTGATGATGGCGACTACGCGGCCCCATAGGCGGCTCGTCTCCACCAGTTCCGCCGCCATGACCCACTGCGGCGACTTCTTAAAGAGGACAGAGCCGGGGGAGATGGCGAACTTCGCACTGCGTGCGCCGATGTATTCGAAGGACTCTGTGTCCTTCAGACCGATGTGCGACAGCAGTCCGCTCAGCAAGCTGATGTGGATCTGGTCGGGGCCGGCCTCGGTGCTGTTCGGGGTGAGCTCCAGCTGCTTGGCGATCTGCTTGAGCTGGCTGTGTACGTCCTGCCATTCGCGGATGCGCAGGTAATGCAGGAACTCGGCTTTACAGAGCTTGCGGAACTGGTTCGAGGAGAGCTCCTTCTGTTTCTCCTTGATGTAGTCCCACAGCTTCAGCCACGCCAGGAAGTCCGAACCCTGCTCCTTGAAGCGTGCGTGCTTCTCGGCGGCGGCCTGCTGCTTGTCCGCGGGGCGCTCGCGCGGGTCCTGGATCGACAGCGCGGCGGCGATGATCATTATTTCCTTCAGCGCGCCGTTGCGGTCCGCCTCCAGGACCATGCGGCCGAGCTTCGGGTCCACCGGGAGCTGCGCGAGCTTGCGGCCGACCGGGGTCAGGCGCTTGCGGTGGTCCTGCTCCTCGGGGTCCAGCGCGCCGAGCTCGTGGAGCAGGTTCACGCCGTCGCGGATGTTGCGCGCGTCCGGCGGGTCCAGGAACGGGAAGGCGGCGACGTCGCCGAGGCCCAGCGCGCTCATCTGCAGGATGACGGAGGCCAGGGAGGTGCGTAGGATCTCCGGCTCGGTGAACTCCGGGCGGGACAGGAAGTCGTCCTCGGAGTACAGACGGATGCAGATGCCGTCGCTGGTGCGGCCACAGCGGCCCTTGCGCTGGTTCGCCGAGGCCTGCGACACCGGCTCGATCGGCAGGCGCTGCACCTTGGTGCGGTTGCTGTAGCGGGAGATGCGCGCGGTGCCCGGGTCGATCACGTAGCGGATGCCCGGGACGGTGAGACTGGTCTCCGCCACGTTGGTCGCGAGGACGACGCGGCGCCCGGCGTGCGATTCGAAGACCTTGTGCTGCTCGGCAGTGCTGAGGCGCGCGTAAAGGGGGACGATCTCCGTGGTGCGGAGATTGCGCTTCTTCAGGGCGTCCGCGGTATCGCGGATCTCGCGCTCTCCAGAGAGGAACACGAGTATGTCGCCGTGGCCCTCCCGGCCGAGTTCGTCCACCGCGTCGCTGATCGCCTGGATCTGGTCGCGGTCCTCGGCGTCGCCGTCCGCGTCGGGCTCGTCCAGGAGCAGCGGCCTATAGCGGACCTCTACCGGATAGGTGCGGCCGGAGACCTCAACGATCGGGGCGTCTTTGCCGTCCCGGTCCGCGAAGTGCCGGGCGAAGCGCTCCGGGTCGATGGTGGCCGAGGTGATGATCAGCTTCAGGTCGGGGCGGCGCGGCAGCAGGTTCTTGAGATAGCCGAGCAGGAAGTCGATGTTGAGCGACCGCTCGTGCGCCTCGTCGATGATGATCGTGTCGTAGCGGCTCAGCGTCCGGTCCTGCTGGATCTCGGCCAGCAGGATGCCGTCGGTCATCAGCTTGACCAGCGTGTTGTCGCTCGAATGGTCGGTGAAGCGGACCTTGTAGCCGACCGACTCGCCCAGCGGCTGCCCCAGCTCCTCGGCGATGCGCTCGGCCACGGTGCGCGCGGCCAGGCGGCGCGGCTGCGTGTGCCCGATCAGCCCGGCGACCCCGCGGCCCAGCTCCAGGCAGATCTTCGGGATCTGGGTGGTCTTGCCGGACCCGGTCTCGCCGGCGATCACCACGACCTGGTGGTCTCGGATCGCCGCGGCGATGTCGTCCTTGCGGGCGCTGACCGGAAGGTTCTCCGGATACGTGATCTTCGGGATGCTCGCCCGGCGGGCCTGAGCCCGCCCCGAGGCGGCCTGGATCTCGGCCTCGATCTCCGCCGCCACCGCCTGCAGCGCCTGCGGGTTGCGGATGCGGCGGGCACCGTCGATGCGGCGCGACAAACGGCGGCGGTCATGCGGCGTCAGCTCCGCGAGGCGAGCGGTGAGCTCGGCGAGCGGAGCCGTCTTGAGCTGAGAGTCCATGGCAGTTCAAGGATAGGGTGGCGGCGGGCTTTACTTCTTCTGGTTATCGCTGGGGCCACGCCGCCGGCGGATGGGAGCACGTGATGGGTTCCGACCAGACGACCAGGGCATCCCTGCACGGGATAGCCGAGCTGCTGCTCGCCGGGCCCCAGTACCGTCAGCACGGCACGATCAGGCTCCGGGTCCTGCCCGGCGCGATCGCCACGATAGCGGCCCCCGACCTGCGCGCCGACCACCTGAAGGTGCGGACGCACGACGCGGCGGTGGAGGTGCGCGGCGCCACCTACGCCGAGATCGGCTCCCGTCTGGGGGTGGTCGCCGGCGCCCCCGAGGGGTTGTACGAGAACGGCTCCGGCGCGCTGCCGTCGGACAGCCCGGTTCTGGACCCGCGCACGGCCCGGACGCTTCTCGCCGCGCTGGATCTCGGCGACCAGAGCCTGCGCCGCTTCGCTCCGCAGCTGACGCCTGTGCTGTGGCCGGAGCACTTCGACGTCGCTGTGAGCCTCGATGAGGTCAACTACGGCGTGTCTCTTGGGGATGACTTCCTGGACGAGCCGTATATGTACGTCGGGCCCTATAAGCCCCACACCGGGGCGTTCTGGAACGCGCCGTTCGGGGCCGGGCAGCCTTTGGGAAAGACTGTCGAGGAAGTTGCGGAGTTCTTCGCACTGGGGCGGAAGGCAGCGGCTGCGGACGCCTGAGCCTCAGCCTTGAGTTCAGCCTCTTAGACCTCGGTGACTTTGCCGGCGTCCACGCTCAGCCGGCGCGTCGTCTGCACGGCCTCCAGCATCCGCCGGTCGTGCGTCACCAGCAGCAGTGTTCCCGGGTAGTTCGCCAACGCCGCCTCCAGCTGCTCGATCGCGGCCAGGTCCAGGTGGTTCGTCGGCTCGTCCAGGACCAGCAGGTTCACGCCTCTGGCCTGGAGCAGCGCCAGCGCCGCGCGGGTGCGCTCGCCGGGGGAGAGCGTCGCGGCGGAGCGCAGAACGTGCTCCGCCTTCAGCCCGAACTTCGCCAGCAGGGTGCGGACCTCGGCCGGTTCCATGTCCGGCACCTGCTCCTCGAACGCCCGCAGCAGGGCCTGCTCGCCGAGGAAGAGCCCGCGGGCCTGGTCGACCTCGCCGACCACCACGCCGGGGCCCAGGGCCGAGCTGCCCTCGTCCAGTGGGAGGCGGCCGAGCAGGGCGGCCAGCAGGGTGGTCTTGCCCGAGCCGTTCGCGCCGGTGATCGCGACCTTCTCGGCCCAGTCGATCTGCAGGTTCACCGGGCCCAGGGTGAAGTCCCCGCGACGTACGACGCCATCCCTTAGCGTCGCCACCACAGCGCCGGAACGGGGCGCCGCGGCGATCGTCATCCGCAGCTCCCACTCCTTGCGGGGCTCGTCCACGACTTCCAGGCGCTCGATGCGCCGCTCCGTCTGGCGGGCCTTCGCCGCTTGCTTCTCGGTTCCCTCCGCGCGCGCCTTCGCCAGGATTTTGTCGTTGTCCGGCCGCTTCTTCAGAGCGTTCTTGACGCCCTTCTCCAGCCAGTTGCGCTGCATATGCACACGCGCTTCCAGACCCGCCTTGGTGTCGGCGTACTCCTCGTACTCCTCGCGCGCGTGCTGCCGCTCGACCTCCCGCTCCCGCAGGAAGTCCTCATAGCCGCCGCCGACCTGCCGGATCAGCTGCTGCGCGAGGTCGAGCTCGACGACGCGGTTCACGGTGCGCGCCAGGAACTCGCGGTCGTGGCTGATCAGGGCCACCGGGGCGCGCAGGCCGCCGACGAAGCGCTCCAGGCGCTCCAGGCCGTCCAGATCGAGGTCGTTGGTCGGCTCATCGAGCAGGAAGACGTCGTAGCGGCTCAGCAGGAGCGAGGCCAGGCCTGCGCGCGCGGCCTGCCCGCCGGACAGCGAGGTCATCGCCTGGTCCAGGTCCACGGCCAGCCCGAGATCGGCGGCCACCGCCTCGGCGCGCTCGTCGAGGTCGGCGCCGCCGAGGCTCAGCCAGCGCTCCAAGCTCTCGGAGTACGCGTCGTCGGCGCCGGGCGCGCTCTCCACCAGACCGGCCGTCGCGGCGTCCAGCGCCTCCTGTGCGGCGGTCACACCGGTGCGGCGGGCCAGGAACTGCCGGACCGTCTCCTCGGGCCGCCGCTCGGGCTCCTGCGGCAGATGGCCGATCGTGGCGCTCGGCGGACTGAGCTGGACGCTGCCGTGCTCCGGCCGGTCGAGCCCGGCGAGCAGGCGCAGCAGCGTGGACTTGCCGGCGCCGTTCACCCCGACCAGCCCGACCACGTCGCCGGGGGAGACCACGAGGTCCAGGCCGGAGAACAGGACGCGGTCGCCGTGGCCGGCTGTGAGTTCCTTGGCGACGACCGTGGCGCTCATGCGGCGTGACTCCTGGAGTGCTGGTGACGTTGGGGGTGGCGTGCGATGTGTGCGTCTTGACGATAGCGGCCCTGTCAGCGGCTCCGCTTAGAATTGCACACATGTTCGACGACGCCTGGTTCCAGGGATCCCTCCTCGACGTCGACACGCCCGAGTCCGTCGGCGCCCTCGGCGCCGCGGTGGAGCGCGTGCCGCTGACCGACGGCGCCTGGCTGGATCTGCGCCGCGGCTGGCTCACCGGAGCGGACGACCTGTTCGCCCGCCTGATGGAGACGGTGCCCTGGCGCGCCGAACGCCGGATGATGTACGAACGCGTGGTCGCCGTCCCCCGCCTGCTCTGCTTCTACGGCGACGGCGAGGACCTCCCCGACCCCCTGCTCACCGAGGCGCGCGCGACCCTCGATCACCACTACGCCCCCGAACTCGGCGAACCCTTCACCACAGCCGGCCTGTGCCTCTACCGCGACGGCCGCGACAGCGTCGCCTGGCACGGCGACACCATCGGCCGCGGCTCGTCCGAGGACACGATGGTCGCGATCCTGTCCCTGGGCACTCCGCGCACACTGGCCCTGCGGCCGCGCGGTGGCGGCACTCCGCCGCTGCGTTTCGAGATCGGCCACGGCGACCTGCTGGTGATGGGCGGCAGCTGCCAACGGACGTGGGAGCACGCGGTGCCGAAATCGGCGCGGCCCTTGGGGCCTCGGATCAGTGTTCAGTTCCGTCCGCGCGGTGTGCGGTGACGGAGTCCGTTGTTCTCTGAACGTGCGAACTGTTCACCATGCCACTGTGCGGAAACGAGAAAACCGCCATCTCATCTGAGATGGCGGCCATTTTTCGTGTGGGCGATACTGGGATCGAACCAGTGACCCCTGCCGTGTGAAGGCAGTGCTCTCCCGCTGAGCTAATCGCCCGTGCCTCATCGTCGCGTGCCCCTTCAGGGCCGTTCCGACGTCCGTAACCTTACCGCATCCCGAGGGTGCCGCGCGCACGCCTTTCCGAGGGGTCCGCGGTGTTGCGGAGTAAGGGTCGGCGACGCGCCGGAAAGGCGTGGAATTCGTCACACTGTGTCACTGGTGGTATACGGTGGGTTCTGTCCCGATTCGGGGGATTGCGCCGCCGGTCACCGGGGCGCCTGCTCGTGCACGTCAAGGTCTTGTCCTCGACCTGATGGCCTACGCACATCGCCGTATACCGGGCACACGGGTTTACCGACCACCGGACCGTGGCATTCCTCCTTCGCGCCCCTCGACGCGGACCGTATGGAACGCGGGGGTGTGAACCGCTGAGTTCGGGACCGCCCGCCTCGGCGCACTCCTAGCGAAAGGCCGACCGCCATGAGCTCATCGGTCACCTGTGAGCTGCAGCTGCGTCTCGTCATCTCCGGCGACTCCTCGCTGCCGGTCCCCGCGGGCCTGCGCTACGACACCGCCGACCCTTACGCCGTGCACGCCACGTTCCACACCGGCGGGCAGGACACCGTGGACTGGGTCTTCGCCCGGGAGTTGCTGGCCGAGGGGCTGCGCCGCCCCACCGGCACCGGCGACGTGCGGGTGTGGCCCTCGCGCAGCCGCGGGCAGGCGATCGTGTGTCTGGCGCTCAGTTCACCGGAGGGTGAGGCGCTCCTGGAGGCTCCCGCGCGGGCCCTGGAGAGCTTCCTCAAGCGCACCAACACCGCCGTCCCGCCCGGTCTCGAGCACCGCTTCTACGACTTGGACGCCGAGCTCGTGCACCTGTTCGCCGACAACTGAGGCGCCTTCTCCTAAGGCATCCACTGAGGTACGTGCTCAGGCGCGCAGCCCGGAACCGAACCGCCCCCGCCGATGCGATCACCATCGGCGGGGGCGGTTCGGTTTCCGGCACCGTCACCACGCCGGCTCGGGTCGATCCGGGGCGCGGTCACTCTGCGTCGTGGTCACTCCGGGACGTATTCACCGCGGAGTCTGTTCACCCGGGGCCCGTTCGCCCAGGGGCTCGGTCACTCCGGGTCGTGGTCCTCGGCGGAGCGCTCGGCGAACACGGCCATCGCGCCCTTGGTGACCGGGCCCGGCGCGGCGAGGTCGCGGCCGTCGGCGCGGTGCACGCCCTGCACGTCGCGCAGCGTCGAGGTCAGGAAGATCTCGTCGGCGTCCAGCAGGGTCTCCACCGGCAGGTCCGTCTCCTCGGCGCCGGGCACCCACTTCAGGACCAGGGCCCGGGTGACGCCGGCCAGGCAGCCGGTGTCCAGGGTCGGCGTGAGGATACGGCCGTCGCGGACCACGAAGATGTTGCTGCCGGTGCCCTCGCACAGGCGTCCGGTGGTGTCGGCGAACACCGCTTCGGTCGCTCCGGCGCGCTGTGCGTGCGCCAACGCTTTAGCGTTCTCCGCGTAAGACGTCGACTTGATGCCCGCCAGGGCTCCGCGCTCGTTGCGCGGCCAGGGCACGGTGGCGATCGCCGTGGTCTCGGCGTGGGCCCGGCTCGCGCCGACCGCCACCACGAGCGTGGGGCCGTGGTCGCCGCGCTCGGAGCCGAGCGGCGCGATGCCCGCCGAGTAGGTGATCCGGATGCGGGCCAGCGGCGGCACGTCGTTGGCGAGCAGGGTCTCGGTCACGGCGTGCCGGACGGCGTCGACGTCCACCGGCGGCAGCCCGAGGCCGGCCGCCGAACGGGCCAGCCGTCGCAGGTGCCGGGTCAGCGCGAAGGGGCGTCCGCCGACCGCCTTGATCGCCTCGAACACGCCGTCGCCGACCGTGAAGCCGTGGTCGAAGACCGAGATGTGCGGGGTGGCGGCGTCGACGAGACCGGAGTCGACCCAGACTTTGTCAGTGCTCATGGCTCACAAGTCTCCTTCACTGCGGGTTCGACTGCGGGGCTGACTGTGGGTCTGGTTGTGGGTCTGGTCGCGGGTCCGGCTCCGGACCGGACGCGACCGCCAGCAGCCGTGCGGCCTTCAGCTCGGTCTCGTCCCATTCTCCCTGCGGATCCGATCCCCACGTGATGCCGGCCCCGGTGCCGAAGCACAGCCGGTCGCGTTGCCACCAGAACGTGCGGATGCCCACGGCCAGCTCCCCGACCCCCCGGTCGGCGTCCACCCAGCCGACGGCGCCGCAGTAGGGGCCGCGCGGGGCGTTCTCCAACTCGTCGATGACGCGCAGGGCGCTGCTTTTCGGCGCCCCGGTGATGGAGCCGGCCGGGAAAGTCGCCGCGATCAGCTCGGGCCAGCCGGCGTCAGGGACGAGCTCGGCGGTCACGGTCGAGACCAGGTGCACGAGGCCCGGGTGTGGCTCGACGCGCAGCAGGGAGGGGACTTCGACCGTGCCGATCTCGGCGACCCGGGCCAGGTCGTTGCGGACCAGGTCGACGATCATGACGTTCTCGGCGGTGTCCTTCGGGAGGAATTCCTCCGCAGTACGTGCGGTGCCCTTAATAGGTTCCGAGGTGATGGTGCGGTTCTCGCGGCGCAGGAAGAGCTCAGGAGAGGCGGTCACTACGCGGGTTCCGGGGATGTCCACCATGCCGGCGTACGGAGCGGGGTTCCCTATACGGAGGCGCGCAGCGAGCGCGAGAGGTTCGGCCTGCGGAATGATCGGCGAGGACAGGACTCGGCAGAGGTTCACCTGGTAGACCTCGCCGGCGGCGATCTCGTCGCGGATGGCCTTGACGGCGCCGACGTATGCGTCCTGATCCATGGAGGAGATCCAGGCGTCGCGATCGGGGCCGGTCCAGGGGGTCGCCGGCGTGGGGAGCGGAGCGTCCCGAACGTCGTCGAAGCGCGCGAGGGTCCAGTCGCCTTCGTAGGTGCCCACGACGGCCCAGAAACCGGCGGAGTCCAGGGCGGTCAGGTCCGAGGTGACGTCACGCAGCCCGGTCGCGAGCCGGCCCGCGAAGTGGGCCATTGGCTCGGGGCCGGAGGCTATGAGGGGCGCGTGTCGGGCGGGGGAGGGCACGTCTCATTGTCTCGCGCTTTGGGATCTCCCGGCTCGGGGGTCGCCTTAGCGCAGGTCCACGTGCTGGCGGCTACTTCACGGCCCGAAGTCGGAGGTGCCGCTCGCCGTCGCGACGAAGCTGTGGATGTCCGGCGCCGACAGGCGGGTGAACACGCCCGGCGTGCCCGGGACCGCGCAGCCGTTGCCCCAGCTCGTGACGCCGATCAGTTCCCAGGTGCCGCCCGGCAGCGGGCTCAGCAGCGGGCCGCCGCTGTCGCCGGTGCAGGCGTCGTGGTGCCCGTCGCCGCCGGCGCAGAGCATCTCCTGCGGGTAGAGCGCGGGGTTGCGCACGCCGTCGAACACGCTCTGGCAAGGGGTGTCGCCGACCAGCGGGAGGTCCACCTGGCGCAGCTCGTCCGGGTACACGCCGCCGCCGACGTCAGCCGGGCCCTGCGGCTGGGTGCTGCCCCAGCCGATGGCGCGGGCCGGGGTCCCGGGCTGCTCGTAGGCCTGGTTGCCGGAGGTCGGCATGGTCGGCGGGGCGATGCCGGCGATCGGCGAGTCGAGCTGCACCACCGCGGCGTCGTCGGACTCGGTCGCCGAGTCCCAGGTCGGGTCGACGCGGATGGCGTTGGGCACCCGGATCGCGCCGTCGCTGCCGCTCAGCACGGTCCGGCCGACGATGATGCGCTCCTTGGGCTCCCCGTCAGCCGCCGCCTGCCCGACCGACCACTGATCCACACAGTGCGCCGCGGTGAGCACCTGGTCCGGCGCGATGAGCGTCCCGCCACAGATGGTGAGGTACCCGTTGCCGACCCACTGCTGCAAAGCGGCCATGAAGGGATACGCCCCGTCCGGCGCCGGCGCACCGCCGACGATCCGCGGAATCGGCCTAAGCGTCGCAGGCTTCGCCGGTGCCCCCAGCGCGGTCGCCGCGGCCACCCCCGCCACGGTCAGCACTCCCGCGACGCCCCACGCCGCCATCCGTGCGACCCGCCGCCTCCGCCGCGCCATCCCCGCTCCTCTTCCCGTTCACACCCGAAACCCACACCGGCCGCCGGACCCGCCCGCCGACCCGCACCATCGTCGCCGCGCCGACCGGCGCCACGACCCGCCGCGACCGCCGAACCACCCGAACGTATGGCGACTCATTGTAGCGACATGATCGCGGACCGAGACCATGAGTACCGTTCTGCCCAAGTTCGAGGCGATTTCAACCCAACTCTGTGACGCCTGAGGGGAATGGTTTTTGGATCCCCGGCCCTATCCGCTACAGTTCATGGTGTCGCCAGGGGGCGCAACGAGGGAAACCGAGTGAACACCCCGGAAGCGCACACGCGGATGTGGCTCAGTTGGTAGAGCATCACCTTGCCAAGGTGAGGGTCGCGAGTTCGAGTCTCGTCATCCGCTCGGTTGGAAGGCTGGTCGGGTACCGTGTTCCACGCCTGATCGAGCCCACTCCCACGGTGGTGTGGCCGAGAGGCGAGGCAACGGCCTGCAAAGCCGTCTACACGGGTTCAAATCCCGTCACCACCTCGCACGACGGCAAGGCTGCGGTAAAGCTGTACAGTACGACAACGAAACAAAGCACGGGCGATTAGCTCAGCGGGAGAGCGCTTCCCTGACACGGAAGAGGTCACTGGTTCAATCCCAGTATCGCCCACACGAAGAAAGGCCCTGGACCTGAAAAGGTCCGGGGCCTTTTCGTTGGTCCTCTGTGGCGCGTTCTGTGGCGTGTTCCCGACGTACGGCCGTCAGCGTTCGGAGACGCTTTCCCGGCCTCGAAAAGCCCGTGCGGCTGTCAGGAGCGGTCGGTAATGTCTGGCGCGGCGCTGCGGTGATTACCCGGCGTTTGGCGGGGGCGGGCTTGGACTGGGGTGGGCTGTGCGGTCGAGAGTGCTGCGCGTGCTGGACGTCGGGGGGCTGCCGCGCGTCTTCTGGTGGGTGTGGTTCAGCACGTTGGTGGCGCGGACGGGGGCTTTTGTCGCGCCTTTTCTTTCGTACTACTTGACGCGGTCGCTGGGGCATTCGGCGGCGTTCGCGGGGTTCGTCGCCGCTTTGAACGCGGGGGGTGCCGCGGTGTCCGCGGTGGTGGGCGGGGTGCTCGCCGACCGGGTCGGGCGGCGGGCGACGTTGTTGGGGGCGCTGGTCGCTTCGGCGGTGACGCTGGTGGCGCTCGGGTTGGTGCACTCGGTGGCGCTGATCGCGGGGCTGGCGTTCCTGGCGGGCCTGGCCAACAATGCGACGCGGCCGGCGACGGGGGCGATCATCGCCGACGTCGTGCCGTCGGCGGATCGGGGGCGGGCCTACTCGCTCAACTACTGGGCGATCAACCTGGGCTTCGCGGTGGCGATGCTGTCTGCCGGGGCGGTGGCGTCGCATGGCTACACGCTGCTGTTCGTGGGCGACGCGCTGGCGAATCTGGGGTGCGCTGTCGTCGTCTTCTTCACGGTGCCGGAGACTCGGCCGGTCCTCGATGCCGGTGCGTCTGCGGCCCCTGGATCCCCGGCCACCGCCACTGAGCCTTTCGGCCAGGCGGGCAGCCTCGTGGACGTGCTGCGGGACCGGATCTTCCTGGGGTTCCTGGGCGCGGTCCTGGTGGGCGCGATCATCTATTCGCAGGCGCAGACGGTGCAGCCGATCATGATGGGCCAGGACGGTCTCGGGCCCGGCGCGTACGGTGCGGTCGCGGCGCTCAACGGGATCCTCATCGGGGTGCTGCAGCTTCCATTGACGACCTGGTTGCGCCGCTACACGCACGGCACGGCGTTGGCCGCCTCCTCATTGCTGATGGGCGCCGGGTTCGCGGTGCCGCTGCTCATCTCGGTGACAGGGCACCCGATGGGGATCTACGCGGCATCGGTGGTGGTGTGGACCATCGCGGAGATCGGCAACACGCCGCCGCAGATGGCATTGGGCGCCGATTTGGCGCCGGCGCACCTGCGTGGGCGGTATCAGGGCATGTCGACGCTGGCGTGGAGCGTGGCCGGCATCGTCGGCCCGCTGGTGGGCGGCTGGGCACTGAGCGCGGTGGGCGCTTCGGCCGTGCTGTGGGCCAGCCTGGCGCTCGGCGCGGCCGGGGTGCCGGCGTGGCTGGTGCTTGACCGACGCTCGGGGGCGCGGGTCGCTGCCTTGCGGGCCGAGGAGGCGAGGCTGGAAGCGTCGATGGCTGTTCTGTCGGTACTGCCGTTGGCGGCAGTCGGGGACGCGGCACCCGAGCCGGCGTCCCCGTGCGCGCTGTCCTCGACCGGTCCCGAAGCCGCCGCACGGCTGCGTTAGGCTCGCCGACATGTGTGGCGGCCGCGCCGTCGTCTGAGCGAGGGGGCTCCATGTCGGACGAGACAGTCTTCGATCATTCGGACGAGCCGGTCATGGAGCTGGTCCTGGACGGCGACGACGAGTTCAGCGACGACGAGTTCACAGACGCCGACCTGCACAGTCTGGAGGAACGACTCCGACGCCGCGACGAACTCCGAGAGCGCTTCCTGCCCGGCGTGGACGGCGGGGCGCTGTTCGCCCTGGCCGTGTCCACGGTGGGCCTGGTGACCTCCGGCCTGTTCGAGATCCTGGGCCAGAACCGCGAACTCACGTTCACCGCACACCACGTGAGCGGCTCGAGCCTGCCCGACCAGTACGCACCGTTCCGCGACGTGAACCACCTCCGCTTCCTCGGACAGGGAATCTTTGCAGGGGCGGCCGTGGTGGTCGCCGTCCTCGTGGTGAACAGCTGGCGCGCGGAGCGGCACGCCCGCTGGTCGCGCCCGGCGGCGCAGGCAGCGTTGCTGCTCGGACTGGTCGGCCTGGTGCTCGCCGTGCTCGGGTACTTCGATGTCATCGCCTCGCTGCCGACGCAGAGTCCCTATCTGAACGACGGCGGTGTTCAGACCTGATAGCCCGCCATCCGGTCGGGCCGGGATCATGAGTTTCGGCCGCGATCGTAAGGAAGACAGCTTGCCGGAGCCGGAGCCGGAGCCGGAGCCGGAGTCGGGGGAGGGTTCGGAGCCTGAGCTCGAACGAGTGCTGGAGTCTGAGTCAGAGCCGAGGTTTGCGCTCGAGCTGGATTGCACGCCCGGGAAGGGTTCGGAGTCTGGGCCGGAGCGCGTGCCGGAGCCTGGGGCCGGGCTGGAGCGGGAGTCGGAGTCCGAGCGCGTGTTGGAATCCGAGCCCGAGCGCTTGTCTGAGCCAGCGCCGAGGTCTGTGCTCGGGCCGGATTGCGCGCCCGGAAAGGGTTCAGAGCTCGGGCCGGAGCGTACACCGAGGTCTGGGCCCGAGCCCCAGCCTGAGAGAGTGCTGGAATCTGAGCTTGAGTGTGTGCCTGAGTCAGAGCTGAGGCCTGCGCTCAAGCCGGGCCGCGCGCCGGAGTGCGAGCTAGGGCCAGCGCCCGCGTTCGAGTCCGAGCGTGCGCCGGAGTCGGGGCCTGAGCGAGTGCTGGAGCCCGAGCCAGGGCGCGTGCATGAGCCAGGGCCGAGGCCTGAGCTTAAGCCGGATGGTGCATCCGAGAAGGGGCCGGCGTCTTGGGCGGACCGTGCGCTGGAGTCCGAGCTTGGGCCAGCGCCCGCGTTCGAGTCCGAGCGCGTGCCGGAGTCTGGGCTTGAGTCTGGGCGTGTGCCGGGCCCCGAGTCGGAGCTCGGGCGGGAATTTGATCCCGGGGGGAAGCGCGGCAGTCGTAAGCCGGTCCGGCGGCTCGTGGCCTGGTACCGGCGCCGGGCGCGCTGGCTTCGTAGGGTGCTGGCGTCGGCGGTGGCGCTGTGCAGTGTGCTGGCGGTGGTGGTCGGCGTTATGGGTGCGGCGCTCTACGCGGAGGGGGCTGGGACGCCGTCGCCGGGCGCGCGCAGTACCGGCGACGACGCCTTGTGGCTTGGCCACGCCTGGGTCGGATGGCAGGCCGGGGTGGCTGGTGGGCCCAAGACCGATGCCGACCTGCAGGCGTTGGTGGCTCTCGTTCGCTCTTCAGGTATCAAGGATCTGTTTGTGCACGACGGGCCCTTCGAGATGGACGGTTCGCTGGACCCGGCGCGCAGTCCGAAGGCCGAGTGGTTCCTCGACGCCGTGCATCGGGAGCTGCCCGGGGTGCGGGTCGAGGCCTGGCTCGGGCAGGTCGTCGGCGGGGAGGCCCTGCACCTGGACGACGCCGCCACCCGGGGGCGGATAGTCGCCGGGGTCAGTGCCGCGCTGGACCGGGGCTTCGACGGTGTGCACTTCGACTTCGAGCCGGTGCCCGACGGCGATCCCGGCTTCCTGGACGTGCTGGGTGCGGCGCGTACCGTCACTCGGGCCCACCATGCTCTGCTGTCGGCGTCGGTGCCGCAGATAGAGCCGCTGTCCGGCTTTCGGATCCCCGGGAACTTCCTGGCCGGGCATCCGAAGTGGTGGTCTCAGAGCTACCTGCGCCAGGTCGCCGGGTACTGCGATCAGGTGGCAGTGATGGCCTACGACACCTCCCTGCCCACCGCGTGGGCTTACCGCGGCTATGTCGCCCGGCAGACTCAGGTGGCCCTGAGCGCGGTACCCAAGAACGTCGAGCTCCTGATGGGGGTCCCGGCCTTCCACACCCGGGACCCCGGTCACTGGACCCGGGCCGAGACCATGCCGGCCGCGCTGGACGGTGTTCGGCTGGGGCTCGGCGCGCACCCGCCGGCCCGACCGTTCGGCGTCGCCCTGTACGTCGACTTCGCCGCGACCCCCGCCGACTGGGCGGCCTACCGTGCCGACTGGCTCAGTCCGGCCCCGGCGGGGTGACCAGCGCTCGGGCGTCCTTGTACCGGGTGTTGGGATCGAGCGGCAGTGGTTCGCCGCTGCTGGCCTCGGAGCAGCAGAACGCGAACATGCCGGCGGCGTCGATCGGCGTGGTCGCGCCGCCGGACAGGCGCCAGCCGCGGACGACGTATCCCGGCGTGCCGTCGGCGGCGTCCGGCTCCAGCAGCGGCCGCGAGCGCAGGATCACCGTCGCGTCGGCACCGCTGACGTGCGCCAGTGCGAACAGTTCGCACAGCTCCCGCTCGGCGCCGGATGCGGGCAGGCTGACCGCCGGGATCTCGGTGGCGATGTCCATCCTGAGGTCTTCGCCCGCGGTGACCGGGCCGTCGGCGGTCGGCACCGCGCAGTTGAGGCGGTGCGCTCCGCTCCCGATGGTCAGGACGAGCCCTATGAAGACGGACTCGGCGTACTCCCGGGCCCGGACGACCGCCAGTTGCGGGTCGTCCGTGGTCCGGGCCGCGGTCCAGATCAGGGCGTCGAGGTCGTCGACCCGTTCGGTGAGGTCTGCGAAACCGGGGCCGTCGGGGCGGCCGAGGAGCGTGGCGCGGGGGTGTGGCAGATTGCTGATGGTGGACATGGGGTTCCCTCCCGGGTGATTCGAACTTTCGTGCTCGAATCCACTGTAATCGGACATTGCCGACTATGGGAGGTTTCTGTCATTCTGTTACGAGAAAGTGTGCTGGTGTTCGGGCTCTGAGGTGCGGGGATGGGGTGTGGGGGAGTGGAACCCGGTCACTCTTACGGCTTAGTAGGACTTGGGGAGGCCCAGCGTGTGCTGGGCGACGAAGTTCAGGATCATCTCCCGGCTCACCGGTGCGATCCGGGTCACCCGGGTCGCCGCGAGCAGCGGGGCCAGGCCGTACTCGGTCGCCAGGCCGTTGCCGCCGTGCGTCTGGATCGCCTGGTCGACGGCCTCCACCGCGGCGTCGGCGGCGGCGAACTTGGCCATGTTCGCGGCCTCGCCGGCGCCGAGGTCATCGCCGCTGTCGTAGAGCCAGGCCGCCTTCTGGGTCATCACCTTGGCCAGCTCGACGTGGATCGCGGCCTGGGCCAGCGGGTGCGCGACGCCCTGGTGGGTGCCGATCGGGCGGTCGCGCCAGACGGTCCGGGTCTTCGCGTACGAGGCGGCCCGTTCCAGGGCGTACTTCGCGGTGCCGATCGCGAACGCCGCGGCCATGATCCGTTCCGGGTTCAGGCCCGCGAACAGCTGGAGCAGGCCGGCGTCCTCGTCGCCGATCAGCGCGTCGGCCGGGAGACGGACGTCGTCGAAGAAGAGCTGGAACTGCTTCTCCGGGCCGGCGATCTCCATCTCGATCATGGTTCTGGTGAAGCCCGGGGCGTCGGTGGGGACCACCATGAGCGCCGGTTTCAGGTTGCCGGTTGCCGCGTCCTTGGTGCGGGAAACGACTAGGACCGCGTCGGACTCGTCGACGCCGGAGATGAAGACCTTCTGCCCGGACAGGACCCATTCGTCGCCGTCGCGGCGCACCGTGGTGGTGATGTTGTGCGAGTTGGAGCCCGCGTCCGGCTCGGTGATGCCGAAGGCCATCTTGAACGAGCCGTCGGCGATTCCCGGCAGCCACTTCCGCTTCTGCTCCTCGGTGCCGAAGCGGCTGATGATGGTGCCGCAGATGGCCGGGGAGACCACGATCAGCAGCAGCGGGCAGCCGGCCCGCGCCAGCTCCTCGCCGACCGCGGCCAGGTCGGCCATGCCGCCGCCCCCGCCGCCGTACTCCTCCGGCAGGTTGACGCCGAGGAAACCGGCCCGGCCCACCTCGTCCCACAGCTCGGTCGACTTCAGGCCGGCCTTGGCCTGCCGCCGTACGTAGTCCGGTCCGTACCGCTTGGCCAGGTCGCGCACCGCCTGGCGGAGCGCGACGCGCTCCTCGGGCTCCACGAAGCTCATGTCTGCCAGCCTGCCAGGCCGGGAATGCAAAAACAATCCTGCCTGTTTGTTTTTTCACCGGCGGTGGGGCCTGGGTTTCCAGGGACCGCCGGGGTGAGGAGACAACTGTGACAGAGGACATGTACGCCGGGTTGGACGACTACTCCCGGACCGTGGTCTCCGTCGCCGACACGCTGCGGCCTTCGGTGCTCAGCGTGCGGGTTCGGGGGCGGACGGGGGAGGGTTCCGGTTCTGCCGTCGCCTTTACCGGCGACGGGTTTTTGGCTACCAGTGCGCACGTCGTAGAGGGCGTGAGCGCGGGGCTGGCCGTCACTTCGGACGGCGACGAGTACGGATTCGACGTCGTGGGCCGCGACCGGCTCTCCGACCTGGCGGTGCTGCGCATGCCGCCGGGCCGGGTGCAGGCCGCCATCCTCGGCGACGCGGACACACTGCGCGTGGGCCAGCTCGTGGTCGCCGTCGGCAACCCGCTGGGGCTGGCCGGATCGGTGACCGCCGGCGTGGTCAGCGCGCTGGGCCGGTCGCTGCCGACCCGGACCCAGCGTGGGCAGTCGATCATCGACGACGTGATCCAGACCGATGCCGCGCTCAACTCAGGAAATTCCGGCGGTGCGCTCGGCGACCACCTCGGCCGGGTCGTCGGGGTGAACACCGCGGTGGCCGGCGTCGGACTGGGCCTGGCGGTGCCGATGAACGCCACCACACGCCTGATCCTGTCCGAGCTGATCAGCGCCGGGAAGGTGCGTCGGGCCTGGCTCGGGGTCGGCGGATCGACCACGCCGCTGCCCTCCGCGCTGGGCGGGAAGCTGGGCCGCCGCACCGGGTTCGGAGTGGCGCAGGTGGTGCCGGGCAGCCCTGCGGCGCAGGCCGGGGTACTGGTCGGCGACGTGCTGCTGAGCGTTGAGGGCCGCGAGATCGACAACGCGCAGGACCTGCAGCGGGTCATGCTGGCGCGGCGCGCCGGGGCCCAGGTCGCGATGACCCTGCACCGGCGCGGCGCGATGGTGGACGTGACGGTCGTGCTGGCCGAGCTGTCAGGAGTCTGACGGCTTGGAGGAATTGGCGGGCTCCGAGGGCTCCGAGGACTCCGATGAGGAGGGCTCCGGGGAATCCGAGATGTCCCGCCAGTGCGGCGTCTCGATGAGCGGTTCGGTCAACGGCCTGGCGATGGCGTCGGCGGGAGGTTCCTCGTCGAAGGCCAGCTCCACGTCGGGGATCTCGTCCGGGGGCGGGATGGCCACGTCGTCGGACTCCCCGCCCTCGATCGCGATGTGCTCCGGCCCGGCGTCCACCTTGTCGGGCTGGCTCTTGGTCACCGTGTCGACCGCCTTATAGGCGGCCTTCACCACATCGGTGGTCGCGGCACCGCCGCCGGCGCTCTCCAGGAAGCGGAGCAGCTCGACCGGGAACGGCAGGACCAGCGTCGAGTTCTTCTCCGCGGCGACCTCTACGATCGTCTGCAGAAGGCGCAGCTGCAGGGCCGCCGGTGTCTCGGCCATGATCCGCGCGGCGTCGGCCAGCTTGCCCGAGGCCTGGTACTCGCCGTCGGCGGTGATGATCCGGGCCCGGCGCTCGCGGTCGGCCTCGGCCTGGCGGGCCATCGACCGCTTCATGGACTCCGGCAGCGCCACGTCCTTGATCTCGACGCGGTCGATCTCCACGCCCCAGCCGGTCGCCGGGGTCTCCAGCATCAGCTCCATGCCCTGGTTCAGCGGCTCGCGGTTGGACAGCAGGTCGTCGAGCAGGCTCTTGCCGATGATGGAGCGCAGCGAGGTCTGCGCGACCAGCGACACCGCGTACTTGTAGTCCTGCACGTAGATGAGCGCGCGGGCCGGGTCGACGACCCGGAAATAGACGACGGCGTCCACTCGCACCGTGACGTTGTCCCGGGTGATGCCCTCCTGGGCCGGCACCGGCATGGTCACGACCTGCATGTTGACCGTGCGCAGCCGGTCCACGCCGGGGATGATCCGGGTCAGGCCCGGTTGTCGGACGCTGTCGAGGGCTCGGCCGAAGCGGAAGACGATGCCCCGCTCGTATTGCTTCACCGTGCGGAGCGAGGCGCCGAAGCCCGCCGCCCCGGCCGCCGCGGCGGCGATGATGGCGCTCACGATCGCAGTGATCATGGCGGTCCTTCCCAGAAAGGACGCGATGTCGGTGCCCCGCCGTCCGGCGTTCGCACCCTGGCCGATCAGTATACGAATTTCTTTATCGTTGGGGACCCTGTCCCGGTGCGGCCGACCGGCGGTTCAGCGGTATTCGGCGAGCCGGCGCCACACTCCGGCCAAGGTCAGCGCGATGACCGCGCCGAACAGCACCGCCGGGAGGGCAGCCCAGCCCGACGCGCCCGACCGCGCGTCGGCCATGGTGGCCTGGAAGGCCCCCAGCTGCTTGTCCGCGGCCTGGCCGAGGTGGGTGTCGAGGGCGTAGAAGTCCTGGCCCAGTTGGCCGCCGGCGATGCCGGTCGCCTCGGTGAGCGCGGAATCAACGTCGCCGCTGTCGACCTCGCTCTTGATTTTACCCGCGTCGCGTTGGACGGTTGTCCAATCGCTCTGGGCACGCTGGGAGAGGGCCTGGTCGGTACCGGCCAGACCGGTGCTGAGCAGGCCTGGAGTGCCGGGGGTGCCGTTGAGCGAGACCAGGTCGGCGGCGTAGCCGTGGTCGTAGCCGAAGTTCGGGGCGACGGTGTAGCGGACGATGGCGCCGACCGTGTCGTAGGACACCGCTCGGGCGTGCTGGATGCCCAGGTACGGGGTCATGTCGTTGTCGACGGCCTGCTGGATCCGGTCGCTTTGCTGCGCGGTCATGCTCAGTCCGGCGACGAGGAAGACGGCCGTGGCGACGGTCGCGATGGCCAGGAACGGGTTCAGCGCCCGGCGGAACCGGCGGGACAGCACCACCTGGAACAGGACCAGTGCCGCGAGCAGGGGGAGCGTGGTGACGAGCACCAGGATGGTGTCGAGGGTCCAGGCGTCGTTTTCGTTCTTGGCGGAGTCGTTCAGTTGCTTCGCATAGGAGTCGCGGATCTGCGCGGCGGCCGGTAGGAGGTCGAAGTGCATAACGTCCGTGGCGCGGCTGTAATAGGCCAGCGCGACGGAGTCCGGGTGGCCCTTGGTGGCAGTTGTGGAGAGCTGGTCCAGTGAGAGCGCCGTAGAGGACAGGTCGTGGTAAAGGGTGACCTTGTCCAGCATGGTCTGGAACTGCCCCTGGACCGCCTTGTCCGAAGTCCCGCCGATGGCCTGGCGCAGGTCGGCGTCGATCTCGGTGACCCGGCTGTTCACGGTGGCCTGCGCGTCGCCCTGCTCGGTGTCCAGGTCGCTGTCGCCGATGGTCAGGATCTCGCGCGCGGTCTGCGAGTCCAGGTCGCTGAGTGCGAAGTACAGGTCGGAGGCGGACTGCGCCAGCGGCGCGGTCTCCTGCCCCACCCGGGCCACTCCGTGCTGGGTGTCCGCCACGGCGAGCGTCCCCGTGGTCAGCGCCGCTGCCGCGAGTACTACAACAGCGCCGGTCCATAGCTGCAGCCTGGTCGGTGTCCTGCGTTCAGTTGTCCGCCCCACGGAACCACCGTAGGCACCCTTCGTGAACGGATGACGACGTCACGTAGAACGTTGATTCAACAGGCCGGTCGGACGGCCCCTGGGACTACTGTCGCGCGAAGCACCCGCGGCGGTCGGTAAAGTTTTCTCCTGATCGGCCCCGCCTGTTGACCCCCTTTGAAGGAGCACCCCGTGTCCGACTTCGCAGTGACGATCGCCGACGGCCCCAGCCGGGACGAGCGGACGGTCACGGTCGGCACGACGCTGGCGGACCTGTTCGCCTCTGGCGACGTCAAACACAGCGCCGGCGACCGCTCCGTCGTGGCCGCCCGCCTGACCGACCCGGCCGGGACCCGGCTCGTCGACCTGGCCACCCTGGCCAAGGCCGGTGACCTGGTCGAGCCGGTCGCCGCCGACTCCGAGGACGGTCGTGCGATCATCCGCCACTCGACCGCGCACGTGCTGGCGCAGGCCGTGCAGCAGGCGTTCCCGGAGGCGAAGCTCGGCATCGGCCCGCCGATCCGCAACGGCTTCTACTACGACTTCGACGTCGAGCGGCCGTTCACTCCGGAGGACCTGAAGGCTCTCGAGAGCCGGATGCAGACGATCATCAAGCAGGGGCAGTTGTTCTCGCGGCGTCCTGTGACGGATGAGGACGCCCGTGAGGAGCTCTCTGCAGAGCCCTACAAGCTGGAACTGATCGGGCTCAAGGGCAAGGCCTCCGCCGACGACGCCGGCGAGGGCGTGGACGTCGAGGTCGGCGCCGGCGAGCTCACGATCTACGACAACCTGGACGCCAAGACCGGCGAGCTGTGCTGGAAGGACCTCTGCCGCGGTCCGCACGTGCCGAGCACCCGGTTCATCCCGGCGTTCAAGCTGATGCGCTCTGCGGCCGCTTACTGGCGCGGTAGCGAGAAGAACCCGCAGTTGCAGCGCATTTACGGGACTGCGTGGGAGACCCGGGACGCGCTCAAGGCGCACCTGGAGTTCCTGGCCGAGGCGGAGAAGCGCGACCACCGCAAGATCGGTGCGGAGCTCGACCTGTTCTCGTTCCCCGACGAACTGGGTAGCGGTCTTCCGGTGTTCCACCCCAAGGGCGGGACCATCCGTCGGGTCATGGAGGACTACTCCCGTAAGCGCCATGAAGAGGCGGGGTACGAGTTCGTCAATACTCCGCACATCACTAAGGGGAACCTGTACGAGATCTCGGGCCACCTCGACTGGTACAAGGACGGGATGTTCCCGCCCATGGTTCTGGACGAGGGACACGGCAAGCAGGAGTACTACCTGAAGCCGATGAACTGCCCGATGCACAACCTGATCTACCGGGCCCGAGGGAAGTCCTACCGCGACCTTCCGCTGCGGCTGTTCGAGTTCGGCACGGTGTACCGCTATGAGAAGTCCGGCGTGGTGCACGGACTGACGCGGGTCCGTGGGCTTACCCAGGACGACGCGCACATCTACTGCACGCGCGAGCAGATGCGTGACGAGCTCGTCAGCCTGCTGCGGTTCGTGCTGGACCTGCTGCGTGACTACGGTCTGAACGACTTCTACCTGGAACTGTCCACTAAGGACCCGGAGAAGTACGTCGGTACCGATGAGGAATGGGAACTCGCTACAGAGACTCTGCGCGAGGTCGCGGAGGGCGAGGACCTGGAACTGGTCATGGACCCCGGCGGTGCGGCGTTCTACGGCCCGAAGATCTCGGTGCAGGCGCGCGACGCCATCGGCCGGACCTGGCAGATGTCGACCATCCAGCTCGACTTCCAGCTGCCGCAGCGCTTCGACCTGGAGTACCAGGCCGCCGACGGCTCGCGGCAGCGGCCGATCATGATCCACCGGGCGCTGTTCGGGTCGATCGAGCGGTTCTTCGGGGTGCTGACCGAGCACTACGCCGGGGCGTTCCCGGCCTGGCTGGCGCCGGTGCAGGTGGTCGGGATCCCGATCACCGACACGCACGTGCCGTACCTGGAGCTGGTGGCGGCGAAGCTGCGCGCGCAGGGCGTCCGGGTGGAGGTCGACTCCTCGGACGACCGGATGCAGAAGAAGATCCGCAACGCGCAGAAGCAGAAGGTCCCCTACATGCTGCTGGCCGGTGACGAGGATGTGGCGAAGGCCGCAGTTTCGTTCCGGTACCGCAGTGGGGAGCAGAACAACGGGGTGCCGGTGGACGACGCCGTCGCCGAGATCGTGAAGGCGGTGCAGGAGCGGATCTGAACGCGGATCCGCGGCGCCGCGTGGCGTGTCCGGTCGACCGGGACCGACGGGGGCCCCGGTCAGCCGGCCGGACACGGACGGGGAAGCAGGGGGATGAGCAGTGCTGATCACGCATGAGAGATGGCCGCGGACGGCGCAGGACGCCGAGGCGGAGCAGGCGCGGCTGGCGGGGCGGGTGGACGTGTCCACGCCGCTGACGCCGTTCCGGTACGTCGCGGGGCTGGACGTGGCCTATGCGATCGACTCCTCGCGGGTCGCGGGGGCGGTCGTGGTGCTCGACGCGGACACGCTCGCGGTCGAGGACATGGCGACGGCGGTGATGGACGTCGAGTTCCCGTATGTGTCCGGGCTGTTGGCGTTCCGGGAGATGCCGGCGCTGATCAGCGCGCTGGGGCGGCTGACGGTGGAGCCGGACGTGCTGGTGTGCGACGGGTACGGGATCGCGCATCCACGGCGGTTCGGGCTGGCGTGCCACCTCGGGGTGCTGGCCGGGAAACCGGCGATGGGGGTGGCGAAGACGGCCTTCGTGGGGCGGTTCGCCGAGCCCGGGATTCAGCGCGGTGAGGCTGCTGACTTGGTGCACGACGGGGAGGTCGTCGGTGCGGTGCTGCGGACTCAGCTTTCGACGAAGCCGGTGTACGTGTCGCCCGGGCATTTGATCACGGTGGGTGACGCCACGCGGCTGGCGCTGCGGTTGGCGACCAAGTTCCGGCTGCCGGAGACCACGCGGCTGGCCGACCAGCTTTCGCGGCGGGCGCTGGCGGGGGCGTAGGTCTTTCAGGTCCCCTTGGGGGTTTCTTCGGGGGCTTTCATGGGGCCTCTACGGGGTTTCTACGGGCTGGTCACCATGCACTTCGGTGTCGGTGGCCAGCTTTTTCAGGATGCGCACGAACAGGTCGGCCTCGATCGGGGTGAGGTCGGCGAGAAACGCCTTCTCCGCCTCCTGATGGCGGCGCTCGCCTTCGGCGAGGGTCTTCTTGCCCTGCGCCGTGAGCTCGACGATGTTCTTGCGACGGTCGTCGGGGCTGCGATGGCGCTCGACCAGGCCTTTGTCCTCGAGCTCGTCGACCAGGGCGACCATCGTCGTGCGGTCGACGCCGAGCTCCTTGGCGGCGTCGAGCTGCGACAGGGGCTCGGCGGCGTCGAGGACGACGAGCACGGCCAGCTGGCGGCCGCTGATGCCCAGTGACTCCAGGGCCCGGGCGCCGGACAGCGAGAAGCTCTGTTGCGCGTGCTTCAGCAGGTAGCCGAGTCGGGAGGTGAGCAGGTCGGCCATACGGGTTACTTTACCCGCCGACTGATTGTCAGCAGCACTGACGATTTGCTACAGTGACGATATGGAGTTGAAGATCGGCATCAAGACCACCCCGATGCACGTGTCCTACGACGACATCCACCGGGTTTGGCAGCAGGCTGATGAGATGGAGGAGATCGCCGACGCCTGGCTCTGGGACCACATGATGCCGCTGGTCGGCGACCGCGGCGGCCCGCTCCTGGAGGGCTGGACGACGCTCGCGGCGCTGGCCGCGAGCACGACCAGGCTGGGCCTCGGGCTGCTGGTGACGAGCAACCGGTTCCGCAGCCCGGCGGTGCTGGGGAAGATGGCGACGACGGTCGACGTGATATCGGGAGGCCGCCTGGTCATGGGGCTGGGCGTGGGCGGCACAGTGCAGCCCGCAGGGGCCGGCGGCGTGCCCGGCGAGAATCCCGGACTGATGGAGTACGCCGCGTATGGCATACCGCTGATCAGCCCGCGCGAAGGGATAGCGCGGCTGGTGGAGACGGTGACCATCCTGCGGAAGATGTGGACCGAGGACGTCTTCGACTACGAGGGGCCGTTCACCACGCTGGTCGGCAACCGGAACGCCCCGAAGCCGCTCCGGCCGGCGGGCCCGCCACTGTTGATAGGAGCGTGGGGCGACCGGACGCTGCGCGTGGTCGCGGAGCACGCGGACATCTGGAACATACCCGGGCCGCCGCACAACTCGGTCGAGTCACTCGCGGAGCGCTCGCGAGTGCTGGACCGGCACTGCGCGGCGGCGGGCCGGGACCCGGCCGAGGTGGAGCGGTCGGTGCAGCTGATCGTGGCGGAGGACGGCGCCGCCGAGGCGCGGGAGACGATCGCGGCTTTGGCGGCGGTGGGGTTCCGGCACGTGGTGGTGGGGTCATGGCGGATGTATCGGGCGGATGGGATGAAGTGGTTGTTGGAGGAGGTGATACGGCCTGGGTATGAGGTTGGGGGCGGGTGACGAGATATCAGGCCCGGCAGGGGAGATGGTTCGGCGCTGGGTGGGTTGTGTGGTTGGACGGTGGAGGGGAGGTGCGCTGGTTGGTTTTGCAGCTGGCGGCGGCCGCGGGAAGGGACGCGGTTCCGGTAGCGGATGGATGGCGGCGGGGGACCAGCAAACGCCTGGCGCCGGTGATTGGGAGGCAGCCAGTCACGGGTCGCATCGGAGAAGGTTCCACTGGGACGGGCATGGGTGCTGCCAGCCAGTAGGAAAGGCCTCAGGCAGGCCGCACTGGTGAGATGCACGGCGCCGGTGGCGGGATGGGGCGGTGGGGCACGGATGCCGGTAGTGGAGTGGAGGGGTCACTGGGGCGGCGGTGAGTGCGGGCATTGGTAGCGGATAGGGGAAGTCTCGGGCCGTCAGCGGACGCGGAGGGACGGGGCCGGGTGGGCGTGGGATGGCGGCAGGGGGGGTGAAGGATCTCGCGGCGGACACGGTCGCCGGTGCGAAATAGGGGAACGCTGCAGAACCGCCGCGGCCGGTGGGAGCGGTCGGGATCGGCTAGAGAGTTCTCGGCTCGGGAGTTTCGCTGGGGTGCGCCACGCTGACATGCAGTAGCCGGCGCGCTATGTCGTCGTTGTGAGGTATGCGCA
>NZ_JBGCCU010000022.1 GCF_041261445.1 Catenulispora sp. EB89
ACCAGCTCACCAGTCCACTCACCCTGCATAACAGCAGTCTGACCCCGCCGACCAAACGACGAGGTCAGAACGCATGATTTTCATCGGCCTTCTAGCCGTCCCCGGCATCCGGCCGTTGACTCGGCCGTTGACTCGATGGACTCGTACTCGATATATATCGAGCATCGAGCTATCGAGGTGGGCTCGGACACGGGGAGGCTTTCGCATGCAGACATTGCTGGCGTACGCGTTCGACGAGGGAGCGAGGGCGGCTGAGGATGCTGCCGCGGGCTTGAAGCGCGTCGCCGAGCACTACGATCCGCTGTGGCCGGCTCCTGTATGGCGCCGCGGCCGCGCCGCCGGCCGCACCGGTCTCTACGTCTTCGACGAAGCCGAGTCGCGGTGGCGCTGGCCGTCCTGGGCCGAGCGCGCCGACCTGTGTGTCGCGACGCTCTACCTGCCGCTCGGCTATGAGCGCGTCGTCGGCGACCTGGAGCCTTCGGATGCTGCGTTGCCGCTGGCCGCCGCGTTGGGCGCGCGGCCGAACGCGGTCCTGGAACTGACGCCGCCCTTCGTCATCGCGGTGCTCGATCCGGAAAGTGCTGAGCTCTCGCTGCACACCGACGCCGTCGGCGTGGGGCGCCTGTACGAGCTGCGCTTTCCCGGCGGCTGGGTGTGGTCGAACCGCCCGGCGGCCGCGGTGCGCTTCGCCGGCGTGTACGCCGAGCCGGACCGCGCGGGCTGGCGCACGTTCGCCGCCTCCGGCTGGTTCATGGGTGACAGCACGCCGCTCGACAAGGTGACCGCGGTGCCCGGCGGGGCCGTGGTGCGCTACCGGCCCGACGCCGATGGCCGGCAGATCACGCGCCTGGACGCGGTCGCGGCCTGGGCCGAGGCCGGTCGTGGCGACGCGCTGCGGCCGGACCGGGTCGAGGCGGCCGCCGAGGCGCTGCGCGGGTTCGGGCGCTCGCTGGCGCGGATGCACGACGGCAGCGTCAGCATCGGCCTGTCCGGAGGCCGCGACTCCCGGCTCGTCGCCGCCGCGATGCTCGCTGCCGGTGTGGACGTCAGGTTGCAGACCAACGGCGCTGAACCGGGGGAGGCCGACGTCGCAGAACACTTGGTTTCCCTGCTTCCGCCGGACCTGCGGCCGGAGCACACTGTGAACCGGCCGAAGCCCGGGGCCGCCGGTCAGGTGCACGTGGTGGCCGACGACACTGAACTCGTTCCCAACGTGGTGCGCTGGCATCGAGCACAGGACGGCTTGCGCCCCGCGACGTCGCTGGCCACCGCCGCGCCCTCGGGGCTGACGCGCGCCGACTACATCGCGGTCAGCGGCGCCGCCGGCGAGATTGCCCGCGGCTACTTCTATCCGCCGGACCATCAGGAGATCGCCGCGCTGCCGACCGCGCAGCGGCTGGACGCGTACGCGGCCAAGCTCTCCAAACGGATCCTGCGCCGACCCGGCATATCGGCGGCGGCATTGCAGACCTCTGAGTCAGCCGTCCGGGCGGATCTGCTCGCCGCCATGTCCGCCGGGCTCGCCGACGCGCGCATGCTCGACTACTTCTACGCGGCCGAACGCACTCGGAAGTGGGGCACGGTCCCGGAGCGTATCGGCACCGTCGTTCCGCTGCTGGTCCCGGAGTTCGTGCAAGCCGGTTTCGGCCTGACCGCCGCGCAACGCGAGCAGGACGCGCTGCACACCACTCTCATCGCGCATCTGGTGCCGCAATGGGCGAATCAGGCCTTTTACCAGCCGCCGCCCGGCGCGGTCGAGGCGCCGTTGCGGCCACGGCTCGGCCACGCGCCGGACCGGGAGCGCGTCGGCCGGATCCTGGCCGCGGGCGGCGCCTGGACCGACGCCTACGACCTGGCCGCGGTGCTGGCGACCTGGCGCCGGATGCTGGACGGCACCGGCGACCACAACGACGAGCAGCTCGTTCAGCGGGCGTTGTGGGCGGCGGTGTTCGAGGACTACATCGCCGAGATCAACGGCACGGCCCGGCCGGCGCCGCAGTCACCGGTCGACGTGCCGCTGGCAGCCCCGAAACGGCCCTTCGAGCCGGTGGTGAAGGTGCGGAGGGTGTCTTCGCGCTGGCTGCGGAAGGCGTCGATCCGGGTCGCACCGAAATAGCGACTCCTGCCGAACCGTCAGGGTATTGCGAACAGGGTAATGCGAGCAGGGTATTGCGAGGGCTTCGATCGGCGCAGCACAACCGGCGCCCGCACGCGGCGGACGCCGGTTGTGCTCGCTCAAGCAAGCGTCACTGTGTGGTGAGCGACGTGTCGTCGAGGATGAAGTTGGTCGTGCCTCCGTTCTTGTCGGTCTCGGCGCCGATGAACTTCAGCGCGATGCTCTGTCCGGCGTAGGCGGACAGGTCCGCGGTGTGCTGCGTGTAGCCCGAGGCCTTGTTCAGGTTGGAGAAGGTGCCGAGCGTGCCGAGCACCGTGCCGGCCGAGTTCACGGCCTGCACCGTGAAGGTGTCGGGCTTGGCGGTCGTGGTCTTCTCGGTCGTGTCGATGTGCAGCCAGTAGGACAGCGTCGCCTTGCAGCCCGAGGGCACCGCGACGGTCTGCGAGATGGTGTCGGTGTCCTTGCTCCCGTTCCCGTCGAACCACGCCACGTACGAACCCGAGTGAGCCGGTTCCGCCGAGGTGGCCTTGGTGATCGGGCTGAGGTTCAGCGTCGAGGTCTGGGTCCAGCCGGTCGCCCCGGACTCGAAGCCCGGGTTCGTCAGCAACTGCGCCGCCGAGCACGTGCTCGGCGTGAACGTCGCGGTGTAGGTCGTGTCGGCGGTCGGGGTGACGGCGTGCGTCTGCGCGCCGCCGTCGGACCAGGACGCGAAGGTCTGCGCCGTGCCCGAGGCGTCGGTCTGGTTCGGCGCGGTCAGGTGCAGCTGGTAGCCGGCCCACGAGGTGACGGTCGCCGGGGTGGTGACGGTGCCGCCGGGATCCACGTCGTCTTCGGCGATCCCGATCTTCAGCCCGGACGGCTGCGAGGCGAGGCTGATGTGCACCAGCTGCGGGTTGAAGTCCTGTTCGATCGTCTGCGTCACGCCGTTGGCGTCGGTCCCGGACAGGCAGACCAGCAGCCGGCTGTTGCCCTTGATCGCCGAGAACTGCTCCGCCGGCGGTGCGACGAACGACGTCGCCCCGTCGCCGGCCACCGGGTCCAGCACCGGGTGCACGTGGTTGATGTGGAACAGCCACACCTGCCAGGTCAGCGCCGAGGCGGGCAGGGCGGTGCCGTTGCCGGCGACCGCGGAACCGGCCGGGGTGTAGGTCTGGCCGACGGTGAAGGTGCTGGTCGGGGTCGGCGAGGTGATGGTCAGCGCCGGTGGCGCGTCGTCGGTGCGGACCGTGCCGGTCGCCGGCGCCGACGTGCCGCCGGCGCTGTTGGTCACCGTCAGCTTCGGGGTGAAGTCGCCGACCGTGGTGTAGGTGTGGGTGGTCGTCGGTGTCGTGGTGGTCGCCGTGGCGCCGTCGCCGAAGTCCCACTTGTAGGTGAGCGCGCGGCCGTTGGGGTCGCTGCTCGCCGATCCGTCGAAGGACACGGTGAACGGCGGCTTGCCCGCGGTGGTGGCGTGGGTCGAGCAGTAGTTCAGCAGCCCGGTGGCCCCGTTGGTGGTGAACGAGGCGTTCGGCGTCGTCGTCCCGGACGTCACCTTGTGGACGGTGCCGCCGATCAGGTCGGTGTAGTACAGCGCCTGCTGGGTGCCGGTCCCGCCCGGGTTCTGCGGTCCGAACCACATCGAGATCCCGGCCGCCCCGGCCGAGAACGTCTTCAGCCCGGTGCCGCTGGTCCCGGCGGCGTTGATCAGGTACTGGTTCTTCTTCACGTAGTCGCTGAACAGGTAGTCACCGTTGTAGGACGGGTTCCAGGCTCCGTTCGGAACGAACGCGCCGCCGGTGATGGACCCGCGACCGCCGCCCATGTTGTCGGGGTAGGAGAAGTACGGGTCGACGTACTTCGGGTTCGACGGGTTGCACGGGCCCTCGCAGTTCGGCCAGCCGTAGTTCCCGCCGGCCTTGAGCAGGTCGATCTCCTCGGTGGTGTTCTCGCCGACGTCGTCCACGAAGATCCGGGTCCCGGAGGCGTTCGGGTCCTGGGCGATCCGGAACGGGTTGCGGAAGCCGTAGGCGTAGATCTCCTGGCACTTGCCGGAGGTGATGGGTCCGGCGTCGCAGCGGGCCGTGCCCGAGCCGCTGAACGGGTTCCCGGCCGGGATCGAGCCGTCCGGCTTGATCCGCAGGATCTTGCCGTTGAGCTTGGTCAGGTCCTGCGCGGCCTGGTTCGAGGGGTCGCAGCCCTCCAGGCAGTGCCCGTCGCCGACCGAGACGTACAGGTCGCCGTCCTTGCCGAAGACCAGGTCGCCGCCGTTGTGGAAGCCGTCGCCCTGGATGCCGTCGACGAGCACCTTCTCGCTGCCGGCCACGACGTGGTCCGTGGCGTCCAGGGTGAACCGCGAGACGCGGTTGAAGCAGCTGCCGTTCGTGCTGTGGCTGTAGTACACGTAGATGAAGTCGTTCGTGGCGAACGCCGGATCGACCGCGACGCCGAGCATCCCGCGCTCGTCCTGGCCGGGCTGCTTGGCGCAGATGAAGCCGGAGCCGTCGAGCGCGAGGGTCTGGGCGCCGGCGGTGCTGTAGGCGTAGAGCTGGCCCGGCTTCGTGGTGACGAGCATGCGGCCGTCGGGGGTGAAACTCAGCCCGACCGGCAGCGTGACGGTGGCGACGACGGTGTCGGAGAAGCCGGTCGGCGGCGTCGCGGCCGCGTTCCCGGCGACCGCGTACACCCCGAGCAGCGTCAAGGCCGCAGCCAGCGCCGATCGCAGGAGCAGGCCTGCCGTCCGTGGTCTTCTGAGCCCTGGTCTTTGCACGTTCCGATCTCCTCACCCGGTGGGTTCCGACGAGTTAGGAAAGATTACTAACGAGAAACGCTGGGGAATATATGAGATACGTGCCAGTCGGTCAAGGGTCTGATTCGTCCGCGATCACAGCAATTCAGGACATGGACCCCACATGGAGGCCGGCACTACCGTGCGATCTGGTTCGCAGGACGTTGACGCACCTGCGGGGCGGCACTACCGTGCCATCGGGTTAGGAAAGTTACCTAACTATCAAGCGGAGGGTTGTCGAAGGGTGGCGGCGATGACGTTCTCGGATTCGGACGAGATCCCGGCGGCGACCGGGGTCTGGCTGGTGGGTGCCCGGGGCTCGGTCGCGGTGACCGCGATCGCCGGGGCCGCAGCGCTGCGGGCCGGGCTGCTGGAGCCGATCGGCTGTGTGACGGCGGCGCCGGAGTTCGCCGCGGCCGGGTTGCCCGACTACGCGGACCTGGTGTTCGGCGGCCACGACGTCAGCGACGTCAGCGTCCTGAAACAGGCCGCGGAGCTCGCCGCCGACGGTGTGCTCCCGGCCGGGATCCTGGCGGCGGTCGCCGACGGGCTGCGCGCGGCCGACGCCGCGATCCGCTCCGTGCCGCCGCCCGCCGACGACCCCCGGCCGGTCCGCGAGCGCATCAGGAGCCTGATCGCCGACCTCGAGGAGTTCCGGACCGTCCGGCGGCTGCGCCGGGTCGTGGTCGTCAACGTGGCCTCGACCGAGCCGCCGACCGCGGAACAGCCCTGGCAGCACAGCCTGGCCGAGTTGGAGGCCGCGCTGGACCGGGACGAGGCGGAGCTCGCGCCGAGCACGCAGTACGCCTACGCCGCGCTGCGTGCCGGCTGTTCCTATGTGGACTTCACGCCGTCGACCGGCGCGCGGCTGCCCGCCCTGGACGAGTTGGCCCGGTCGGCCGGCGTCCCCTACGCCGGCAGCGATGCGAAGACCGGCGAGACGCTGCTGGTCTCCGCGCTCGCGCCGATGTTCACCTCGCGTGCCCTGCGCGTCCGCTCGTGGTCCGGGACCAACCTGCTCGGCGGCGGCGACGGCGCGACCCTCGACGACGCCGGAGCCGCGGCGAGCAAGACCGTCTCGAAACGCCGCGGCCTGGACCGGCTGCTCGGCGCGCCGGTCGAAGGCCGCACGCACATCGACAACGTCCCCACGCTGGGCGGATGGAAGACCGCCTGGGACCACATCGGGTTCGAGGGCTTCGGCGGCGTCCGGATGACGATGCAGCTCACCTGGCAGGGCTGCGACTCGGCGCTGGCCGCGCCGCTGGTGCTGGACCTGGCGCGGCTGCTGGCCCGAGCCCACGACGGCGGTGCGGTCGGCGCGTTCGCCCCGGCCGCGTTCTTCTTCAAGGACCCGGTCCCGGCCGGCCCCGGGGCGGACGTCGAGTACGGGCTGGCGCGCCAGTACGAGGCGCTGCTGGCCTGGGCCGCCTCGGTGGCGGGCTCCTGATGGCCGAGGCACCCGATATCAGGGCACTGGCCGAACTGCTCCGGGCCCCGGCGGCGTTCAGCGTGCCCGGCGACGTGTTCGCCGGAGCCGCCGCGGCCGGGCGGCCGATCGGCGCGCGCGCCTGCGGCACGGCGGCCGCCTCCGTGTGCCTGTACTGGGCCGGGATGGCACTCAACGACCACGCCGACCGGTTCGTCGACGTCTTCGAACGCCCGGAACGGCCGCTGCCCTCCGGCCGCGTCCGGCCCGGGACCGCTCTGGCCATCGCCGGGGGCCTGACCGCCGCCGGACTCGGCATCGCGGCGCTGTCCGGGGGAGTGCGGACCCTGACGGTCGCCGCCCCGCTGGCCGCAGCCGTGTGGGGATACGACCTCGGGTTCAAGGACGGGTCCTGCGGTCCGGCCGCGATGGCCGCCGCCCGGAGCCTGGACGTGCTCATGGGTGCGGGTGTCGGAGCGCTGCGCGCCGCGGCACCGGCCGCGGCCGTCGTCGGCGTGCACACCCTGGCCGTCACCGTGCTCAGCCGCAGCGAGGTGCACGGCGCGTCCCGGCGCGTCGCCGCGACCACGGCGGCCTTGAGCGGCACGGCGGCCGGCGGCGCGCTGGCCGTGCTCGGTCGCGGTCGCGGCCGACGCTCCGCGCCGCGACCTCAGCGCGCCTTCGCCACGGCGCTCGCCGGCCTGTACGCGTGGCGGGTCGGCGGCGCGCAGGCCGCGGTCGCCCGGGACGGCCGCGCCGACGTCGTCCGCAAGGCCGTCGGCGCGGGAATCATGAGCCTGATGCCGTTGCAGGCGTCCCTCATCGCGGGCCGCGGCGAACCCCTCGCCGCGCTCCCGGTCGCGGCGGCCGGCCCGCTCGCGCGCCGCCTGGCCCGCAAGGTGTCCCCGACATGACCCGCTTCGGCTACGGCACCAACGGCTTCGCCGACCACCGGCTCGATGACGCCCTGGCGATCATGGCCGACCTCGGCTACGACGGCGTCGCGCTGACCCTGGACCACCAGCACCTGGACCCCTACGCCGCCGACCTCGCCGCGCGGGTCTCGGCGCTGGCCCGGCTCCTGGACCGGCTGGGGCTCGACGTCGTCATCGAGACCGGCGCGCGCTACCTGCTCGATCCGTGGCGCAAACACCAGCCGACGCTGGTGTCGGAGGAGCCCGGAGGGCGGGCGGTGCGCATCGATCTGCTGACCCGCGCGGTGCGGATCGCCGCCGATCTCGGGGCGCAGGCCGTGTCGTTCTGGAGCGGGACCGCATCAGTGGACTGCGACCGCGCGACGGCTCTCGACCGGGTGGCGGCGGGCTGCGAGACGGTGCTCGCCGCGGCCCAGAAGGCGGGCGTCGTCCTCGGCTTCGAACCGGAACCGGGCATGGCCGTCGACACCCTCGACCGGTTCGCCGAGCTGCGGGAGGTCCTCGGACGCCCCGACGGGTTCGGTGTGACGCTGGACATCGGGCACTGCCGGTGCCTGGAGCCGGTCCAGGTGGCCGACTGCGTCGCGTGGGTCGCGGACTGCCTGGTCAACGTGCAGATCGACGACATGCGCCGAGGCGTGCACGAGCACCTGGAGTTCGGCCAGGGGGAGATCGACTTCCCGCCGGTGCTGCGGGCGTTGTCAGAGGCCGGATACACCGGCCTGGTCTCCGTCGAGCTGCCGCGCCATTCCCACGCCGCCGTGCGCGTGGCGGCCGAATCGCTGACGTTTCTCCGGAAGGCGGCGGAATCCGCATGACAGGCCCGATCTCAGTGCCCGATCTCGAAGCCGCCTTCCAGGCCGGAGCGCCGGACCGGGCGTGGAAATGGCTTGCCGACGCACGTCGGCAGGTCGCCCGGGACCGGGGTGCACTCGAGCTGCTGTTCCCCGCCGCCGCGCGGGCCTGCGGTCGCGCGCGGCTGCCGTCGTTGTTGCCGTCGCCGGATCGCTGGCGCACCGACGACGTGGCCCGCGTGCTCGTGCTGGCGTCGATGGCGTGGCGGGACCCCGACCGGCTGCACGGCCTCTACGACCACGGCGACGCCGACGAGAAGCGCGCGATCCTGCTGGCCCTGGACTTCATCGAGGTCGGCGACGGCGGACTGGCGATCGTCGAGGACGCGCTGCGGACCAACGACACCAGGCTCATCACCGCCGCGCTCGGCCGCTACGGCGCCCGGCATCTGTCGGCGTCCGCCTATCGGCAGGCGATCCTCAAAGCCGTGTTCTGCGGCATCCCGCTGGCCGCGGTGTCCGGGCTGGACGACCGTGCCGACGCGGAGTTGGCGCGGATGCTGGGGGACTTCGTCCGGGAGCGGTCCGTGGCCGGGCGCACCGTTCCCGACGACGTGTGGTCGATCCTCGCGCGATTCCCGTGAATTCCCCGACTCCCCTGATCCGCCTGATCCGCCTGACTTAGGAGCCGCTGATGCGCATCTTCGATCCGCACGTCCACATGACCTCGCGGACCACCGACGACTACCAGGCGATGGCGGCGGCCGGCATCCGGGCGCTGGTCGAGCCCGCGTTCTGGCTCGGTCAGCCGCGGACCTCGGTCGGCAGCTTCGTCGACTACTTCGACGCCCTGCTGGGCTGGGAGCCGTTCCGCGCGGCGGGTTTCGGCGTGCGGCACCACTGCGCGCTGGCGCTGAATCCCAAGGAGGCCAACGATCCCCGCTGCCGGGAGGTGCTCGACGTGCTCGACCGCTACCTGGCCAAGGACCGGGTGGTCGCGGTCGGGGAGGTCGGCTACGACTCGATGACGCCGCAGGAGGACGAGGTGTTCGCGATCCAGCTCGACCAGGCGCGGCGGCACGACCTGCCGGTGCTCGTGCACACGCCGCACCGGGACAAACGGGAAGGGACGCTGCGGAGCCTGGACGTCGTGCGCGAGTCGGGGCTGCCGGCGGGCCGGGTGCTGCTCGACCATCTCAATGAGCTGACGGTTGCGCCGGTGCTGGAGGCGGGGTGCTGGGCCGGGTTCTCGATCTATCCGGACACCAAGATGGACGAGCGCCGGATGGTCGCGGTCCTGCGCGAACACGGGACCGAGCGGATCCTGGTGAACTCCGCCGCCGACTGGGGACGCAGCGATCCGCTCAAGACCGTCCGCACCGCCGAGGCGATGCTTGCCGCCGGGTTCGACGACAAGGACGTGGACCGGGTGCTGTGGCGCAATCCGGTCGAGTTCTACGGCCAAAGCGGCCGGCTGGTGCTCGACGAGGCGCCGGGTCCGTTGGCCGAGAGCTTCCGGGGCAGTTCGGTGCGACGTGGAGAGGCGGGGGAGTAGCGGTGCGCTTGCGTCATGCGGACGGCACGGCCGTGCATCTCGGGTACTGCGCGAACGTGCACCCCGTCGAGGACGTCGCCGGGGTCCTGGAACAGCTCGCGGTCTACGCCGAGCCCGTGCGGCTCGCGCTCGGGGCCGACCGGCTGGGGATCGGGCTGTGGCTGGCCCGCGAGGTCGCCGCCGGACTGGCCGCCGATCCCGGCGCGACCGCCCGGCTGGCCGCCGAGCTCGCCGCGCGCGGCCTGGAGGTCGTGACGCTCAACGGCTTCCCCTACTCGGGGTTCGGGGACGCGGCGGTGAAGTACCGCGTCTACCAGCCGGACTGGTCTGACCGCCGCCGTGCCGAGTACACCGCCGACCTGGCCACGGTCCTGGCCGGGCTGCTGCCCGGCGACGCGGCCCGGGGCTCGATCTCGACGCTGCCGCTGGCGTGGCGGGAGCCGTGGCCGGACTCGGCGCGGGACGCGGCCCGGCGGCACGTGGACCTGGTCGCGGACCACCTCGCGGATCTGGCCGCGCGCACCGGCGCGGTGATCCGGGTCGGATTCGAGGCGGAGCCGGGCTGTGTCATCGAGCGGACGGAGCAGGCGGTGGCGGCGCTCGCCGGGTTTGATCCCGCGTACTTCGGCGTGTGCGTCGACACCGCTCATCTGGCGGTCGCGCACGAGGATCCCGCCCTGGCGCTGAAGATGCTTGCCGCTGCCGGGATCCCGGTGGTGAAGCTCCAGGCGTCGGCGGCGCTGGAGGCGTCGCAGCCCTCTGATCCGGCGACGCTGACTGCCTTGGCGCGCTTCGCCGAGCCGCGCTATCTGCACCAGACCCGGGAATCGGTGGCCGGCGGACTGCGCGGCACCGACGACCTCGACGAGGCGTTGCGCGGCGACAGCCTGCCCGGGGCCGCTCCGTGGCGGGTGCACTTCCACGTTCCGCTGCACGCCGAGATCGCCCCACCGCTGGCCGGGACGCACGAGGTGCTGATCAGAACACTGACGGAGTTGTTCGGCGGCGACACGGCGGTGACCGACCACGTCGAAGTCGAGACGTACACCTGGCAGGTGCTGCCCGCCGGCTCGCGCCCTGGAAACGACCTGGAGCTGGCGCTGGGGATCGCCTCGGAGGTGGCGTGGGCGCGGACCGAGCTCGTGCGGGCCGGGCTGGAGGCGGAGTCGTGACGCTGGTGGTGCTCGACGTCGTGGGGCTGACGCCCCGGCTGCTCCGGCACACGCCGGCGCTGCGGTCGGTGGCCGACACCGGGTTCCAGGCCCGGCTGACGCCGTCGTTCCCGGCGGTGACGTGCAGCGTGCAGGCCGGGATGCTGACCGGGGCGGAGCCGGCGGAGCACGGGATCGTGGGCAACGGCTGGTACTTCCGTGACCTCGGCGAGCCGTTGCTGTGGCGGCAGCACAACCGGCTCGTCGGCGGCGAGCTGTTCTGGGACGTGCTGCGCCGGGAGCAGCCCGGGGCGACCGTGGCGAACGTCTGCTGGTGGTACGCGATGGGCGCCGCGACGGACTGGACGGTGACGCCGCGGCCGGTCTACCGCGCGGACGGACGCAAGGACCCGGATTTCTACGCCCGGCCGCCCGAGCTGCACGACGAGCTCACCCGGCGGCTCGGGGACTTCCCGCTGTTCCACTACTGGGGGCCGACCGCGTCGATCAAGTCCACGCGCTGGATCGTGGCGGCGGCGGGGCGGATCCTCATGGCGCACCGGCCCGACGTGCTGCTGGTGTACGTCCCGCACCTGGACTACGACCTTCAGCGCTTTGGGCCCGACGATCCCCGGGCCGTCGCCGCCGCGCGCGAGGTCGACGCGGCTGTCAGACCGCTGATCGAGGCCTGCCGCGCGCGGGGGGACGACCTGCTGTGCGTCTCCGAGTACGGCATCACGCCGGCCTCCAGGCCGGTGCACGTCAACCGGGCCCTGCGCGCCGCCGGGCTGCTGGAGGTGCACACGCAGGACGGTATGGAGTACTTGGATCCGTGGGCGTCCCGCGCGTTCGCGGTCGCCGATCACCAGGTCGCGCACATCTACGTCGCCGACCCCGCAGATTTGGCACGGGCCCGCGCCGTCGTCGCGGAGCTCGACGGCGTCGACGAGGTGCACGGCGCGGTGGGCAAGGAGAAGCTGCGGATCGACCACGCGCGCGCCGGCGAGCTCATCGCCGTCGCCGAGCCCGACGCCTGGTTCACGTACTACTACTGGCAGCACGACGACCGGGCTCCGGATTTCGCGCAGACGGTCGAGATCCACCGCAAGCCCGGCTACGACCCGATGGAACTCCTCTTCGACCCGGCGAACCCGAACGCGGCCCGGATGCGCGCCGCGAAGGCGCTGGCCCGCAAGAAGGCGGGGCTGCGGTACCGGATGGATGTCGTCGGGCTCGACGCCTCGGCGGTGCGCGGGTCGCACGGCCGGTTGCCGGACAGCGCGGAGGACGGTCCGGTGCTGTTGTGTTCGCGGCCTGAGTTCGAGCGGGAAGGGTTCGCGGCGAGTGATGTGAAGGGGTTGATGTTGGGGCTGGCTTCGCGGCGGTGACGCGCACCCCCGACCGGTACCGAGCCACTGCTCGGTACCGGTCGGAGGTTTCGGCATGTATCAGGATCCTGTGGGTGTCCGTAGCTGCTCGTTCATGATCAGGAACGAGCCCAGACCGTGGAAGTCGTTCGTGGCCTGGGTCCGGCCGATGTAGTACGCGTAGTTCCCGACGTTCGTCCCGATCGAGATGGTCGTCAGGTTCGTCAAGCCGTTGCTCCCGATCGAGAGCCGCGCGAGCACGCCGTGGTACGCCTTTTGAGCCAGCGCGGCGTAGTGCGAGTCGATGTAGCCCTGTTGCGCGCCTCGCGAGAGCGTGTAGGCGTTCATGCTGGAACACGAGGTCTCGGTCCAGTTCCCGGCGCCGGTGGGCTTGTCGATGACCTGGAACCAGCGTCCGGTCGCCGGGTCCTGGTACTGCTGCAGCCCGGCGGCGAAGCGGTTCAGGTCGGTGAGCAGTGTGGCGCGGCCCGGCTGGTTGGTCGGGACGTCGTCCAGGGCGGTCACCACCGCCATGCCGTACCAGCCGTTCGCGCGGCACCACTGCTCCGGCGACAGGCCGGTCGTCGGGTTCGCCCAGCTCGCGGTCTTGGACTCGTCGTAGGCGTGCTGGAGCAGGCCGTCGGGCTGCTGGAGGTGGTTGGCGTAGACGGTCAGCTGCTTGACCGCCTCGGCGTCGCTGCTCGGGTCGTTGAACTCCTTGCCGTACTCGGCGAGGAAGGGCACGACCATGTACAGGCCGTCGTCCCACAGCTGGTGCGCGCGGGAGGAGGT
The DNA here is from genome assembly GCF_041261445.1 of Catenulispora sp. EB89. Classification (NCBI taxonomy): domain Bacteria; kingdom Bacillati; phylum Actinomycetota; class Actinomycetes; order Catenulisporales; family Catenulisporaceae; genus Catenulispora; species Catenulispora sp. EB89. Next base: position 12,904 of record NZ_JBGCCU010000022.1, read on the forward strand.
GTCGGCGTGCCAGAACCCGCCGTCGGCGGTGCGCGGGTAGCTGTCCAGGCGGTGGCGGATCGTGGCCGCCGCGACCGCGTACCGGGACTGGCCGGTCTCGTGGTGCAGGATGATCAGCAGCCGCCCGGCGAGCATGCTGTCCAGGCTGTTGAAGCTCTGGTTGATGGTGCCGTTCGCGGAGACGAAGCGGTCGACCCAGCTCTTCAGATACGTCAGATACGCCGCATCATGGGTGCGCAGGTAGACCTGGTACTGGCCGTACAGGTAGAGGCCGACGGGGTACGACCAGCCGCCGATGGTGGCCGGGGTGAAGCGCTGCATCGTGGACTTGACCACCGCGACCGACCAGTCGGTGGTCGCCGCGGCCCGGGCCGGCAGCGCACCGGCCGCGGCCAGGACGGTGGCGAGCAGCATGAGCAGGGACTGTCGCAGAACACGGACTCTGGATCTTCGCATATCAGGACCCTTCCGACACGTCGACGGAATCGCCATACGATATACGATGTATCGGCTCGGGGAATTCCTGTCAAGGATCCTTACACGTTCTTCCGCGAAGGCTCACGCCGAAGTGACGATCGAAACGGCGGAGCGGGGCGGCGAATCGAGGCCGTGACGTGGGTCGGCGAGGCGGGTCGGGCGAACCCGCCGTAGGGCGTGTTTGAGAAGTGGGGTCACAGCCAGTCGTTGATGGCGGTGGTCTGCACGGTGGCCCTCTTCAGCCGAGGCTTTGTTTTTACGTGGCCGACTGCGTGGTTCCACCGATGTGGGGCGACCGGCGGGATGCGAAACTCGTGGGGCTCATGGCACGCAGGATTCTGCGTCATCGAAAGAAGCGCTCACATCACGGAGTCCTTAGTGCACACCAAGAACATCGGGCTCGCCGCCGCGGCGTTCACCGTCGCGTTCGGCACCGCGGCGTGTGGGACGTCCGGCAGCACGGCGGCGACGTCGCATCCGAAGCCGGCGGCGACCCCGACCACGGCTCGCAGCGCCGGCCCCTTCGACGGCAACCAGCTGAAGGCCGCGCTGCTGGACGCGTCGAACTGGGGAAGCGGCTGGACCGACATCGTCGACGGGCCGCTCGTCAAGACCAGCGGGTTCGGAACGATCGCCCAGATCCCGTCCGAGCCGTGCACGGTCGCGTTCGGCACGGGCGCCGCACGGAACGGCGCGGTGGCGTCCGTGGAGGACATCGTCGACTCGCACACGGGCGACATAGCGTTGCAGAACATCTACCAGTACGGCCCCGGCGACGCGGCCACCATGATGACCGACATCGCCAAGAAGATGGACAGCTGCGGGACCTTCAAGTACACGGACGACAACAAGGCCACCACCACGGACGTAACCCGCGAGCAGCCGGTCCCCGGGCTCGGCGACCAGGCGATCAAGATCGTCGTCACGTCCGTCAGCCTGCAGAACCCCGAGAATTTCGAAACCCAGCTGTGGGTGCGGTACGGCGACGTCGTCATTGACGTGAGGTACGACTCGTCCGTCTCCGCCCACGCGGACGGCTACGACCTGGCTGGCAAGGCCAAGGCCATCGAGGCCAAGCTCGGGAAGACGGCCACCGGCTGAGCACTCGACTTCTCGGACCCGGTCTGGATTTCGGGCTGGCCAAGTCCCCACGCGCCACACCGAGATCATCCCGGCGCGGCGCGATCAACGCGACAGGGTTCTAAGACACTACTAGTCCCGCTTGCGCGCCGTCCCGCCCCACACCCCGACATCGGCGGGCTCGCCGAACGGGTTGGGATCCGGCCGCCACAGCTGGATCGGCACGATGCCGGGCTCCAGCACGTCCAAGCCGTCGAACAGCCCGACGATCTGCTCGGGCTCGCGCAGGTAGTACGGCGCGCCGCCGCTCTCGTTGTAGAGCGCGGTGGCCTTCGCGTTCGCCTCGTTGGTGACGGCGCTCTCGTTCAGCGCCAGATAGCTGCCCGGCGGCAGCGCCTGCATCAGGGTATTGACGATCGCCCTGGCCTGCGCGTCGTCGTCGGCGTTCGACACGTGCCCGAGCACCTGCATCAGGATCAGCGCGACCGGCTCGTCGAAGTCCAGCGTCTGGCGCGCCTCGCGGATGATCGTGTCGGGGTCGAGCAGATCCGCCTCGATGTAGGCGGTGGCCCCTCGCGGGTCGCTGATCAGCAGCGCGTTGGCGTGCGCCAGGATCAGCGGATCGTTGTCGACGTAGACGATGCGCGCCTCGGGGTCGACCCGCTGGGCGACCTCGTGGGTGTTGTCGGCGGTCGGCAGCCCGGTGCCGATGTCCAGGAACTGGCGGATGCCGACTTCGCCGGCGAGGTGCCGGATGACGCGCCCGAGGAAGTACCGGGAGAGCCGGGCCAGGTCGAAGATCCCCGGGTAGACGGCGGCGAACTGGTCGCCGGCCTCGCGGTCCACCGCGTAGTGGTCCTTGCCGCCGAGCCAGTAGTTCCAGACCCGGGCCGAATGCGGCACGGTGGTGTCGATCCTGGGTATGTCCTGTGCCTCAGGGATCTCGGGCTCGCCGGTCATCGTGGCTTCTTTCTATCTCCGGGCTCTGACACTCTTATTCCTAACACAGTTTCCCGGCACCGTGCGTGTTCATGGGTTGAGGGGTTGTGGGTACAGTGGTGGGTGCAGGGAAGGGGACGCAGATGGCGGCCGATCGTGGCGAGCAGGCCCTTGACAACAGCCTGGGAAACCCGACGGTCCCCCGGATCCTGTTGGGGGCCCAGTTGCGCCGTCTGCGCACGGCCGCGGGCATCAGCAGGGCTTCGGCGGGCTATGCGATAAGGGGCTCCGATTCGAAGATCAGCCGCATGGAGTTGGGGCGGATCAGCTTCAAGCCGCGTGATGTCAGGGATCTGCTGACTTTGTACGGGGTCTGCGACGAAGCCGAGCGCGCCATGCTGTTGGAGCTGATGGACCAGGCGAACGCGCAGAGCTGGTGGCACGAGTTCGCCGACGTCGTCCCCGGCTGGTTCGAGGCCTACCTCGGCCTGGAGGACGCCGCCTCGGTCATCCGCTGCTACCAGACCCGCCTGGTCCCCGACCTGTTGCAGACCGAGGACTACGCCCGCTCGGTGATCCGGCTGGGGAACCCGCTGGCCGATCCGGTCGAGGTCGAGCGCCGGGTGGCGCTGCGGATGAACCGGGCGCGGGTGCTGCGGCGGCCGCGTCCGCCCAAGGTGTGGGCGGTGCTCGACGAGGCCGTGTTGCGCCACCCGCCCGGTGGGCGCGGCGAGCCGATGCGGGCGCAGGTGGAGTACCTGCTGGAGCTGTCCCGGCTGCCGCACGTCACGGTGCAGGTGGTGCCGTCCCGTCGCAGTCCGCGGTACGCCGACGCGGGCGCCGGGCCTTTCAGCATCCTGCGTTTCCCGGAGGCGGCGCTGCCGGACATCGTCTATCTCGAGCAGCTCACCAGCGCCACCTACCTGGACAAGGCCGACGACCTCGACGTCTACGCGACGGTGATGGATCAGTTGTGCCTGGACGCGATCGCGGCCCCGGACACGATCGCGCTCTTCGACGACGTGATCAAGGGGCCGTGACGGCGCGCCATCGGCGCCGGCGGTGCTCGCGACTCAGTAGCCTGACGGCGTGCCGTAGTACGTGGGCTTGCGCGGCGTGTAGTGCTCTTCGAGCGCCGCGACCTCATCGTCGGTGAGCCGCAGATCCAAAGCGGCGGCGGCGTCGGTGAAGTGGTGCGGCTTGGTCGCCCCGACGATCGGCGCGGCCACGACCGGATTGCGCAGCACCCAGGCCAGCGCGACCTGGGCCATCGGGACGTCGCGCGCCTCGGCGATCTTCTGGACCGCGTCGATGGTGCCCTGGTCGCTGTCCAGGAACAGGGGCGTGCCGATCGAGTCGGTCTTGGGGCTGCTCTGGCCGCGGGTCGTGGACGTCTCGCCCCAGGGCCGGGTCACCAGGCCGCCGGCCAGCGGCGACCACGGGATCGAGCCGACGCCCTGGTCGGCGAGCAGCGGGAACATCTCGCGCTCCTCCTCGCGCATGATCAGGCTGTACTGGTCCTGCATGGAGATGAACCTGGTCCAGCCGTGCAGCTCGGCGGTGTACTGCATCTTCGAGAACTGCCACGCCCACATGCTGGAGGCGCCGAGGTAGCGGGCCTTGCCGGCCTTGACGACGTCGTGCAGGGCCTCCATGGTCTCCTCGACCGGCACGTCCGGGTCGAAGCGGTGGATCTGGTAGAGGTCGATGTAGTCGGTGTCCAGACGCTTGAGCGAGGCGTCGACCTGCTCGAACACCGCGCGCCGGGACAGGCCGCGGCCGCCGGGGCCCTCGCCCATCGGGGCGAAGAGCTTGGTGGCCAGGACGACGTCCTCGCGCTTGGTGTAGCGGCGGATCGCCTGGCCGGTGATCTCCTCGCTGGAGCCGCGGCCGTAGACGTTGGCGGTGTCCCAGAAGGTGATGCCCAGCTCCACGGCCTGCCGGAAGATCGGGTCGGCCTGGTCCGCGTCGAGCATCCAGGGGCCCCGGCGGTCTTCGCCGGCGGCGAAGCTCATGCAGCCCAGGGCGATGCGGCTGACTTGGAGGCCGGAGGTTCCCAGGCGGGTGTAGTCCATGGGGTTCCTTTGCTGTCGCGGGGGTGTGGTCTGTGCTGATTCGCCGGGCGGCTCAGCGGTTGATGAGCTTCTGCATGGCCTCCGGGTAGCGGTCCCCGGTGAGCTCGAACGCCGCGGCGGCGTTCTGGATCTCGGCCAGGTCCTCGCCAGTGAGCGTGACGCTGGCCCCGCCGACGTTCTCCTCCAGCCGCTCGATGCGCCGGGTGCCGGGGATCGGCACCGCGTGCGGCTGCACCGCCAGGATCCAGGCGATCGCGACCTGCCCGGGCGTCGCGCCGTGGCGCTCGGCGACCTGCCGCAGGAGCTCGACGAGGCCCTGGCTGGCCTGGATCGTCTCGTCGGCGAAGCGCGGGAAGATCGTCCGCCGGTCGCCCGCCCCGGACACATCGGCGGACGAGGTGATGCTTCCGGTGAGGAACCCCTTGCCCAGCGGGCTGAAGGGCACGAACCCGATGCCGAGCTCGGCCAGCACCGGCAGGATCTCCTGCTCCGGCTCCCGCCACCACAGCGAGTACTCGCTCTGCAGCGCGGTGACCGGCTGCACGGCGTGCGCGCGCCGCAGCACCTCCACCCCGACCTCGGACAGGCCGAAATGCCCGACCTTGCCGGCCGCGATGAGCTCCTTGACGGTCCCGGCGACGTCCTCGATCGGCACATCGGGGTCGACCCGGTGCTGGTAGAGCAGGTCGATGTGGTCGGTCCGCAGCCGGCGCAGGGAGCCGTCGACGACCTCGCGGATGTGCTCGGGCCGGCTGTTCAGCGCGTTCAGCCCCGCCGGCCGCCCGTCCGAGACCTCGAACCCGAACTTGGTCGCGATCTTCACCTGGTCCCGCACCGGTTCCAGTGCCTCACCGACGAACTCCTCGTTCGCTCGCGCCCCGTACACCTCAGCGGTGTCGAAGAAGGTCACGCCCAGATCGACGGCACGCCGGATCAGCGGCAGCGCGTCCTCCCGCGTGTGCAGGCTCATGCACCCCAGCCCCACCGCGGAGACCTCCAGCCCGCCGCTGCCCAGGAGTCGCTTGTCCATGTCGTTGCCCGCCTTCCCAGTTTGATCATTTTGATCGCATTTCGATCTCACTGCCATCGAACACGTCCGGCGCGTCGCGTGGGAGGCCCTGGCACTACCTGGCACGCCGTACCTGTCAGGGCGGCGGGGTGGGACGACGGCAGTTGTACCGGCATTGACGTCGGGAGGTACTGCCTAAAGTGCTGTGGATGATCAGGCTTGGCAAGATCCGTCGGCGGGACAGGACGGTGGACGGCGCGGAGGCGGCGACGCCGGCCGGTCGTGTGCCGAACCTCGACAAGCAACACACCGTCCCCTACACGGACGCCCGCGCGTTCCTCGCCGGGCTGTCCGATCGTGAGATGGGCGCGGGGATCCGGGCTGCGAAGCTGCCCCTCGCGGTCGCTGTCACCGATCATGTGCTCGCCGCCGCAGCTTCTCCTGCCTCTCCTGCCACTACTGCTTCTTCCGCTTCTTCCGAGGCCGAGGCCGAGGCCGAAGCCGCTGTCGCGCTCGCGGAGGCGGCGACGGCGGGTCGGACCGTCGTCGGGTCCGACACGATCATCAGGGCTCTGCTCCGCCTCGCGAATCCCGAGGTCGACAGGACTCTGTTCCTCGCCTCGGCGTCGCGGGTCGTCTGGCCGGCGCGGTACGCGATCGTGGCGGACCGGCGAGGACGGGATGGGCGGCCGGTCATCGACACGCTTCTGTTCACACTGCTCGTGACCGCGCTCGATGCGCTGGTGGACGCGGAGCCGAAGGGCGGCGTTCCGCTCGGCGAGCTGGTGGATGCCGCGGCCGTCGCCGAGGATGTGCGGCTGGCGCGTGCCGCCCTGGACGCGGCGGTGCGGCTGGGCCGTCCGTGGGCCGCGCAGTACGCCTTGGCGACTGTGCTCGAGAACGGATTGCGGGGCGAGGTGTGGCCCGGCGTGCGCGCGGCCGTCGAGCAGCACGCCAGAGGTAAGGCGAGCTCCGCGCAGATGAATTGGCAGCAGGTCTTCCGGATGGGTGAAGGTGCCGACCCGGTCCGGCGCGGTGGACTGACACCCATGCGCTACGGCACGAGGGACTTCTTCCAGGCGTTGCGTGAGGAGGACAGGACCCGATTCCAGCGCCTGACGCCGGATTGGGACGCTGTGCTCCGTCGAGTACAGGACCTTCCGGACTCGACCCGCGACATCCGGGGCTACCACGGCGACTCCGGTGTGGATGCGGCTGCCATGCGCGAAGACATGCCCGCCGAAGTGCGCGCCGTCCTCGAGGACTGCTACCCCCGCGCGCTGTGGCTGCGGCCGCGGCCCGACATCAAGGCCCTGCGTCGGGCGCTGGCCGCCGTGGACCGGCTGCCGGCGATCGACCGCCACGCGGCGCTCGCCGAGCTCGTGCGGCGCGGCCTGGTGACCGGGGCGCTGACCGCGGCCGAGGTGGTCGCGACGGTGCGGCCGGCCGCCGAGACGCTGGCGCTGCTGGTACCGGGCGACACGGCTGCGCACCACTGCTTCGACGGGGGACGGTACGCGATTCCGGAGCGCGGGCTGGCGTGGGTGGCGGACCGGATACGCGCGGAGGCGACGGCGGTGCTGTCGGTGCTGGGGGAGGAGCCGGCGGCGTGGGGCGCGCTGTGGGGCCGGGTTGTGAGCTGGGGTGGGACGCTGCCGGAGTTGGTGGCTTCGGCGGCTTCGGCGACGGCGGTGACCGGCGGCGGGTCGTCGGCACCTGACCGCCAGCCCCAGGCAGCGGCACCGCCTTCGGCGACCCGCCACGCACGCACCGTCGACCCGATCGTGGCCCTGGTGTCCCTGGCACCGCCGGCCGCGCTCGCGGACATCCTGCGGGCGGTGCCCGACGAGCCGTACATCGCCGGCGCCGTGGCTCAGATGCTCGATCGCAGTCCTCTGGCGCCGATCCTGATCAGGTTCGCGTTCGGCCCGCAGGGCACGTCGGACATGCGACGCAGCCTGGCGCACAACACCGCGACCGACGAGAGCACGCTGTGGCGCCTCTTGCTCCGCGATCCTGTCGAGACGAGGGTCCTCGCCGAGGTCTTCATCCGCCGGGGCGCCACCGATGACCTGCGGCTGGCAGCGCTCCTGCGCTCGCACGCCGCCGGTGGCCTGCACCCGGTACTGGCCGCCCACCTGCGAAAGACCGCCCCCGGCGCCGACACCGTCGCGCCGGCCCTCGTCACCGGCGACCCGGAGCAGATCCACGCGGCCCTGGCCCCCGTCATCAAAACCGTCGACCCAGGCCACCGCGCCCTCGCCTACGCGGCGCTCGCCGCGGCCGCCGGCCCGGAAGCCGTGTGGGCGCTGGAGCTGGCGCGGGTCGGGACGCTGGCGAAGGCCGAGCCGGCGGTGCAGGCGTCGGTCGCGGCCGGTGACGGTGCTCCGTTGGTCGCGGTGGTCGAGGATGTGCGGGCTCTGATGGCGGCCAAGCGGCGCGCACTCGTCTCGGGATCGGGCTGAGGCCGAGCCGGCGGTGCAGGCGTCGGTTCCGGCCGGCGATGGTGCTCCGTTGATCGCGGTGGTCGAGGATGCGCGGGCTCTGATGGCGGCCAAGCGGCGCGAACTTGTCTCGGGATCGGGCTCGGGATCGGGCTGATTGTCGCAACAGGCAAGTGGCGAAACTCGCGCGGCTTCGCCATCGGCGCCCCGGTATCCTCGTGTGGTCATGCGAACGTTCAAATGGCGCCGACTCGGCGCTCGGCGAAGGTCCCAGGGGGTACACGTGCGACTGGCACGGATGGTGCGAAGCGCGGCGGTCCTGGCGGTCGCCGCACCGCTCGCGGCGTGCGGGGGTTCGGGGTCGCCGGTGGCGCAGGAGCCTGCGACCGGAACATCCGGCGCCGCGGATTCGGCGACGAGCTCTCTGCCCGCCTTCCTCACATCCACGGCACCGGTGAGCACAACGGACAGCGCGTCGTCGTCAGGCGGCCAGGCGGTCGTGGTGCTCGCACCTGCGCAGCCGGTCTCCGACGCCGTCCTGAACCAGATCGTCGCCTTGCTGCGGGTGCGCACGGCCCGGATGGCCGGCGGCTCCGACACCATCACCAGCGCGAACGGCCAGATCACGGTGACCGGCACCGCCGACCAGGCCGCGCAGCTGAAGGCACTGGCGGGCCAGGGCACGCTCCTGTTCCGGCCGGTGCTCGGCGTCAAGACACCGCTGCCGACCCCGTCCGGCGCGGCCGAGAAGAAGGCCGAAGACGCCTTCGGCGCCCTGGACTGCACCTGGAGCGACCCGACCAAACCGCTCGCCGCCCCCGCCGACTACCTCGCGGCGTGCGCGCAGAGCTCGGGCGCCGGGGTCGGAATCCAGAAGTACCTGATGGGCCCGGCGGCCCTGTCCGGCAAGGACGTCAGCAAGGTCCAGACAAGCCAGTCCAACGGCGCATGGGAGGTCGACATCACCCTCGACGACGCCGGAGCCTCGGCGATGGCCGCCCTGACCGCCACGGCGGCGTCCGGGCAGGACTCCGACGGCACCAACCGCTTCGCCGTCGTCCTGGACGACGTCGTCTACGAGGCGCCAACCGTCACCTCGACGATCAGCGACGGCCAACTCCAACTCTCCGTGACCAACCAGACCTTCGCGAACCAGGACGCCGCGGTGTGGAGCGTCGGCGCGATGCCTCTGCGGCTGGTGTCGAGCAGCGTCAGCGGAGGGTGAGGCGCGAAGGGCCGCCCGATCTCAACGCCGCGGTCGGTACGGACCGTTGACCTACCAGGCCGATCCGCTCGTAAAGGCTCAACGGCAAGCCGCATTTTCTCTGGAGTGCCATTGAGTCTGGCTAGGCTCGTCGGTGGCTAAGCGCGAGAACAAACCTGACGGCGCTTCGCAACGACCATGAAGAGGCTTTCCTTGAAGAAGACAAACCGGCTGGTGGCCGCCCTCGCGGCAGTGCTGTTCGCCCTCGGCATCGGGATTTTGACGACATCCCAGGCCTCCGCAACGATCAAGTCCAGCTCTCACCAGGCCGCGTTCGACGGTAACCCTTACGGGTATGAGATCAGGAACGCCTGGAACGAGTGCCTCGGAATCCTCAACGAGAGCAAGGCCAATGGCGCGGCGGCGGTCCAGTGGCCATGCGACGGCCAACCCGACCAAGCCTGGCAGATGTACTGCCAACCAAACAGTGGTGGTTGCGAGTACGTCAACCAGAACTCCAACAAGTGCCTTGGGGTCCTCAACGAGAGCACCGCGAACGGCGCGGCCATCATCCAGTGGGACTGTTGGAACGGCCCCGACCAGAATTGGCGATGGATTCACTTTCCGAATGGCGGCAATATTCAAAACTACAACACCAACTTCCAAAAGTGCCTCGGAATAGAAGGCGACAATCCTGCCGAAGGCACGCCGGCGATCCAGTGGGACTGCAACGGCAACAATGACCAGCAGTGGCACCAGACTTAGAGCCCGTCGTCTTTCCGGACGGTCGGTGTGACTGATTACGGTTTTTGAGTGATCGGCTGTATCCAGTGCATAGAAGCAGGGCCTCCCGCGCAGCTCCTGGTTGTCGAGACCGGAGTGCGAAGGAGGCCCTGTGTCGAGCTGACGAACGAAGAACTAGGACATCATCCCGATCCACTGCCCGCCGGTGACGTTCAGCACCTGCCCCGAAACGTAGTTCGACCACGGCGAGCACAGGTAGAACACCCCGCCGGCGGCCTCCTCCGGCGTTCCCGGCCGGCCCAGCGGGATCAGGAAGCTGGTGGCGCCGACCATCGCCTCGGGAATCCCCAGCTGGACCGTCTCGCCGCCGATCTCCATGGTGTTGTCGTCGGTCTTGGCGGCGGTGAGGCGGGTCTCGATGTGGCCGAAGGCCACCGCGTTCACGTTGACCTTGAACTGGCCCCATTCCTTGGCCAGGGTCTTGGTCAGGCCCACTACGGCCGACTTCGCCGCCGAGTAGTTCGCCTGGCCGGCGTTGCCCATGGTGCCGCTGACCGAGGAGACGTTCACGATCTTGCGGAAGACCTCGATGCCCTGCTCGCGTTCCTTTTTCGCCGGGTCGCGGAAGTAGGGGGCGGCTGCTCGGATCGTGCGGAAGGGGACGACGGTGTGGATGTCCAGCATGCGCTGGAACCAGTCGTCGCTCATGGTGTGGATCGGCTTGTCGAGGGTGTAGCCCGCGTTGTTGACCAGGATGTCGATCTTGCCGAAGGTGTCCGCGGCCTTCGCCACCAGGGCTTCCGGGACGCCTTCGGCGGTCAGGTCGCCGGCGAACACCGCGGTGTCGGTGCCGTGGGCCTTGGCGATCTCGGCCGCGGTCTCGGCGGCGATGTCGCCGTCGAGGTCGTTGATCAGGACGCTGGCGCCCTGGGCGGCCAGCAGGTCGGCGGTGGCGCGGCCGATGCCGCGCGCCGATCCGGTGACGATCGCGACCTTGCCGTCCAGGACTCCCATGTACTGCTCCTTGGTAGATGACGTGATGGTTGTGTGCTGAGAAAGCTCGGTGCCGGTCAGGGCTTGCGGAAGAGCGCCAGGCCGTCCTTGATCACGACCTGGTCGGCGTCGGAGGACGTCTCGAAGGCAAAGCCCTGCGACCCGCCCCGCGATCCCGCCGTCGCCCACACCCGGGTGCTGATGTCCTGCCCGGGCAGCACCGGCCTGGCGAAGCGTACGGCCAGCCGCTCCAGGTTGCGAGGGTCGGCCTCGGCGACGCCGATTACGGCATGCGAGGCGAACGCCATCGTGCACAGCCCGTGGTTGATGATGCCGGGCAGGCCGACCGCCCGGGCGAAGTCCGGGTCCAGGTGGATCGGGTTGTGGTCGCCGGACGGCTCGGCGTAGCGGACCGTCTGGTCCTCGTCCACGTGCTGCTTCGCCTCGCCGACCGGGGCTTCGGCGCGCAGCGCCTCGTCCAGGGCGTGCGGCGGGGCCTGCTCGCCGGCGCTCTGCTCGTCCTGGGCGCCGCGGAAGAACGTGGACATCCACTGCTCGTTGACCAGGTCGCCGTCGGCGGTGCGGGTCTCGGACTTCACCGCGACCACCACGCCGGCCGAGGTCTGGCGCACGCCCAGCGGTGCCGAGCGCGTCACCAGCTCCAGGCCCGGGGTGATCGGGCGGTAGTAGAAGAAGTCCTGCTCGCCGTGGACCAGCATCATCAGCAGTTCCGGCGGGGCCACCGCCAGTACCGCCTCGGCGCTGGAGTCGAAGGCCGGGACCACCGCGAAGACCGGCGGGGCCAGGTCGCCCGCGCGGTGTTCGGCGATCGGGTCGTTGGTCGCCGCGGCGTAGGCGGCGATCCGTTCCCGCTCGACCGTGAAGTGCTTCTGCTCGGTCCAGACGCCGAGCGCCTCCAGGTTGAAGCTCATTGCCGTTGCCCCCTTGCGGTCGCCGCGTTGCCGGAGAACACTGTGACGCAACTGAACGTACCGTAGAATGATGTAACGATCCAGAGGGGAACCTTCACCATGACCGACACCTCCGGGACCGCCGGCCTGCCCGTCGAGTTCGCCGGCGCCGACCCGAACCAGCTGGCCGGCATGGTCGGCCAGCTCTCCGACGCCGAGCTGCGCGAGGTGCTGGCCGACCCCGCCCTGCGCGGCCAGGTGCTCGACGAGATCTTCCGCCGGATGGGCGACCACTTCCGCGCCGACAAGGCCAAGGGCCAGACCGTCGCGGTGCACTTCGTCATCACCGGCGGCCCGGACGGCGCCAAGGACACCTACCAGGCCTCCATCAAGGACGGCGTCTGCACCACGTCCAAGGAGCTCACCGAGCACCCGCGGGCCACCATCACCGCCGACGGCGTGCCGTTCCTGCGCCTGGTCACCGGTGGTGCCGGCGGCGTCGAGCTGTTCCTGAAGGGCAAGCTGAAGGTCGGCGGCGACATGATGTTCGCCGCGTCCGTGGCGGGGTGGTTCGCGATTCCGGGCGGCAAGTAGTCGATCATTGATAAGCGCGACGGCGCGCGGAGGGCCTCGGGGGGCCGTCCGCGCGCCGTCCGCGCGCCGTCGAGCAGACAGAGACGGCGCGCGTCAGCCGGCTACACCGCCGGCTTGATGTTGGCGTTGTGCCGGAACACGTTCTCCGGGTCGTACTCGGCCTTGATCTTCGCCAGCCGCCGGTACTTGTCCGCCCCGTAGGCGGCCACGATCCGCTCCTGGTCGGGCTCCACCATGAAGTTCACGTAGCTCCCGGTGTCGCGGGCGAACGGCAGCAGCGCCGCCCAGAACTCCTTGACCCACGCGGTGTCTGCCGCCAGCAGCTCCGGGGTCGGGGCGACGCAGGCGAAGTTCACCATGAAGCCGGGACGCCGGAGCCCGCCGAACGCGGTCGCGTCGTCGGCGACGTCGGTGTAGGCGCCGTCCATCGTGAAGACCGGGGCGAAGGACAGGGGAGAGCTCTTCTTCCCGGAGAACTCGGCCAGGACCTCGACGACGTCATCGGTGAGCTCGTCCAGATACAGTGCCCGCTCGTAGGCCAGGATCCCGGGAGGCGCGGCGTCGTCGAGCATGGACTGCAACGCCGTGTAGGGCATCGGCGTGACGACGTCGAACAGCGGCGGCAGCTCCCTGCGCAGGGCGTCGACGACGTCGGCGTGATCCTCGGCCGTCCCGAAGCCCGCGATGATCACCGCGTGTCCGGGCGCCAGGTGGTGCTCCTGCGGGACGAATGGCGCGGGCGGGGCGTTCAGTCCGACGGCGAGCAGAGCGCCCATGTCCCTCGGCAGCTTCGCGACCGCCTCCCGTATCGTCCGAAGCGCCTGGACGCCCTGCTCTGCGGGCCAGAACAACAGCCCCATCTGCACCATCGGCCCGACCGGATGCAGCGCGAACCGGAATTCGGTGACGACACCGAAGTTGCTCCCGGCGCCCCGGAGCGCCCAGAACAACTCCGGGCGCGACTCCAGGGACGCCTCGACGACCCGGCCGTCGGCCAGCACCACCTGCGCCGACACGAGATTGTCCATCGACAGGCCGTGGCCCGGAGTCAGCCAGCCGAAGCCCCCGCCGAGCGTCAGCCCGCCGACGCCGGTGTGGCTGACCGTCCCGGCCGGCACCGCGAGGCCGTGCTCCTGCGTGGCGGCGTCCAGGTCGGCCAGCAGCGCGCCGCCCTGGCAGTACGCCGTTCGTGTGACCGGGTCGACCCGCACCGCCCGCATCCCGCTCAGATCGACGGTGAGCGAGTCCGGCCAGACCGCGTTGCCCGCGAAGTTGTGGCCGCCTCCGCGTACTGACACGTCCAGACCGCGGGCGCGCGCCGCCGTCAGCGCCGCGGCGACGTCCTCCGCGCTCTCACACCGGGCCACCAGCGCGGGCCGGTGGTCGATCGCACCGTTCCAGACCGCGCGAACCGTGTCGTAATCGGGGTCGTCGGCGGTGACGACCCGCCCTGAGAATCCCTGGATCACGCTGCTGATGTGATCGGACATCTTGTGTCCTTACTCTTGGAGCACTGCCAGCCAGTTCCCCGCGGGGTCCTTGAACCACGCGATCTGCGGACCGCCGCGCCGGCTGATGCCGTCCTCGTCGACGCCCGGCAGCATCTCGAAGCGCACGCCGCGGTCGCCGAGGCTCTTCACCGCGGCCTCGATGTCGTCGACGGGGAAGTTCAGGATGGTGAAGGTGGCCGGGACGTGGTCCGTGCCCTTGGGGTAGACCAGGATCTCGGTGTCGCCGCCGACGTGCAGGCGGAGCATGCCGTGGGCCTCGGTGACGGGGACGCCGAGCGTCTCGCCGTAGAACTTCTTGGCGGCGGGGATGTCGTTCACGGAGAAGCCGCTGAAGGCTTTCGTGTTCTCGAACATGATGTGACCGTACTCGCCGCGGGCCCCCGGTGCCCGTCCTGGAACGGCGCGGGGCCCGGCATCAGATCGTCTCTGATGCCGGGCCCCGCACTGTGTGGTCCGCTACCGCGGCCTCACGCGTCCGCGTGCACCGGCAGGATCGCGACGTGGTCGGTCTCCTCGGCGAGCTCGATCGCGTGCTCGTCGACCACCGGCATCGCGTTCTTGCCCGGGAGCAGGAACACCGTCGCGATCGCGGCCAGCACGCCCAGCCCCGCGCCGACCAGCAGCGCCGTGCCGAAGCCGCCGGACAGTGCCTGCGCTGGGTTGTCACCGGTGCCGAACAGGTGCGTGGTGCGGGCCGAGGCCACCGCGGCCAGGACCGCCAGGCCCAGGGCGCCGCCGATCTGCTGCGCGGTGTTCAGCAGGCCCGAGGCCAGGCCGGACTCCGCCTCCGAGGCGCCGGCGGTGCCGGCCACGGTCAGCGCCACCCAGGCCATGCCGCCGCCCAGGCCGATGACGATCTGCGGCAGCAGCAGGTCGGTGACGTAGCTGCCGTTCGCCGGCATCCCGCTGACCCACAGCAGCCCGGCGGCCATCACGACCATGCCGGCGATGGTGGTGGCCTTGATCCCGAGCCGGGCCACCAGCTGCCCGGCGGCGGTGGCGGCGATCATGATCGACACCGCGATCGGCACCAGGGACAGGCCCGACTTCAGCGGCGAGTAGCCCAGGACCTGCTGGGTGTACAGGGTCATGAAGAAGAACGCCGGCATCAGGCCCATGACCTGCAGCATCGAGGCGACGTTCGCCCCGCGCAGCACCGGCCGCCTGAAGATCGACAACGGCACCAGCGGCTGCTTGGTCCGCGACTCGATCACCACGAAGGCCACCAGCAGCAGCACGCCGACCGCGCCCAAGCCCAGCGTCTCCGGCGAGGTCCAGCCCACCTTCTGTGCGTTGACCAGCACGAACACGATGCCGGCCAGACCCGCGGTGACGGTGAAGGCGCCGGCCAGGTCGAAGCCGTTGCGCTCGCCGCTGGGCGCGCCCACCGGCAGGATGCGCGGCGCGAGCAGCGCCGCGGCGACGCCGATCGGCACGTTCACCCAGAAGCAGGCCTGCCAGCCGAACCAGTCGGTCAGCATGCCGCCCAGGATCAGGCCGACGGCACCGCCGGCCCCGGCCACCGCGCCCCAGACGCCGAGGGCCTTGTTGCGCTCGGCCTTCTCCTCGTCGGTGGCGTCCGGGAAGGAGATCAGCAGCAGGGACAGGGCGGCCGGGGAGACCACGGCGGCGGCGAAGCCCTGGACGGCGCGGGCGCCGATCAGGAAGCCGGGGTCCGGGGACAGCGAGCCGGCCAGCGAGGCGACGGAGAACAGGATCAGGCCGCCCATGAACATCCGGCGGCGGCCCAGGAAGTCGGCCAGCCGCCCGCCCAGGAGCAGGAAGCCGCCGAACATCAGGGTGTAGGCGTTGGTGACCCAGGACAGGTCGGCCTGCTGGAAGCCCAGGCCCTTGACCAGGGACGGCAGGGCGACGCCGACGATGCCGGCGTCCAGGATCAGGACGAACTGGGTGACCGCGAGCAGCGCCAGGGCCGCCCCGCGGTTGATCGCACGGCCGCCGTGCGGCGGGGCCGCGGCTGCGGTGGGTGCAGCAGCTGACATTGGAGGCATCCCCTAAAAGCGGAAGGTGAAATACGGTTCCGGTTAACGAGTGAGACAGTAGCGGAACCGTCCCTCCGGTTGTCAAGTGGAACCGGAGGTCATCTTCCGGTTATCTGGGAATCGGTGTACCGTTCAACCATGGTCCTGTCCCAGAAGCCGCCCACGAGCCGACCGCTGCGCGCCGACGCCCGCCGCAACCGGGAAGCGATCGTCGCCGCCGCCGACGACCTGTTCCGCGTCGACGGCATGTCGCTGCAGATGGACGAGGTGGCACAGCGCGCGGGCCTGGGGGTCGGCACCGTCTACCGGCACTTCCCGACCAAGGAGGCGCTGACCGTCGAGCTGGTCCAGTGCCGGGTGGAGAGCACGATCGGCCGCGCCGAGCAGACCATGCAGGACTGCGACCCGGCCGGCGCCCTGCGCCGCTTCATCCGGGACATGGCGGCGGTGATGGCCGAGGACATCGGGCTGCGCGAGTCGTTCCAGATGCAGGTGCTGGCCGACAACCAGCTCGACGAGTGCGTGTACTACCGGCAGGACCTGCACGAGCGGAAGCTGGCGATGGTGAAGCGGGCGCAGGAGGCCGGCGTGGTGCGCGGCGACCTGGCGCTGGAGGACTTCGACGCCCTGATGTGCGGGATGGGGCAGGCGATCGTGGCCGGCGGGAACGCCGAGCTGATGGCCGATGTGCTGCTGGAGGGGATGCGGGTGCCTCGGGAGCCGGTCGCGGACGGCGCGGGCGCTGCGGACATCGCCGGTATCGCCGGTATCGCCGATATCAAGCACGGCGCGGCCTGCGCGGACGGCGCGGGGCAGTAGCCCCGGCGTCGCTTGTCGGACCCGTCGTCTAAGGTCCTTGACCATGGCGAATTATGTGGCAGGCGCCCAGGGCCCGGTCACGGCCGACGACTTCGAGCTGGCGGTGCTGACCCTGACGCAGGCGGTGTCCGGGGCGTCCGAGGAACAGTGGCGGCGCCCGACGCGGGGACAGGTCACGTACGCCGGTGCCCGCCTGAACGACCTCCTCGACCTCCTCTTCCCGCTCGTCGTGCATTTGGCGGCGCGCGGCCGGGTCCGGGACGCGACGCCGCCGCAGACCGACCTGGCGCCGATCGATCTCAAGCTGGCGCCGCGCGTCGGCGATCGCGGCGTCGACGGCACGCTGGAGGCGTTCGACGCGCTGACCACGATGCTGGCGCTGCTGCTGCGCAATTCCAGCCCTGACACCCGCGGCTACCACTCCTTCGGCAACGCCGATGTGGAGGGGTTCGCGGCGGCGGGCTGCCTGCACGTGCTCACGTACGGCTACGAGATCACGCGGGCGATGCAGGTCCTGTTCGAGCCGGATCGCGGCCTCGTGGAGCGGGTGCTGTTCCGGCTGTTCCGTGACGTCCCGGAAATCGCAGAGCCCTGGCCCACGTTGCTCTGGCTGACCTCCCGCGACAAGCTGCCGGGGATGCCGTGGCAGCAATACGAGTGGCCGTACTACACCGCGCCTCGTACACAATGGTAGACGTGCAACCGAATCCGAACCCTGTCTCAGTCCCCGCACCTTCGCCGTCACCTGACCGCCTGTGTACTGGCCTGAGCTGGTTCGAGGAGAAGCCCGCCCTGACATCCGTCGAGGGCGGCGATCTGCGTCTCAAAGCCCTGAGCCCCGGCACGCGGCTGGCGCTGTCCTGGTCCGGCCGCCGCCGCTGCATCGGCTGGACCGCGCCCGGCACCGGACGCACCCCGTGCGCCGAGGACGCCGAGATCGACGGCGCGGCCACCCTCGCGCAGTGCCCGGCGTGCCAGAACCGCGACCACGGCCTGGCCGTCGCACGCGACCGGATCACCGACGACGGCCGCTCCTACCAGCTCTACCTGGCGTGGTTCGCGCCCGGCATGCTGAAGATCGGCATCACCGGCGTGCAGCGCGGCGTGGCCCGGCTGTTGGAGCAGGGCGCCATCGGCTACACGGTGATCGCCACCGGAACCCTCCCGGCCGCGCGGCGCGCCGAACTCACGGTGTCGGCCTCGGGCCTGGCCAAGGAGCGCTACCGCTCGCGCGCGAAGGTCGAGGCGTGGTGGGGCCTGCCGGAGACCGAGGGGCTGCGCTCGGCGCTCACCGAGGGGCGTACCAAAGCCCTGCGAATGCTTGCCGACCACACCCTCGACGCCTTCCCCGACGGTCCGCTGGTCGACAACACGACGTTCTTCGGGCTCGGCGACGGCGCCCCGGCGACCTACCGCGAGGTCGAGGCGCTGGACGACAGCGGCAGCCTGGCCGGCGAGGTGCGTGCGGTGATCGGCAAGCACCTGTTCCTGGCCGTGGACGGCGGCACGCCGCTGCTGCTGGACACGCGGCTGCTGGCCGGCCGGCACACCGTCCCGGTCGCGGACGACACCGACGGGATCGGCGTCGCCGGCGTGCGGACGGCGGTGCGTCGGCGGCCGTTGCTGTACGACACGCCGACGCTCTTCTAGGGACCGCTATTCGGCGGCGAAGTACCCCTCGATGTCCGCGTGCGGCAGCACCCCACCCCGCCCGAACTCGAACGTCCCGCGCTCCGCGATCTCCCTCGCCGCGCCGATCGCGGCGGACATCGCGGCGCGCGACAGGTTCGACCCGAGGCTGATCCGGCGCACGCCCCACTCGCCGAGCTGATCGACGGTCGCGTTCAGGCGGGCGCCGCCGGCGATGACGTTGACCGGCTTGCCGACCTCAGAGGTCACCGCGCGGATCTGCTCCTCGGTGGTGAGGCCCGGGGCGAACAGCACGTCGGCGCCGGCGGCCTCGAAGGCCTGGAGGCGCGCGATGGTGTCCTTCAGATCCGTGTTGCCGTAAAGGAAGTTCTCGGCGCGCGCCGTGACCGTGTAGGGGAACGGGAGCGCCCGGGCCGCCTCGATCGCCGCCGTCAGGCGTTCCACGGCCGCTTCCAGCGGGATGATCCCGTCGCCGACCGCGTCCTCGACCGAGCCGCCGACCAGGCCCGCCTCGGCGGAGCGGCGGATGGTCTCGGCGACGTCGTCGGGCGTGGTCCCGTAGCCGTCCTCCAGGTCCGCCGCGACCGGCAGGTGCGTGGCGGCGACCAGGGTGCCGGCGTTGGCCAGGTTCTCCTCGCGCGTGATGCCGCCGTCCGGCCGGGCCAGCGTGTGTGCGATGCCGGCGCTGGTGGTGGCCAGGGCCTTGAAGCCGAGCGCGGTGAAGATCCGCGCAGTGCCGGCGTCCCAGGCGTTGGCGATCACGAACACGTCGGGCCCGGCGTGCAGTGCGGCGAAGGTCTCGGCGCGGCGGTACTGGTCTTCGGGGGTCAGCAGGCTCATACCGCGAACCCTACGCGGCGGATCCTTCGGCGAGCGCCGAAATCTGCGCGGCCAGTGACGCGTGCCGGTCCGGCGAGTTGTCGATCTCGTGGTGCGGAACCGGCGGGGGAGTGTCGGGGCGGATGGCGGCGGCCCAGGCCTCGAACGCCGCCAGCTTCGCGGCGTCCTCGTCCCGGCCGCGCGCCACGATCCGCGACCGCAGCACCGCCACGTCGCAGCGCACCCACACCAGGCGTACGGTGCCGCCGCCGAGTTCGGCGCACCAGCGCTCCCGGCGTGCCGGATCGCGGATCTGCGAGGTGAACGGCGCCACCAGCAGCACCGGGCAGCCGTGGGAGCGGATCTCCCGTGCGGTCGCGGTCATCCCGCCGTATTCGTGCGTTTTGACGTGCTCGTCGTACCAGGCGCCCTCGCGCTCGCCGAAGGGACGCCCGGCCGCCGCGAGCACTTCCGAGGCGAAGCCCCGGTACATGGTGTCCTTGTCCAGGATGGCCGGGACCGGGGCCAGGCGCTCGGCCAGCAGCGCGGCCACCGTCGACTTCCCGACCCCGGGTGCTCCGGCGACTACCCACACATCAGCCACTGGATCAGCCACACGCCGAGCCTAGATGCACTGACCACCTAGATCAGTGACCGCACCACCCCGGTCACCAGATCCGCGCACGTCGTCGGCGTCGCGTGCGCCGGGTCCAGCGCGTTCGCCGCCTCGTGGAACGCCACGCCGTCCACCGTCCCGATCAGCACGTGGTCCGACACGTCCAGCGGGCACAGGTCCTGCACCAGCACGTTGTGCACGTCCGGGCCGGCCAGGAACTGGTTCGTGTACGGCGTCACCAGCTCGTCGAACCGCGACACGATCGTCGTGTACCGCACCCCGGGCACGGTGTCCCCGCCGGCGTCGAGCCGCCGGTTGAACGCCGACCCCACGAACTGCTCCACGCACGCCGGGCACGCCGTCCCGATCACCCGCGTCGCGCCCGGGATCTGCTGGGCGACGGTGAACAAGCCCGAGGCGGTCCCGCCGTGGTTCGTCGGCGCGATCCCGACCAGCGTGTGCACCTTCGGCGCGCCGCCGAGGAACTTCAGGTAGTACCGCGGCAGCGCTCCGCCGCCCTGCGAGTGGCCGAGGATGTCGACCTGGCTCGCGCCGGTCGCCGCGAGCACCCGGTCGACGTAGGCCGCCAGCTGGAGCCCGGACTGCTCGATCGGCGCGATCCCGTGGACCAGGGGAATCCCTTCGTACTGGCCGTAGTCGAGCTCGAACACGCAGTATCCGAGATGCGCGAAGTAGGGCCCGCCGAGCAGCCACTGTTCGGTCGGGTTCAGAAAGGTCCCGTGCAGCAGCACCAGGGGCCGAGGATGCTCGGCGCTCGGCCGGCAGGAGAAGTCGTTGACACCGGAGGAGAAGGCTGGCGCCTCGGCCGCGTGCGCGGGGGCCGCGGCGAACGCTGCCGGGCCGGTGAGCAGGGCGGCGGCGAGCAGCCGGGCCGCGCGCCGCCGCAGCGGGCGTCGCAGGGTTCGAGGACGGGGGAAAACCGGTCGCATGTGTCCTTTCTAGGCCCGTCCCGCGCTTCCGTACATTCTCAACACCATGACATTCACCCGTCTGGCCCCGGGGGTGCCGGCGGGCGGGTCGGGTATTGACGCGGGCTCCAATTTACCGGAGGGTAACTTTCAGCGAGCGGCAGTTCTTCGCCGGCCGTTCCCTCCCGGTTATCGCGACGAAAGCAGGTACCGACCATGCCCGGCCCGGCAGGCGCGACCATCGACGGCGGCGGCTCCCACCTGGCGGTGGCCGCGACCCTGGTACGGGCCGGCGTGATCCGTCCCGGACCCCCGCACCGCAGCGTCGGGCAGCTGCGCGCGCTGGCCTCCTGGGGCGCGACGATCGCCGGCGGCTTCCGGGCCGCCGCCGCGCGCACCCCGAACGCCGAGGCGGTCGTCGACGAGCGCGTCGTGCTCACCTACAAGCAGCTCACCACCCGCGCCACCCGCCTGGCCAACGGCCTGCAGGAGCGCGGCGTCGGCCCCGGGGACAAGGTCGCGCTGCTGTGCCGCAACCACGCCGGCATGGTGATCTGCTTCATCGCTTGCGCCGAGCTCGGCGTGGACGCGGTCCTGCTGAACACCGGCCTGTCCGCCGGCCAGATGACCCAGGTCGTCACCGAGCAGCAGCCCAAGGCGGTGATCGCGGACTCGGAGTTCGACGGCGTGCTCACCGCCTGCCCGCCCGACGTGCTGCGGATCAACGCCTGGCCCGAGGAGGGCGCGGCGGTCGCGCTGACCCTGGACCAGATCATCGACGGCGCGCCGGCCACGCACCGCAAGCCGCCGGCCCGGCCCGGCCGGATCATCGTCCTCACCTCGGGCACCACCGGCGCCCCCAAAGGCGCGCGCCGCCCCAACCCGCCGGGCATCGGCGCGGCGGCCTCGATCCTGAGCCGGATCCCGCTGCACGCCGGCGAGCGGATCCTGGTGCCGGCGCCGATGTTCCACTCCTGGGGCCTGGCCGCGCTCCAGATCAGCATGCCGCTGCGGGCCACGCTGATCATGCAGCGCCGCTTCGATCCGGAGGCCACGCTCAAGGCGATCCAGACCAAGCGCCCCACGGCGATGTTCGCGGTGCCGGTGATGGTGCAGCGGATGCTGGACCTCGGCGAGGACGTGATCAAGAAGTACGACACCTCCTCGCTGCGCATCGTGGCGCTGTCCGGCTCGGCGATCCCGGCCGCGGCGGTGACGAAGTTCCTGGACACCTTCGGGCCAGTGCTCTACAACTTCTACGGCTCCACCGAGGTCTCCTGGGCCTCCATCGCCGACCCCAAGGACCTGCGCCAGGCCCCGACCACGGCCGGCCGGCCGCCGCTGGGCTCCAAGATCGTGATCCGCGACGTGGCCACCGGCAAGCCCGTCCCGACCGGCACCGTGGGCCGCATCTTCGTGTGGAACGACATGCTCTTCGAGGGCTACACCAACGGCGCCAACAAGGAGACCGCCGACGGCTACATGGCCACCGGCGACCGCGGCTACGTCGACGCCCACGGCCTGCTGTTCGTCTCCGGCCGCGACGACGACATGATCGTCTCCGGCGGCGAGAACGTCTTCCCGCGCGAGGTCGAGGAGCTGATCGCGGCCCAGCCCGGGGTGCGCGAGTGCGCCGTGGTCGGGGTGCCGGACGCCGAGTGGGGCCAGCGCTTCGCCGCCTACATCGCGCTCCTGCCCGGCGCCTCGATGACCGAGGACGAGGTCAAGGCATTGGTGAAGGCCGGCCTGGCGCGCTTCTCGGTGCCGCGCGAAGTGCACTTCGTGGACGAACTGCCGCGCAACGCCACCGGCAAGGTCGTGAACCGGCTGCTGGCCGACTGAATCGTGATCCTCCGACCGTGAATGAAGCGCGGGCTTCGGGATAACGGCTGCCGATCTTGTCCACGGCCGCTACCGGAACGGAACCGGAAAACTGCGAACCCCACAAACGCACAGCCATCCGTCACCCCGACAGGAGGGCACCGCCATGTCCGCCAGCCGCGCCGAGCCCAGCGAGATCGCCGGCCCCAAAGGCACCGGCCTTCGGGTGTCGCGCATCCTGACGCGTTCCGGGGTCCTGCGCCCCGCGCGTCCGGACCGCACCGTCCGCCAACTGCTGAGCCTGGCCCGCTGGGGCGCCACCGTCGCCGGCGGCTACCGGGCCGCCGCGGCCCGCTCACCGCACCGGATCGCGGTGATCGACGAGCGGCGCTCGGTGACCTTCCGCGAGGTGCACCGGCGTGCCGTCCGGCTGGCCAACGGCCTGGAGCGGCTCGGCGCCGCCCCGGGCAGCCGGGTGGCCGTGCTGTGCCGGAACCACGCCTGGTTCGTCGAGGCGGTGCTGGCCGCCGCCGAACTCGGCGCGGACGTGGTCCTGGTCAACACCGGCCTGTCCGTGCGGGCCACCGCCGAGGTGCTGCGCGCGCACGAGCCGGCCGTGGTGATCGCCGACGCCGAGTTCGCCGACCACGTCGCCTCGGCCCGGCTCGGCGTGCCGTTCCTGGTGGCCTGGCCGGACGCCACCGGCCCGGGCACCGGACGGCCGTTCGGCCCGCCCGCGCACCGGATGGCCGCCACCGCCACCGTCGACGACGTCATCGACACCGCCTCGGACGCCAAGCGCCGCCCGCCCCAGCGACCGGGCCGGATCATCGTCCTGACCTCCGGCACCACCGGCGCGCCGAAGGGCGCGCAGCGCGCGAACCCGCCGGGGCTGTCCGCCGCGGCCGGGCTGATCTCGCGGATCCCGCTGCGCTCCTGCGAATCAGTGCTCGTGGCCACGCCGCTGTTCCACATGTGGGGCCTGGCCGCGCTGCAGATCGGGATGGCGCTGCGCGACACGCTGGTGTTGCAGCGTCGCTTCGAGCCCAAGGCGACGCTGCAGGCGATCGAGGAGCGGCGGTGCGCGGTGGTGTTCGGCGTGCCGGTGGTCCTGCAGCGGATCATGGAGCTGCCGCCGGAGCTGCGGGACTCGTACGACACCTCGTCGCTGCGGATCGTGGCGACGTCGGGCTCGGCGATACCGACGCCGGTGGTCACCTCGTTCATGGACGTCTTCGGCGACGTCCTCTACAACTTCTACGGCTCCACCGAGGTCTCCTGGGCCGCCATCGCCGAACCCGCCGACCTGCGCATCGCGCCGAACACCGCCGGGCGTCCGCCGCTGGACTCCCGGCTGAAGGTGCTCGACGACCGCGGCGAGGTGGTGCCGCGCGGCGTCACCGGCCGGATCTTCGTCTGGAACACGCTGCTGTTCGAGGGCTACACCAGCGGCGGCACCAAGGAGCACCGCGCCGGGTACATGGCGACCAACGACCGGGGCCATCTGGACTCCTCCGGCCGGCTGTTCGTCCACGGCCGGGACGCGGACATGATCGTGTGCGCGGGGGAGCAGCTGTTCCCGCGCGAGGTCGAGGACCTGCTCGCCTCGGTGCAGGACATCCGGGAGGCCGCGGTGGTCGGGGTGCCCGACGCCGACCAGGGGCAGCGCTTCGCCGCGTACGTCGTGGTCCGGCCCGGCGCCGAGATGACGGCGCCGCAGGTGCGCGGGGTCGTGGCGCGCTACCTGCCGGGAAACGCGGTGCCGCGCGACGTCGTGTTCGTCGACGCGCTGCCGCGCAACGCCACCGGCAAGGTGGTGGTGCGGGATCTGCCGCCGTCGTTGGCGGGGGCCTGACGGACCGCCGATCGGCGGTTCCGATCTTCCCCTCCGGTCACCCCTCGCGCACCCCTGATTCCCCTTAGTGCCCGAGCCGGATGGCGCGCCCGCCAGGCGCGCGCCATCCGGCCGCTCTCCAATTGCCCGCGCCGGGGCCCGGCTATCCCCGTCGTCGCCGAATCTCTACCTTCGAGCGTGTCACCAGGGCCGCTCCGATCCCGGCGAGCATCGGAACGATCACGATCGTGCCGATGAGGAACCACCACGGGATCGCGAGGTAGCTCTGCGCGTGGACGCTCGGCGCGGCGCCGAAGCCGCCGAAGCGTGAGCCTGTCGTTCCTTCGAACGCGGACTGGACGAAGCTGTGCGACCGGGCCTCGACGATCGCCACGGCCGGGACGAGCCCGGTCGCCGAGCCCAGGACGGCGCCCATGGCGGCGGTGATCGTGGCCTGCGATCCGGCGAGGGTACGGCGCACGCGCGGGCGCGCGCCGACCGCGGCCAGGGTCTCCAGGTCGGCCTGGCCGTCGGTGATGGCCAGGCCGGTGGAGATCGCGGCCGCGCCGAGGGTCACGAACGCCGCGACGGCGGCCAGCGCCAGCATCGTGGTGTCGTTGCCGCCCTGGTAGCCGCGCTCGACCTTGAGCAGCGCGGTGGTGCCCAGAGTCTCGGCCGCGGCGTTGGCGCGCTCTTCCTCGGCCTTGGTCGGCATGCGGGTGGTGTCGAACAGGATCATCGACGGGGCGTACTTCACGTGGTAGCGGTCGGCCGCCGACTGCGGGATCAGGGCCCGGACCCCGTTGACGGCGCTGCCGTCCTTGGTCCTGGCGACCGCTGCGGGCAGGGTCAGCGGGGCCGGGGCCGGTCCGCTGCAGAAGAGGGCGAACTGCTGGCGGATGGGGTCGGGCAGGTCCGCGCCGGCCGGCGGGCAGCTGCGCTGCAGGGCGATGGTGGCGGTCGCCGCGCCGGTGGCGGAGCCCGTCGACGAGACCGTGCCGTTGAGGTCGTAGGGGGTGAACACGACCATGCCGCCGGCCGCGAGGGTCTGCTCGGCCTGCGGGTCGACGGTGCCGGTGAGGGCGCGCAGGGTGGCGGCGTCGCCCGGGACGACCTGGCCGCCGCTGAAGGCGGCCACGCAGCGCGGGTCGGACTGGATCATCGACTCGGCGTCCTGGCCGGAGGGGAAGGGGAGGGAGCCGTCTGTGTTGTTGAAGAAGGGGCAGTCGTTCGCGAGGGTGCGCTTGACGACGATGCTGATCGGGACGAAGCCGTTGTAGTTCTGGGTGGGGATCACGGCCGCGGAGCGGACCGGGAGGGTGGCGCTGATCGCGGCGATGGCTTTGGCGGGGTCGATCGGCGGGGTGGCGGGATTGGTGGGATTGCCGGGATTGTTCGGGTCGCCGGAGTTCGGGAAAATCGGGCCTGATCCGAACGGTTCGGCGCCCTGGAGTTGCCGCTGCGCGGCTGCTCCGAACATCAGCGCCACCTGGCCGGGACGCAGGTCACTGTGATACTGCGCTTTGCCGCGGGCGTCGGTGCTGGTGAGCATGGTGGCCACGGCGGTGGATCCGGCCACCGCGGCCAGGATCGCGGCGACGGCCGGGGCGGTGCGGCCCCGGTTGCGTGCGCTGTCGCGCAGGGCCATGCGGCCGGTGAGCGGGAGCAGGCGGCCGAGCTTGCCAGTGAGGGCCACCAGCAGCGGGGTGCAGGCGACGACGCCGAGTTCGGACACCGCGATGCCGGCGACCAGCGGGAGGGTGTGGATGCCGGGCTGGAAGACCGCGTAGGCGGTGGCCGCGATGCCGGCGGCCAGGACGACCACGCCGAGCGTCGCCAGCTTCCACGGCACGCCCCGGGCTCCGCGTCGGCCGCCGGTCAGGGCCTGGAGGACCTGCTGGCGTCCGGTGATGACGGCGGGGATCAGGGCCGCGATCAGGCCGGTCACCACGCCGATCAGCGCGGCCAGGGCGAGGTCGCCGGGCGCGATGCGGAACGCGCCCGGCTCGCGGTGCGTGAGGGTGACCGCCTCGGGCAGGGCCAGGCGTCCCAGCCCGATCCCGGCCAGCGCGCCGACGATGCCGCCGACCGCGCCGAGCACCAGGCCGTCGGCCAGCACGATGGCGCGCACCATGCGCTGGTCGGCCCCGGCGGCGCCCATCAGCCCGAAGTCGCGGCGGCGCTTGCGGGCCCCCACGGCGAAGGCCGGGCCGGCCAGGAGCACCACTTCCAGCAGGGCCATGACCACGCCGACGGCGCCGACCGCGAGCAGCGCCTGCGCCAGCCGGCTGCTGCCGGCCGAGGCGGCGCGGTAGTGCTGGAGCAGCGGCACGGCGGAGTCCGGCGGCGGGTTCTCGGCGACCAGCAGGGACTCGGCGGAGTAGCCGGTCTGGTTCAGCTTCTGGACCTGGGCCCAGCTCAGGCCGCCGGGGACCTGCGCGAGCCACTTGGCCGGGCCGGCGTCGTTCGGGCCGCTGGGCAGCGTGCCGGGGTAGGCGACGATCTCCTCGGCGTCCAGGTGCGCGGGGTCGTCGTACTCGCCGACGATGGTGAGCTGGTGCTCCGGCAGGCGACCGCTGCGGTCGGGTACCTCGTCGGGGCTCAGGAACTCGGCGCTGAGATGGTCGCCGACGCGCTTGTCGAGGCCGGAGAGCAGGGAGGTGGAGAGCGTGACCTCGCCCTTGGCGCCTGGCGCGCGACCGGACTTCTTGACGTAGAGCCCATCAAGCAGCGGGTTCCCGAGGTCACGCTCGGCGGCCTGCACCGAGTACGCCCCCTGCGGCGAGCTCACGCGCATCTCCTGCGGCGCTGGCATCGGCACGACGCGCGACCCCGCCGGCAGCGCCCCGGCATCGATCGGCGAGGCGATCTGCGCGCCCTGCAAAGCGCCGGCCAGCATGCCGCCGGCCTGCGGCGAGATGGGCACACTGCCGTCCGGCAACTGCTCGATCGGCGCGGGCGCGACGAACG
The DNA here is from genome assembly GCF_041261445.1 of Catenulispora sp. EB89. NCBI lineage: Bacteria > Bacillati > Actinomycetota > Actinomycetes > Catenulisporales > Catenulisporaceae > Catenulispora > Catenulispora sp. EB89. Next base: position 40,346 of record NZ_JBGCCU010000022.1, read on the forward strand.
ACACCAGCGCATCGGCCCGCCCGACGTCCCGCTGCACCCGCTCGACGGTGGTGAGCTTGGTGGTGTGGTAGAGCGTGTCGGCCGCACTCGCCCCGGCCACCGGCAGCGCCAACATCGCCGCGACCAGCACGGAGCGGCCCTTGTGGCGCAGGGCTTCGCGCCGCGCGATGCGGACGGCGACCTTCCAGATCATGGGGTCAAGGGATACCGGGTATGTTCGAGCTCTGCATCGTGCGGAATGCGTAGATCTTTTGGGCGGTCGGGGAATGCCTGGAGATAACTGGCCTCATGCGCGACTATTGGGGAAAGTGAGGGGTGCGGGGAAGGGGTGTTGTGGCGGCTGGGGCGCTGCGAAACCGCTGGTAGGTGGGGTGGTAGGCGGCTCATCGCGGGTGTGAGTTTGAGTCCGGGTCCGGCAAGCAGGCAAAAGTTAAGGCTGGCGGGTGAGCGCGGCGCGAAATCGGCAAGTTGGCAGGGATGGCAGCCGCCTGCGTCTGCTGGCTCGAGCCGGAGTCGGGACTGGCAGGCAAGTGGTGGCCGGAGGCTGGCGGGCGCGGCGCACATCTGCTGGCGGAGTTGCTGGCCAGCCTCGCTCAGACCGCGCTCGCGGGCGGGTCGGCGACTCGATCGGCGCGATGCTGCGCGCGAAGCTCGGTCGGCGCGCGTCGGTAGGACCGGCGGGCAGGTGTGTGCGGCGCGAATCCGCCAGCGGGCGCGGCGGCTAGAAGCTCGGGCGGGCCGTGGTTGGGGCAGGTAGGCAGGTGTGCGGCGCGAATTCCGCCGGCGAGCATGCTCGGCCGGCGAACTCAGCCCTGTCCCCAGGGGATCTCGGGCGACTTGTAGTAGGCGATCCCCAGCTTGTCCCACAGCGGCGCCTGGTCGGCGAGTCGTTGTGCGAACTTCGGCCAGTTGTGGGTGTTCGGTGTGGACCAGCCGATTTCGGCGATGGCGGGGAGGCGGGGGTAGGCCAGGGTCTCCGCGTCCTTGAGGCTCTTCACTGTCTCGCTCCACAGTGGTGCCTCGACGCCGAGTACTGATGAGGGTGTGATGCCAGGCAGCACTGTCACCGGGTCCCAGGCGTAGGCCTTCGACACCGGGGTGTAGCCGGCCCAATGCAGGCCGAGGGGGAAGCCGGGGGTTGGCTGCTGGTCCAGGTAGGCGTGGTTGCCGGGGGCCATGATCAGCTTTGTGCCCTGGTCCGCCGCCTGCGTCACGTACGGCTGGGGCTGCGCCGTGTTCCAGTACTCCAGCACCGTCTGGGGCAGCAGGGGCGCGGTGCCGGCCTCGGCCCAGGCGATCGGGGTGCGGCCGTGGGCGGCGACGAGGTTCTGCGCGCGTTGGACGAAGGCGTTGTACTGCGTCAGGTTCAGTGCCTGCGCTTCGTCGCCGCCCATGTGGAGGTAGGGGCCGGGGGTGGCGTCGGCGGCGGCGTTGGTCGCTGAATCGACAAATCTGTATGTTGATTCACTCGTCGTGCACAGTGCGTCGTAGCCGGGGGACGCCGACGTCACCGGGCCGTGGTGCCTGCCGTCGCAGGCCAGCGCCGGGTACGCGGACGCGGCCGCGCCGACGTGGCCGGGCATGTCGATCTCCGGGATCACCGTCATGTACCGCGACGCAGCGTAGTCGACGATCTCCTTCAGCTCCGCCGCCGTGTAGTACCCGCCGGGACCGCCGCCGACCTGCGTGGCGCCGCCGACCGTGGCCAGCTTCGGCCAGCCCGGCACGGTGAACCGCCAGCCCTGGTCGTCGGTGAGGTGCAGGTGGAACTTGTTGACCTTGTACAGTGCGGCGGCGTCGATGTAGGCCTTGACGTCGGCCACGCTGTAGAAGTGGCGCGCGACGTCCAGCATCACGCCGCGATACGCGAAGCGCGGGTGGTCGGTGATCGTGCCGGCTTGGAGCTTGGCGCCGATCAGGAGCTGGTGGATGGTCTGGACGCCGTGGAAGAGCCCTGCGTCGGTGGCAGCGGTGAGCGTGACCGAGGCCGGGGTGACGGCGAGGGCGTAGCCCTCCGTGCCCAGGGACGGATCGCCTCCGGTGGGCTGGAGGGCGAGTCGGATGGTGGCGTCGGTGCTTTGCGTGGTCTGCAAAATCCGCGGCGCCAGGCCGGTCTGCTGCTTGAGGTACGCCGCGAGGTCGGCCGCGACCGCCTCAGCACCGGGGGAGGAGTGGATTTCAGTAGCACCCGTGAGGGTGAACGTGCCGGCGGCCGCGGTGATGCTTGAAGGCTCGGGGACGACACGTTCGAGCGCCGTCGAGTCAACAGGGGGCGCAGGTGAAGAGGTCCCGGACGTAGTGCTATCGGCGCTGGTAGGAGCAGGAGAGGCCTTGGTGCCGCTGCAAGCGGACAGCGTGATCAAAGCGGCGGAAACGCTGATCACCGCCGCGATCCGGAGCGTATGGGGTCGGCCGGTCACCCCGCGAGGGTAGACCACCGCCGCGTCACCCCGAGCCACCCGAGCGCGACACACGCGACGATCGCCGCGACCGTGAACATCCACGCCGCACCGGACCCGACCAGCAGCCCACCCGAAGCCGTACCGATCCCGAGCCCGACGTAGATCGCCGACGCGTTCAGCGCCATGAGCAGCGGGGCCTCGGCCGGCGCGGCACTGAACAACCGGTGCTGTTGCGGCGGGGTCTGACACCACGTGGAAGCGCCCCACGCGACCGCCAGCAGCGTGACGAGCACAGGCGCGTGGACTCCAGTACCCGCCAGCAGAGCCAAAGCCGCCAGACTCACGGCCATCACCGCGTACCCGGCGGCCAACACCCGCGTCGGCCCGAGCCGGTCGGCGGCGACACCGGCCGCGAGGTTCCCGGCGATGGCGCCGACCCCGTACGCCGCCAGGATCCACGCGGTCGCGCCGTGCGAGATGCCCAACGCGTGCAGGGCCGGGATCGCGTAGGCGTAGACGGTGTAGGCAGCGGCCATCCCGAGCACCGTCAACGGAAGCACCGTGGCCACACCAGGGCGACGCAAAGCGGCCAGCCGCGCCGACAACGGCACCGGCGCCGATCCCGGCAGCTTCGGCATCAGCGCGGCCGCGGCGATCGCGGTCCCGAGACAGAGCCCTGCGACCAGCCAGAGCGCCGCACGCCAACCCATCACCGAACCCACCGCGTCGCCGAGCGGCACGCCCAGCGCCGTCGCGACCGTCAGCCCGCCGACGACGACCGACAGCGCGCGCCCCCGCATCTCCGGCCGCACCAGCGCGGCCGAGACGGCGCCGGCGGTCGGCGTGTAACCCGCCGCTCCGGCAGCGGCCAGAACCCGGCTCGCCAGCAGCAGCGGCAGGTTCGGCGCCAGCGCGGAGGCGGCGTTGGCGGCGGCCAGGACGGCCAGGGCGGCGACGAGCAGAACCCGGCGGGGGAAGCGTGCGGTAAGCGTGGCGACCACTGGGGAGGCGATCGCGTAGGCGGCGGCGAAGACGGTCACGGCCTGCCCGGCGCTCGCGGTGGAGGTGTGCAGGGACGTGGCGACGTCGGGGAGGAAGCCGGCGAGGACGAACGCGTCGGTGCCGACGGCGAAGGTGCCCAGCGCCAGGATCAGCGTGCGACCGAGTCCCCTTGGGGGTTGGGGTTGGCGTTGGCGTTCGGCTTGGAGGCGGTGGTCGCGTTCTCGGCCACGACCATCGAACGATATCGAGACACCAGACATCCCGAATTACCTTTCGTCAAAGCCCGGCCGCCGTGGCCGGGCATGTCGGATAAAGAAGAGAGAAGAGAGCTGAGTTAAAGCGCGATGTCCTGATAGAAGCGCCGCACCCGCGCCGGCGCCGTCCGCGACGCCTGCCCCATGACGTCGGCGACCGTCTGCGCGGCCAGCTCCCGCCGCCACGCCATCTCGGCGCGCCGCATGGCCTTCGCGATCCCGCAGGGCTCGCCGAACTCGGTCGCCTCGGCCAGCGTCCCGGCGCCCTGCTGCCGGATCTCGGTGCAGCGGAACGCCTCGTCCCGGCCCTCGACGGCGGCCACGACGTCCATGAGCGTGATCTGCTCCGGCGTCCGCGCGAGGCCGTAGCCGCCCCGCGCGCCGGGCGTCGAGGTCAGGATCCCTGCGCGTACCAGCGGCTGGAGGCGCTTCTTCAGGTACTCCGGCGGGAGATCGAAGATCTCTGCCAGCCGCCCCGTCGCCACCGGCGCGTGGTCCTCAAGCCAGGCCAGCGCGACCAGGCAGTGCAGGCCCCATTCGACGCCCTCGCCCATCTGCATAATCGGGATGTTACACGTCTCGATTGTCGGGCGCAGGTTCGAGCCAAGTCCGGACAGCTTCGAGGCGGTGCGCCAGGCCCTGCCGGTAGGTTGAACGTCGGGCAGCCGTCACGGGTCGGCGGCCCCGACCCTCGACAGAGGAAGCCACCAGGGAGGGCACAGCACGATGAACGGGGATTCGAAGACTGATCCGGTGCTGGAGCTGCGCGCCGTGACCCGGGTCCACGGCAGGGGGGCCGCCGAAGTCCACGCGCTGCGCGGTGTCGACCTGGCCGTGGCGCCCGGCGAGCTGGTGGCCGTGATGGGACCCTCGGGCTCGGGCAAGTCGACGCTGCTGTCGCTGGCCGGCGGCCTGGACATGCCGACGACCGGCGAGGTGCGCATCGAGGGCACCACCCTGGCCTCGCAGAGCAAGGCGCAGCTCGCCGCGATCCGCCGGCGCTCGGTCGGCTACGTCTTCCAGGACTACAACCTGATCCCGGCGCTGACCGCCGCCGAGAACGTGGCGCTGCCGCGCGAGCTGGACGGCCTGTCGGCGCGCAAGTCCCGCCAGGAGGCCCTGGCAGCCCTCGAAGAAGTCGGCCTGCGCGCCGAGGCCGACCGCTTCCCCGACGAGATGTCCGGCGGCCAGCAGCAGCGCGTCGCCATCGCCAGGGCGCTGATCGGCGCGCGCCGTCTGATCCTCACCGACGAGCCGACCGGGGCGCTGGATTCCGAGACCGGGGAGGCGGTGCTGCGGTTGTTGCGCAAGCGTTGTGACGAGGGTGCCGCCGGGGTTCTAGTCACGCACGAGTCGCGGCACGCGGGCTGGGCCGATCGCATCGTCTTCCTGCGGGACGGGCTGATCGTCGACGAGTCGGCGCCTTCGCGGCGCGCCGAAGACCTGTTGGTGTCGGGAGGCGCCGACGTCTGAGGTACCGCGGGGGGCGTGAAACGCCAGGGGTCCCGTCCGATGCGAGCTCACGCACCTGACGGGACCCAAGAAGACCTCAGAAGACCTCAGCAGACCTCAGCTGGCCGCGTCCTCAGCCGGCTGGTCCCCGCTCGGCTCGAACAGCGAGAAGTACCCGCCCTGCGGGTCCTGGCAGACTGCGAACCGTCCGGGCGGGATCGGCGTCGTGGGTACCACGACCTTGCCGCCGAGCTCGCCGACCTTCTTCACCGAGGCGTCGCAGTCGGCGACGCCGAAGTACACGGCCCAGTGCGGGGGCGTCTCCTTCGGGAAGTGCTCGTCGTCCATCACCATCAGGCCGGCCACGGTGCGGCCGTCGACCTGGAACTCGGTGTACTCCATTCCGTCCATCGGGGTGGTCACGGCGCCCCAGCCGAAGGTCGCGGTGTAGAACGCCTTGGCGGCGTCGGCGTCGCGGGTGTTCAGCTCGTCCCAGGTCAGGGTGCCGGGCTCGTTGACCAGGCCGGCCCCCTTCATCGACCGCGGCTGCCACAGGCCCAGGACGGCGCCGGTGGGGTCGGCGAACAGCGCCATGCGGCCGACGTCGGTGACGTCCATCGCGGGCATGATGGTCTGGGCGCCGGCGGCTTGGGCCTTGGCCATCGTGGCGTCGGCGTCGGTCACGGCCACGTAGGTGCTCCAGGCCACCGGCTGCTCGGCGGACATGGTCTTCATGACGCCGGCCACCTGTTCGCCGTTGAGCAGGAACAGGGTGTAGCCGCCGGCCTCGGGGTCCTCGGCGACCTGCGCGGTCCAGCCGAACAGGCCGCCGTAGAAGGTCGTGGCGCCGTCCAGGTCCGAGGTCCCCAGGTCCACCCAACACGGTGTTCCGGGGACGTACTCTGTCATCTTCATCGCGGAGCCTCCTTCAGCCGGGCCATGATCGCCCCTGACGGGGTTTGCGGGGGTTTTTCGTCTCCGAACGTACTCGCCCGGCACCGGTTCCGCCCCCGGAATGCGGCGGCTGCCGCCGGGCTGTGGGGCGGGGCGCTACGTTGGGAGCGTGCCTGACCGATCTTCCTTCGCGAAGCCTTCCGTGCCCGGCTCGAACCATGCCTCTGACCTGGCCGAACGCCGGTGGCGGCAGGCTCTGGCGGACGCCGGGCTGGACGTCGGGTTCGGCGCCCGGCGGCGTGCCGAGTACAGCGCCGACGCCTCCAACCACCGGCACGTGCCGCGCGGCGTGGGGTTCCCGCGCGACGCCGGACAGGTGGCGGCGGCGGTCCGGATCTGTGCGGAGCACGGGGTGCCGGTGACGCTGCGTGGCGGCGGCACGTCGGTGGCCGGGAACGCCGTCGGCGAGGGGTTGGTGCTGGACTGCTCGCGGTACTTCGGGCGGGTGTTGGAGCTGGATGCGGGCACGCGCAGCGCGCGGGTGGAGCCGGGGGTCGTGCTGGACGTGCTGCAGGCGCAGGCGGCGCCGCACGGGCTGCGGTTCGGACCGGATCCGTCGACGGCGTCGCGGTGCACGGTCGGCGGGATGATCGGGAACAACGCCTGCGGGGCTCGGTCGCTGGCGTTCGGGACGACCGCGGACAACGTGCTGGCGCTGGAGCTGCTGCTCGCGGACGGCACGCGCACGACCGCGCGGCGTGGGACGAGCGGGGTCGCAGCGCTCGACGAGCGGCTGCGGGCGCTGGTCGAGCGCTATGGCGAGGCCATTCGGCGCGAGCTGGGACGTTTCCCGCGGCAGGTGTCGGGCTACGCCTTGCAGCATCTGCTGCCGGAGAACGGGTTCGACGTCGCCAAGGCGCTCGTCGGCTCCGAGGGGACGCTCGCGGTGGTACTCGGGGCCGAGGTGCGGCTGGTGCCGGTGCTGCGCGAGCGGGTGCTGGTGGTGGCCGCGTATCCGGACATGGTCACGGCGGCGGCCGACGTGCCGCGGGTCCTGCCGCATCAGCCCTCGGCGATCGAGGGGCTGGGGGCGGAGCTGGCCGACGTGTGGGCGGCGCGGCGCAAGCGGCCGCTGCCGTCCTCGCTGCCGTCCGGCGGGGGATGGCTGTTCATCGAGACGACGGCGGACCAGGCGGCGGCGATTGTCGCGGACCTGGAGGGGGCGCACGCCACGCGAGTGGTCGTCGCGGACGGCGAGCAGCGGGAGCTGTGGCGGATCCGCGAGGACGGCGCGGGGCTGGCGACGCGGACGTCGGAGGGGGCCGAGGCGTGGCCGGGGTTCGAGGACGCCGCGGTGCCGCCGGAGCGGCTGGCGGACTACCTGCGCGGGTTCGAGGCGCTGATGCACAGCGCCGGGCGCAAGGGGACGGTGTTCGGGCACTTCGGGGAGGGGTGTCTGCACGTGCGGATCGACCACGACCTGCAGACCGTCTCCGGGCGGCAGCAGTTCGCGGAGTTCACGGCGGCGGCGACGGCGCTGGTGGTGACGCACGGCGGGTCGGTGTCGGGCGAGCACGGGGACGGGCAGGCGCGGTCGGCGCTGCTGGCGGCGATGTACAGCGCCGAGCTGCTGGAGGCGTTCGCCGAGTGCAAGGCGGCGTTCGACCCGGACGGGGTGCTGAACCCCGGGATCCTGGTGGCGCCGCGCGATTTCGCCGCCGATCTGCGCGCGCCGGGGGTGGTGCAGGCGGCGCCGCCGGAGTTGGCACTGCTGGCCGACGACGGGGACTTCGGGCGTGCGGTGCGGCGGTGCGTGGGGGTGGGCAAGTGCCGCAGCGCGGTCGGCGGGGTGATGTGCCCGTCGTTCCGGGCGACCGGGGACGAGAAGGACTCGACACGCGGGCGTGCCAGGGTGCTGCAGGAGATGTTGGACGGCCGAAGCGTGCGCGGCGGCTACCGGGCGCCGGAGGTGCTGGACGCGCTGGACCTGTGCCTGGGGTGCAAGGGGTGCAAGACGGACTGCCCGGTCGGGGTGGACATGGCGGCGTACAAGACGGAGGTGCTGTACCAGCACTACCGGGGGCGGCCGCGGCCGGCGGCGCACTACTCGCTGGGCTGGCTGCCGGTGTGGGCGCGGCTGGCCGGGTTCGCGCCGCGGGTGGTGAACCGGGTGCTGGGGTCGCGGCTGGCGCCGGTGCTGAAGCGGGCCGGGGGGATCGCGGCGGAGCGGGGGTTGCCGCGGTTCGCGGCGCGGTCTTTTTCGCGGCGGGTGGGGGATGCGGCGGCGGTTGCCCGGGCCGGGCGGCGGCCGGGCGGCGCGGGAACGGGGGCTGTGGCGGTGGCGGCGGGCGGTCCGGCGGGGTTCAAGCCGGGTGGTGGGGTGGGGCCGGATGTCGCGGGGCAGCTTGCGGGAGTGCCGGTTGATGTCGGACTGGGTGTGGATGGTGCGGGTGCGGCGGCGGGTTCTTTGGTCGGCGGGCCGGGCTCGGATGGCGCGGGGCAGCAGTCGGGTGTTGTCGGGCGGGGTGCGGGTGGCGCGGGTGTGGGTTCTTTGGCCGGCGGGCCGGGCTTGGATGGTGCCGGTGCGCCGGTGGGCTCGAAGGCGGGCGTCGGTGCGGTGGCGGCGGATTCCTTGGCTGCCGGCGGGCTGAACTCGTTTGGTCCTGGGTTGTCGGCCAGTGTTGCCCCGTCCGGCCAAGCCGGCACCTGGTCGGCATCCGCATTGTGGGAGCTGTCCGGCACACCGACGGTCGTGCTCTGGGCCGACACCTTCACGGAGAACTTCACCCCGTCGGTCGGCGAGGCGCTGATCGCCGTCCTGCGCTCGGCGGGCTTCCGCGTCCTGCTACCGCCGCGCACCGGCTGCTGCGGCCTCACGTGGATCTCGACCGGGCAGCTCGGCGTCGCGCGCCGGGTGCTGGCGCGGACGCTGGAGGCGATGGGCCCCGCCGTGGAGGCCGGGCTGCCGATCATCGTGCCGGAGCCCAGCTGCGCGGCGGCGTTGCGGGAGGAGCTGACCGAGTTGCTGCCGTCGCATCCGTTGGCGGCGCGCGCCGCGGAGCTGGTGACCGGCCCGGCGCAGTTCCTGGCGGTGCACGCGCCGGACTGGCGTCCGCCGGCCTCGCCGTGGAGCGGCCACAAGGCTCTGATCCAGATCCACTGCCACCAGTACGCGGGCGGCGCCACCGGCGAGGCGGAGGTGGACCTGCTGGCGCGCGCCGGGGTGGACGCGCGCGTGGTGTCCGGCTGTTGCGGGCTGGCCGGGGACTTCGGCGTCACCGACGGTCACTACGAGGTGTCGATGGCGGTCGCCGAGCTGAACCTGTTGCCGGCGATCCGCGCGGCCTCGGCCGACACGCTGCTCATCGCCGACGGGTTCAGCTGCCGGACCCAGGTCGAGCAGGCGGTGGCCGAGCGCCGGGTGTGGCATGTCGCGGAGGTGTTGGCGGCCGGGTTGCCGACTCCGGACGCGTGACGACCGCCGGCGCGCTTCTCACCGAGCGCTTCGGGCGGGGTGTCTTGGCTCGCAAGGCACAGGCTGGTTTGGCGGTGCGCGCAGAAGCCGTGCTGGAACGGCCGCGAGCGCGCCTCAGCCCGTGGGCCCGCCGCTCGGCGTGGCCTTCCCCAGCCCCGTCGCCGACTGGCTCGGCGTCGCAGCGCCGGAACTGCTCGGCGCCGTCGTCGGGTTCGGGTTGCTGGTCGGCGGCGTCGTCGGCGCGGTCGAGGATCCCGTGGGGCCGGTCGACGGGGTCGTCGAGGGCGTGCTCGGGGCGCTCGGCGTCGAGCCGGAGGTGGAGGGCGTCGACGGCGTCGTGCTCGGCGTCTGGCCGCCGGACCCCGACGAGCTCGGCGGCGAGTCCGGCTTCTGCGAAGGCGTCGTGTCCTCGTGCGTGCCGTTCCCGCCGGGGTTCTCCGGCGCGGGCTGGTTGTTCGAGCCGCCGCTGCGCCCGGGGTCGTTGGTGAACACGTTGCTGTGGTAGCCGGGGAACTCGCCCTTGCGCGCGACCTCCAGCGCCGTGACCGCGCCGGTACCGATCAGGAAGCTCGCCACGGCCGCCGCGATCAGCGGCTTGCGGCCCGGGAGGCGGTCCTTCCACGTGCGCGGCGGGTCGTCGGTGGTGATTCTCGGCAGCGGGACGGTCTGCGCGCTTGGGCCGATCGCGCCGTACATCGCGCCGTTGGTCGCGCCGTACGTTCCGCGGTCGAGCACGACCGTCTCGTCCAGCCCGTGGTCGGCGACCGCCCGATCCGTCAGCGGCCGGATCAGCAGCGTCTCGTCGACCCGCGTCAACGCCGCGGGCTCATCGATCCGCGGGTGCGCCTCGACCCGCGCGGCTCGCTCGGCGCGCGCGCCCCGAGCCCGCGACAGGATCGCCGTCTCCAGCTGCTCCGGATCCAGCGCCGGCATCGCCTTGCGGGCCACGGTCTTCCCGCGCTCCAGCGAGTGCCCGATCAACGCGCCGGCCGACGTCGCCACGGCGCTGGCGACCGCGGCGCCGGCGATCGTGCCGGCCACGCCGAGCTGCGAACCCACCGCGGCGGCCAGGGCGGCGGCGCAGGCACTGGCCGCGATCTTGGTGACCGACAGGTCGAGTCTGTGCCGCCCCTCGGGGGCGGTGCTGTCGGTGGCTTCGGTGCGGTCGGTGTCTCGGTTCTCATTCGTCGGCGTAGTCATACGCTCATCAGTTTTCCAAGCCGCACCACCGATTCTCGAATCAAGGCCCGGGTTTTGTGACCGGACTCACGCCTCGTGCGGAGTTTGTCCTCAATTCTCCACGGAGCGAACGCGCTCGACCACGGCGCGCGCCAACTCCACCGGCGCCTGATCCGGGATCCAGTGGCTGACGCCTTCCAGTTCCATGAAGCGGTACGGGCCCGAGACGTTCCGCGCGCAGCCCTCGGCGGCGGCGCGGCCGATCGCGATGTCCTGGGTGGACCACACGAACGTCGTCGGGATCCGCACGTTCCCCAGCGTCGCCGACTGCTTGGCGTCGATCGCGCGGTACCAGTTCAGCGCGGCGGTCAGCGTCGGACGCTGGCTCAGGGCCGCGTAGTGCGGCAGGACCGCCGATTCCGGCAGCGGGGAGAACAGGTCGTGCAGCGAGCGGGCGCTGTTCGCCAGCAGCACGTCCTCCGCCTTGTCCTCCATGCGGAACAGCTGCACGTACGCCGAGCGCTGCCGCTGGTCCTCGCCTTCGGGGGTGTCGGCGGCCAGGACCTTGTAGAAGCCGCGCAGGTGCGGCACCGAGACGGCGGTCAACGTCCTGAAACGGTCCGGGTGCGCCACCGCGGCGTGCCAGGCGACGATCGCGCCCCAGTCGTGCCCGACCAGGTGCGCGCTGGGCAGGTGCAGGGCGTCCAGCAGGCCGACCACGTCCTCGACGAGCCGGTCGACGTGGTATTCGGCGACCTCGGTCGGGCGCGCGCCGGGGGAGTAGCCGCGTTGGTCCAGGGCGATGGTGCGCAGGCCTTCGGCGGCCAGCAGCCTGCTGGTCGCCTGCCAACTGGCCGAGGTCTGCGGGAAGCCGTGCAGCAGGACCACCGGGGGGCCGGTCTGCGGGCCTTCTTCGGTGGCCGCGAACTCGTATGCGCCGATGGTGACGTGGTACGCGCGCATGTGCGCCCCCTGTGCTTTGCCGGCGGCCGGGCGACCGCCTCGCCTGCAGCGACGCTACCGAGCCCTCGCCGTGTCGTCCATGGGGCTGACAAGTGCGTGCCTTCTTGCCAGCGCGCAGGCGGGTATTGCGAGCCGACACGGCCAAGACCGGATACCGTCTACCTCATGTCTGAACCGACCGCCCCCACCGCCGCCGACGTCCGCTCGGCCGCCGACGCCCTCAAAGCCGCGATCGACGCCCACCTGGCCGCGGTGGAAGGCCGGTCGGACGAGAGCGACCCGGCCGTGCGCACAGCGTTCCTGGCCATGGCCGCCGCCGCCGAGTCCTACGACGACGCGCTGTACGACACGTACAACGAGGTCACGCCGTTCGAGATCCCGAGCCAGTACGCCGAGGTGGCCGCGGACCCGGACAACCCGGAGGCGATCAGCGTCCTGATCCGCCGCGACTACCAGATCGAGCACCCGGGGCGGCTGCTCGGCGCGGCCCGCGGCCTGGCCGCCGGCGCGGTCGACCCGGAGGTGGACATCAGCACGGTCGCGGGCTCGCTGGCGGCGCTGTTCGACGTGTTCGACCCCGACGAGATCCACAACCGCTCCGACGAACTAGGCCTGCTCCCGGGCGACGGCACCACCTGGGTCCTGGCCACCGACCCGGAGGCCGTCGCCGACGAGCAGTGGTTCGAGGACCCGTTCTCCGACGCCGACCCGGAGCGGATCGTCTGCCGCTTCGACGTGATCGGCGACGAGGAGGAGGACGACGAGTACTTCGACACGTTCGCCGAGGACGGGTCGGAGGACGAGATCGACGGGATCGAGGTCGTTTAGCACGGCGCCGATCTTCAAGACGCGACCCCTGAACCGCGAAGGCACTCGCACGGGAGTGACCGCGGGGCAGGGGTCGCGGCGTGCTGGCACACGTTCAGGACGCGCCGCTGTCTGCGGTGGATGACCTTTGGTGCCACATCCAGCCGACGGCGTAAGTGTTTAGCAATCCGCTTATAGAAAACTCGCAACTAAAAAGCCCCCGACGATAGTGGGCGGGGGCTTCATCAAAGACGCTCCTACCCGATTATTTGTGCCTTAAGCCGGTTGAACTCTTCGTCGGTGATCGTTCCTGCGGCGCGCAGTTCGCCAAGCTGGCGTAGACGCTCGACGGGGTCGGCGGCCGGTGCGGCTTGAGGTGCGCTGCCGTAGGCGACTTGCGGGTAGCTGGGCTGAGGCGCGTACACGACCTGCGCGGGAGCCTGAGCCTGCTGCCTTGCCAGCTTCAGAGACTCTCGGGTGTTCTTCGCGGTCTTCTTGGTGTTCCGCGCGATCCGCTCCTTGTCGCTGCGGAAGTCGATGAGTCCCATGCTGGACAGCGACATGGTCTTCCGTATCAGTCCCACAGGCGGGTCCTCTCTAAAGGTGCGGGAAAGCGGGCACTCATTGTAGTGTTCTGCTCCGAGACTTCGCATGCGTTATGCGGCGGCTGTCGCCAATCCCGCAAAGTCCTCTGAGGTCACCTCGGTTAGTGGGCGCCGAAGGCTATGAATGCCTGGCGCGCCGCTGGGAGGCCGGCTGTTTGCATGCCCGCATACGTCGGGAATCCGGGGACTGACCGCGCTACATCCCGGTTTGGTGACGATGTTTAGACCCACAAGAACTGTCCGCCCCGGACCCTAGACTTCGCACATGACCGGAGGGGACCAGGGCGGATACGTGATCGACGGGCGCTTTGAGCTGCTGCAGCGGCTCGGCGGCGGCGGTATGGGGTTGGTGTGGCGGGCACGCGACCTGATGCTTCAGCGCGAGGTGGCGTTGAAGGAGGTGCGGACGCCGGACGCGTCGGTGCACGGCAGTGACCCGGCCGAGCAGCGCGTCGTGCGCGAGCGCGTGCTGCGCGAGGCGCAGGCGCTGGCGCGGTTGCAGCATCCGAACGTCGTCACGATCTTCCACATCGTCGACTCCTCCGAGCTGGCGCATCCCTGGCTGGTGATGGAGCTGGTGAGCGGCGGGTCGCTGGACTCGCTGCTGGACGAGCGGCTGCTGACCGTGCCCGAGGCGCTGCGGATCGGGCGGGGCGTGCTGGGCGCGCTGCGGGCCGCGCACGCCGCCGGGATCCAGCACCGGGACGTGAAGCCGGCGAACGTGCTGCTGCGCGAGAACGGCACGCCGGTGCTCACCGACTTCGGTATCGCCGCGCTGGAGGCCTCGCCGGGGCTCACCGCGACCGGGATGCTGATCGGCTCGCCGGAGTACATGGCGCCCGAGCGCGTGCACGGCATGGAGGGCAACCCGTCCTCGGACCTGTGGTCGCTGGGGCTGATGCTGTACGTCGGCCTGGAGGGCCGCAACCCGCTCAGCCGCGAGACCACGATCGCGACCATCGCCGCGGTGTCCGAGGGCTACGTCCCGCCGCCGTTCCGCAGCGGCGCGATGGCGCCGGTGCTGACCGCGCTGCTGGTGCCGGACCCGTCGCGGCGGCCGTCGGCCGAGCAGCTGGACGCGATGCTGGCGCAGGTCGAGGCCGGGCAGAACGTGACCGCTTTCCAGGCGCCGATTCCGGGGCCGCGGATGCCGGGCAGCGGGATGGCCGGGGGGATGCACGGCGGGATGCCGGGCGGCATGCAGGGCGGCCAGGGCGGCATGTCGGGCACCGGCAACGTGCCCGCGCCGGGCTCCCACGGCTACCCGGCGGGCTACGCGGGCTCCCCGGGCTCCCCGGGCTCCCCGGGCTCCCCGGGCTCCCCGGGCTCCCCGGGCTCCCCGGGCTCCCCGGGCTACGACGCGTGGCCGCAGACCCAGCAGTTCGGCGGCACCGGCCAGTTCCCGGTCACCGACCAGATACCCGGTGGCCCGCCCGGCCGCCCGCCGATCAACCCCTACGGCAACGGCTCCTCCTACCCCGGCGGCATGAGCGCCGAGGAGGCGTCGAAGTACCGCTCGAAGGCCTTCCGGCTGTCGACCATCTCCACGGTCGCCGTCCTGGGCGTGATGGGCTTCTCGGTCTGGGCCACGACGCGCGCCGAGAGCCACGCCAACCAGCAGGCCGGCAACGGGGCGGCGAACAACGCCCCGACGTTCTCGATGCCGACGTTCCCGAGCGTGCAGGCCAACGGCTCCTCGCAGGCGAGCTCCGGGCCGACCTCGGCCCAGACCTCCTCGCAGGGCTCGGCCGACAGCGGCTCCTCGACCGCGACCCAGCACCTGCTGACCCCGGCCGGCGTGCGCGCGGTGATCGGCCAGATCTTCGCGGTCAGCGGCGGCAACCGCGTGGCGTCGATGACCGTGTACGACGACCACGCGAGCTTCGACGTGATCAAGAAGACGGACTCCACCGTCTACGACACCTACTCCTTCAACAACGGCCAGGCCTCCTTCTCCATGACCGGCAGCACCCTGGACGACGGCGAGCCGGCCATCGACCCGACGACGGTGGACTGGGACGCCCTGCCGGCGCTGCTCAAGGACGCCGACAGCACGCTGAACGTGAAGAACCCGAAGTACCACTACGTGATCGTCGAGTCCGACATCATCGATCACTCGGTGAGCATGAAGGTCTATGTCGGCGACGACTACCGGAGCGGGTATCTCATCGCGGATCTGAAGGGGAAGATCATTCAGCGGTATCCGCAGTCGTAGCTCGTCGCGGTTGTCGCGGGCTGTCGCCCGGTTGTGTGCCGTCTCCTTCACCGCGCTCCGTTGGTAGCTTGGCTCACTCAAGGTCCTGACAGGGGGAAGAGTGAGCGAGCCCGACCCACGCCAATACGCGCACGCCGCAGCCGTCAACGCCGGACGGTACGAAGTCCCGGCCGTCCCGGGCGACTGGGACACCGGGATGCTGCGCGTCATCACCGACTCGGACCGCCTCACCGAGTTGATGCCGTTGCGGCGCGGGCAGGTGCAGGGGCCGGCAGTGCGCGGGGCGGAGCAAGGGCAGGGGAGTGGGAGCGCGAACCGGCTGGACTTCGGGCTGGAGGACCTGTGGTGGCCGGCCGCTGCGGCTGAAGCCGACACGCCTGGAACCCTGAGCGAAGCCGCCGACGGCACAACCGCTCGACCTCTACCTCGGCGTGCCACAGCCAAAGCCACAGCCAAAACCAAAACCGCCAGCGGCGCCCGCTCCACCACCGCGATGGCGACCGCGACCGTCGTCTCCCGCGTCGGCGGCATGCTCGCCCAACTCCTGCAGGCTGCGGCGCTCGGGTCGGCGGCGCTGGCGACCGCCTTCACCGTCGGCAACACCCTGCCGAACATGATCTACTTCCTCATCATCGGCGGGGCTCTGAACGCCGTCTTCATGCCGCAGCTGGTCGCGGCCATGCGGCGCGACCCCGACGGCGGCGCCGCCTACGTCAACCGGCTGCTGACGCTGGTGTTCTGTGCGCTGCTCGTCGTGACCGCGGTGGCGACGGTCGCGGCGCCGTGGATCGTCGCGGCCACGGCCGGCGGGCTGAGCTCCGCGCACCGGGAGCTGGCCGTGTCGTTCGCGCGCTACTGCATGCCGCAGATCTTCTTCTACGGCGTCTTCGCGCTCGTGGGCCAGGTGCTCGGGGCGCGCGGCCGGTTCGGGCCGGCCGCGTGGGCGCCGGTGCTGAACAACCTCGTGGTGGTCGCGGTGTTCGCCGGGTTCATCGCGGTCGGCGGGGCGAAGACCGGCCCGGACGGCAACCTCACGCTCAGCGCTTCGCAGAGCATGTTCATCGGCGTCGGGACGACTGCCGGAGTCGTCGTGCAGGCGGCCGTCGTGGTGCTGTTCCTGGCCGGATCCGGCGTGCGCTACCGGCCCAGCTTCGACTGGCGCGGCGCGGGACTGCGACAGGCCGCCGCCCCGGCGAAGTGGACGCTGGCGTACATGCTGGTCGGGCAGGCGGTCAACCTCCTGGTGATACACCTGGCCAGCGGCGTGGACGAGAACCCGGTCTTCAAGAACGAGGCGGTCGGCTACGCCGCCTACTCCAAAGCCCAGCAGGTCTGGATCCTGCCGCAGTCGGTCATCACCGTGTCGCTGCTGACGATGCTGCTGCCGCGGATGAGCCGGGCCGCCGCCGACGACGACCCGGCCGCGGTCCGCCGTGACCTCTCGCTCGGACTGCGCGTCTCGGGCGCGGCGATCGTGCCGTGCGCCTTCGCGTTTCTGGCGCTGGGCCCGCAGTTCGCCGTGGTGCTGTTCGGCTACGGCAAGACCGACGTGACGCAGGCGTACGGGATCGGACACATGCTCGCCGCGTTCGGCCTCGGCCTGATCCCGTTCTCCGCGCAGTACGTGATCCTGCGCGGGTTCTACGCCTTCGGCGACACCCGGACCCCCTTCACCATCGGCCTGATCACCGGCACGGTGAACGCCGCGATCGCGATCGGCGCCACCGAGGCCCTGGGCGGTACGCGCTGGCAGGTCGTGGTGATGGCCGCCGGCTCCGGGCTGTCCTCGGCGATCGGGCTGGTCTGGTCGGTGCGGCGGCTGCGGTCCCGGCTGGCCGTGGCGCCCGTGGCATCCGTGGCGCGCGGGTCCGCCGGGTCCTCGGCAGCAGCCTCGGCGGCACCCGGCAAGGGCGTGTCATGGGTCTACCGCCGTCTACTGCTCGCCGCGACCGTGGCCGGGGCGCTGGCCTACGCGGTGGCGCAGGACGTGGGGGCGCTCGCCGGGACCGCGCGCCCCGGCTCGATGCTGGCCGCCGCGGCCGGGGGCACGGCTCTGGTCGTTGTCTACGTTTTGGCGGCCAAGGCGCTGCGGGTGGCGGAGGTGGAGCAGTTGACGCGGCGGGTGCGGCGCCGGATCACGGGGTTGATTCCCAAGCTGGGATGAGGTGATTGAACCGAAACGTCCTGACCTGCCAACCAAGAAGTTACCCACTCGTCAAAACTCGTTGGTAACTTGGCCTTCACAGGGTCCTGATGGGGTGCCATTCTCTTCCGCAGCGCACCCCCATCCACCCCCACATGGAGGTTTCCTGTGCTCCCTCGTCCCCACAAGCGGACGCGGACGCGACGCCCCGTGCTCAAGCGGACGCTGCTCGTCCTGGCCGCGGTGACGACCGCCTTCACGACCGTCCTGGCGACCAACGCCGCGGCCGCCGGCGGCGTGAACTACGTCGCGCTCGGTGACTCCTACTCCTCCGGCGTCGGTTCCGGATCGTACATCTCGTCCTCGGGCAACTGCCTGCGCAGCACGCTCGCGTACTCCCAGCTGTGGGCCAACGCGCACAGCCCGGCCAGCTACACCTCGGTGGCCTGCTCCGGCGCCACCACCGCGGACGTGCTGAACAGCCAGATCTCGGCGCTGAGCTCGTCGACCAACCTGGTGTCGATCACCATCGGCGGCAACGACGTCGGCTTTTCCTCGGTGATGCAGACCTGCGTCCTGCAGTCCGACAGCGCCTGCCTGAGCGCCATCAACACCGCCACCGCGGCGGCCAAGTCGACGCTGCCGGGCAAGCTGGCGAACACCTTCTCCGCGATCGCCAACGCCGCGCCCAACGCGCAGGTCGTCGTGATGGGCTACCCCGAGCTGTACGACCTGGGCAACTCCTGGATCTGCCCGGGCCTGTCCACCACCGACCGGACCGCGCTGAACAACGCCGCCGACACGCTCGACAGCGTCATCCAGACCGCGGCGCAGAACGCCGGCGACTCCTACGCCGACGTGCGCAGCAACTTCTCCGGCCACGAGCTGTGCGACTTCTTCAACGAGTGGCTGCACTCGGTGAGCGTCAGCGACGTCACCGAGTCCTACCACCCGACGTCCGCCGGCCAGTCCGGCGGTTACCTGCCGGCGATGGACTCCGTCACCGGCTGAGGCGCGCACGCACTCTGATAACAGAACCGCGCCGGACCCCTCCCTTGGGGCCCGGCGCGGTTCTTTGCGTGGTTTGTCGCCAGCGGCTACAGCTCCCGCAGAACGGCCGGCAGCCGGGTGTGCCGCGGCCGGTCCGGGACGTTCGCCACGGCCTGCGGCAGCGCCGAACCCGCGCCGTGCACGATCGACAGGTGCCGCTCGGCCAGCCCGCACAGGCCGTACACCAGGGCCCGGGTCAGGCTGCCGGAGGACGGGCCGTCCAGCACCACCACGGCCGCCGGCCACGTGCCGCCCATCGCCTCGCGCGCGGTCAGGGCCCTGACCTGCTCGGTGCCCAGCCGCTCGCGCAGTGCCCGGGTGACGGTCTCGGCGCCGGCGTCGCCGGTGGCGCGGATGGTCACCACCTGGATGTCGTCCGGCGTCATGCCGAAGGTGCGCGGGATCGAGTCCGCGGCCAGCTGCACGGCGCGCGCCACGGCCTCCGAGGCGTCGCGGACCGGCACGATCACCAGCCGCTTCTCCGGATCGTTCTCCGGCGGCGGCAGCTCGCCCTCGCGCAGCGAGAAGCGCAGGTCGGTGAGCGGGTGCGGCTCGGAGTCGGCGGCGCGCACGCGCGGGACGCGGCCGTCGGAGGTGTACGCCAGCAGCGCCTCCGAGCGGGTCTCGAGCAGGTCGCGGAACGGCTGGCCGGGGCCGGCCGGGCCGGGCTCGGCGGGGTCGCCGGCCAGCAGCACGCGCATGCCCTCGGGGACCGCGTCGAGCAGGGCGGCCAGGTCCTCGGCGTCGATCTGGTGCGCCGCGGAGACGACGACCAGGCCGGGCTGGGGGTCGGCGAACTCGACGGCGGGGGGTTCGGGCGCTTCGGCCTCGGCGCCGGCACCCGGAGCGGCATCCGCGCCGGCTTCGGCATCCGCGTCGGCCGTCGGCTCGGCGGTGTCAGAGCTCGTGGCTTCGGCGGCTTCGGCGGCTTCGGCAGCTTTGGCTTCGGCATCCGCCTCGCCGGTCGGGCCGGGCTCGGCGGCCGCCGCGCCGCCGCGCGGGCCGGGCACCGTCTCGGCGCTCGCCGCCTCCGCGTCCTCCCCGCGCCCCAGCGAGGCCAGGTACTCCCGCACCGACAGCACCGTCAGCTCGGTCCCGCCGAGCTCGCGGTTCAGCGTCCGCACGCTGGCCGCGTTCCCGCCGATTATCGCCACCGGCACCCCGGCCGCCGCCGCGGCCTCGGCGAACCCGGCGATCTGCGCCGTCTTGGCGATCCCCGGCGCGGTCGCGACCAGCGTCAGCCCGGAGGACCCGACGCTGTCGCGCAGCTCGCCGTGGATGCGGTCGCCGGTGACGTCCAGCCGCTCCCAGCCCTCGCCGAGCGGTTCGGGGGTGGCCAGCAGCCGCTGGATCGCCTCGCCGACGCCCTCCTCGGCGAAGGCGTAGCGCTCCCGGCTGATCATCAGACCGGAGGCGCCGCCGGGCTCCTCGGCGGGACCGGCGCCGGAGCCGTCCTCGTCCTCCTCCTCGACCGCGTTGGAGAACGCGAGCATGTCGCCCTCCTCCAGCGCCGCCTGCAGCGCCCCGGCCGGGTCGCCGAAGCCGAGCGTGCCCAGCGCCGAGCACAGCACGTCGGCCGGCTGCGCGGTGTGCCCGTCCAGGGCCGCGCGGTCCAGCAGCCAGGCCAGCACCGCCCGCGCCCGCCGCGGGTCCTGCGGGCCCGCGGTCCCGCCGAGCACGCTGCGTGCGAAGCCGTCGGCGGCCTCGGGGCGCACGCCGGGCACCGACAGGATCAGCCACGGGTCGGCGGCCAGCCGGGCCGCGGCCTGCTCGCCGAGCGTCGCGGCCACCCGCGGGGCCAGGTCGCCCGGCGCCCCGGCGGAGGCCAGGAGCTGGTCCAGGGACGGTGCGTCCGGTTCGGTCATCGTCACTTCTCGTTCCATCCGTATCTGCGGTAGTGCTCTGCGGTGGTGCCTGTCACTGATTGTGCGTGTGCTGGCCGACCAGCCGCGGGCGGGCCGGCTGCCAGGTGTGCTCCGGGTACCCGATGTCGGGCTCGGAGACGTCGTCGAGCGCCTCGCTGATCTCGCGGGGCAGGGTCAGCTGTTCGGCGCTCAGGCAGCCGCGCAGCTGCGCCACGGTGCGCGGGCCGATGATCGGGGCGGTGACGCCGGGCCGGTCGCGCACCCAGGCCAGCGCCACCTCCAGCGGCGCCACCCCCAGGCCGTCGGAGGCGATCATCACCGCGTCCACGATGCCGTCGCCGGGGCCGTCCAGGTAGGGCTCGACGAACGGCGCGAACATCGCCGAGGCGGCCCGGGAGTCGGCCGGCACCCCGGCGCGGTACTTGCCGGTCAGCACCCCGCGGCCCAGCGGCGACCAGGGGAGCAGCCCGATGCCCAGGTCCACGGCGGCCGGCTGGACCTCGCGCTCGATCCCGCGCTGCAGCAGCGAGTACTCCATCTGCGCCGAGGCGATCGGGGCCCGGCTGAAGTCGGCGGACTGCCAGGTCGCGGCGCGGGCCAGCTGCCAGCCGGTGTAGTTGCAGACGCCGACGTAGCGGGCCCGGCCGGAGGACACCGCGGCGTCCAGCGCGGCCAGCGTCTCCTCCAGCGGGGTGGCGGCGTCGTAGGCGTGCAGCTGCCACAGGTCGACGTAGTCGGTGCCCAGGCGCTTGAGCGAGCCGTCCAGGGCGTTCAACAGGTGCCGGCGGGAGGCGTCGAAGCGGCGCGGGCCGAACGGGACGCTGACCGCCTTGGTGGCGATGACCACGTCGGACCGGATGCCCTCGACCATGCGGCCGACGATGTACTCGGCGTCGCCGTCGCCGTAGACGTCGGCGGTGTCGATGAGCGTGCCGCCGGCGTCCAGGAAGGTCTTGAGCTGGTCGGCGGCCTCGTGCTCGTCGGTGTCCCGCCCCCAGGTCATCGTGCCCAGCCCCAGCCGGGACACACGCAGGCCCGTCCGCCCCAGGTGTCGCTGCTCCATGACAGGTGACGCTATCGGTTGCCGGGGACACCGCGTGGGCGGCGTCACCATCGCGCCGCTTCCTACTGGCGAGTAATATCACCGACGACGGTGCCGCGATCGCGCGCGCCGAGGTGGATCTGGCGTCAATCATGCCACCGGCGGGTGGTCCAGCGGACAGGAGTGGGCGATGAAGCTCGGCGTGAACATGGGCTACTGGGGCGCGGGCAACGACGCCGAGAGCCTGGAGGTCGCCAAGGAGGCGGACCGCCTGGGATACGCGGTGTGCTGGGCCGCCGAGGCCTACGGCAGCGACGCCGCGACCGTCCTGACCTGGATCGCCGCCCACACCGAGCGCATGGACGTGGGCTCGGCGGTCTTCCAGATCCCGGCCCGCACCCCGGCCATGACCGCGATGACCGCCGCCACCCTGGACACCCTGTCGAACGGCCGCTTCCGCCTGGGCCTGGGCGTGTCCGGCCCGCAGGTCTCCGAAGGTTGGCACGGCGTCCCCTTCGCCGCGCCGCTGGGCCGCACCCGCGAGTACGTGGCCATCGTCCGCAAGGCCCTGACCCGCGAACGCCTCACCTACGACGGCAAGCACTACACGCTGCCGCTGCCCGGCGGCCCCGGCAAGCCGGTGAAGCTGACCGTCCACCCGGTCCGCGAGACCATCCCGGTCTACCTGGCCGCGATCGGCCCGAAGAACCTGGAGCTGACCGGCGAGATCGGCGACGGCTGGCTCCCGGTCTTCTTCAGCCCCGAGCACGCCGGCGAGCACCTGGAGCACATCCGCGCCGGCCGCGCCAAGGCCGGCAAGACCGGCCTGGACGGCTTCGACATCGCCCCGACCGTCCCGACGGTCATCGGCGACGACGTCCAGCTGTGCGCGGACCTGGTCCGCTGGTACGCGGCCCTGTACATCGGCGGCATGGGCAGCAAGGAACAGAACTTTTACAACCAGCTGGCATGCCGCATGGGCTACGAGAAGGAAGCCGACGAGGTCCAGCAGAAGTACCTGGCCAAGGACTACGCCGGCGCCGCCGCGGCGGTCCCGTTCGAGTTCATCGACCGCACGAGCCTGATCGGCCCGAAGGAGCGCATCGCCGAGCGGATGGTCGCGTACAAGGAGGCCGGCGTGACCACGCTGAGCGTGGCGGCGGCCTTCGGCGACCTGGAGACCCGGATCGGGATCGTGCGCACGGCGGTGGAGGCGGCCGAGGAGGCCGGTATCGGGTGATCCGGCGGTTGGATCCGGTGATCTCGGGGCCTGAGAATCGGGTAAGGACCCTGGCTGTCCAGGAGAAGGTCATCGACGTGCTACCGGATCGTCATTAAAATTTCGATGTGCCGACCGCGAGTTCCCCAGGTGTCGAGTCCGTGATCGACGCGATAGCCGAGTACGAGCTGAGATATCGCGACCGCACCGAGGAAGGGGAGTGCAGCGAGGAGGAGCTCCTGGAACTTCTCGACAGCTACCTGCCGGACCTGGTCTACGCCTTCGATAGTAAGGTCCCCCCGCCGCGCGAGCGCAGGGGGGCCTTGGCGCTGGACAAGGAGTACTACGAGTGGCACAAGATCACCAGCGGCGACCCCGAGACCCGCCGCGCCGCCGTGATCCGCTCCTACCTGGCCACCGAGACAGAGCGCCGGGGGCAGTTCCGCATCAGCCGCTCTCAGAACAGCCGCCTGGCCGACCACTTCGACGCCATGGGCAAGGAGTTCATAGAGCTCGGCATGCCGGGACACGCGGCAGTGGCATATCAGAGCGCGGCCGACCTGTACCTGCCGCTTCAACAGAAGTCACGGCGTGAACGTGCTCTGCTGAACTGGCGCCGGGCCCAGCACCTGGCGCGTCCCAGCGGCTTCCAGCGCTTCTTCGAAGGCATCTACGACGGCGTCTGCGGGTACGGATACCGTCCGTTCCGGATGCTGGGGTGGATGGCCGTCACGCTGGCGGTGTTCAGCGTGGTGGTGTGGCTGTCCGGCGGGCCCGGGTACGTGAGGTCGTTACACGGGTGTCTGATCGACTTCCTGAACCCGCTCTCGTTCGGCGACCTGGACAGTGCCTTCAGTGACCCGGCGCAGGTGTTGCTGATCATCGAGAGCTACGTCGGAAGCATCTCGATGGCCATCTTCTTCGCGTTCCTGGTCAGGGATTAGCAGGGTAAGGATTCTTCACCAGCGACCGGTGCAGCACCTTGCGGGGCTCGCCGGTCCCGTAGTAGTCCGGCTGTTCGTCACCCTGCTGAGCGAACCCGAACCTCTGGTAGAGGCGGTAGGCGGCTTGGTTGTCGGGCCGCACGGTGATGTAGGCATCGGAGACATGTGCCTCCATCATCAACTCCAGCGCCCGCTGCATCAGCTGCCGCCCCACGCCTTTGCCCTGGTCCCGTTCGCTGACCGCCAGGCCCATCAGCCAGGCCTCGGTGTTGTCCGAGTTCGGACACACCAGAGCGTAGCCGGTCAGGTCGCCCTCGTATTCCGCGACCCACCAAGTCCTGCGGAACAGAACATACAGCGACTTCAGATAGACCATCGAGTAGGCCACGTCCTTGAAGACCTCTTTGTCGAGAACCTCAAGGGCGGCCAGATCGTCCTCCGCGACGGGACGTAGGCGTACGTTGCCGGACGTTCTGGGATCGACAGAACTATGCGTCGCGGAGTTGGTGGTCACGCACACCTCGTCTGAAGTCGGACGTTTACAGGTCGCTGATAGGGGGTATGGGACCACCTTCAAGGGCATGCTACCGGCACGCGGCACCGCTGCGTAGGGAAGTCACTCTTTTCAGTGTCCGTGGCTCGGCTCACGCTTGGTTCGCAAGCGTCGCGCCCCTAGAAGCGCCGGGGCGGCCTGATCTTCACCTGGTCCCTGAGGTCGCGGATCCGCGCGACCTGACGCTCGAACAACCGCGTGTAGTGTGTCCGGCTCTCCATAGCTTCCCACAACGCCTTCATATCTGAGTTGAGGTGAGTGGGTGGCATCCAAAGTGGAACCAACTCGTTAAGGGCGAACAGGAGAGAATCCAGCGGATCGCGGTCGCGGGCGATGTCCGTCTCGGCCCGGGGCACGATGACGTCCTGCACGGTGGTCAACAGCCACTCGTGCAGGGCGAACTCCTCGCAGAAGCGGATCAGCGTCGGGAGATCCTCCGGTGCGCCGGTCAGCCGGATGACGTGGAAGTTCGGCAGGTCGCTCTTGGCTATGCCGACCGTCGGCTTGGCGTCCGGCGTCAGGGTCGCGGCCCACCGGACCACGGCGGTGCCGGCCCGCAGCGCGGTGGTGTGGTTCAGGGTCTCGCTCTGCTGCACGTCGTCGATGATGCGGTCGCTGATCGAGGCCAGGTCCAGGCCGCGGGCCGGCGAGATGTCGGCCAGGTAGCCGTCGATGACGTTGTGCGGGCTCGGCGAGCCCAGGACCTCCACGACACCCTGGTGCCGCAGGTAGTGCCGCCACTCGCGGCGTTCCTTGGAGGTCGCCTCGGTGAGCGCCACATGTGCGGTGCCCTGCAGGATCCGGCCGTTGGTGACCACCGCGTGGCTCAATACGGTGCCGATGGCCCGGCCCCGGCCCTCGCGGGCCACGTGCAGCCGGCAGTCCACCCCGGTGACCTGCTCCGGGGAGACGACGCGGCGGACCGGCCGGTCCACCTTGCTCACCGGGGAGCCCGGGGTGAGCTGCATCAGGGCGACGCTCGCCGAGGGGGACAGCGTGCCCAGGTTCTGGATCAGGCACGTGCGCACCTCGCCGAAGCCCAACCAGGGCTGCGTGCCGTCGTCGTGGACGGCCGGGCTCCGGTCCCGATCAGTCGTTGTGCGTGACATGGACGTCATCGAAGAACAAGTGGCTCACCCGACCGACGGGATTGTCGGGTAACGTGACCGGATTCGTCTCATCCCGGGCCCGGTCGGCGGTCTGCTTCAGGACCTTTCCGTCGAACCGCAGGTGGTCGACGATGATCTCGGCGGCGTGTTCGGCCGCCCGGAAGTGCGGCGGGAGTAGGGAAAGCACCTGATACGCGGCGAACGGGGCCGCATCCGGCGTCAGCTGGGTGATGCTCGGCAGCTGCGACCAAAGCTCCGGCAGGGCCTCGTTGGATCCGAACCGGTACGGTTTGGCCACCGCTTTACCGGCGTTGCGCAACAGGCCCAGCCGCAGCAGTTGCCACACCGCCGAAAGCAGTGAACACGAGTACTGCCGTTCGGCTTGCGGCATGGACTTGTCGACGCTCCACAGTTCGATGTCGACGAACACCGAGTGCTTGTACTTTCCGAACTCCTCAGGCGGATCCCAGTCCGGAGCATCCATCGCCACCGCGACGGCGGGGGAGCGTTCGCCGTTGGACAGCCAGCCGGTCTGCGCCGTCGGCGGCCGGGAACCGTTGGCACCGACCGCGGCCTCCTCCACGATCAGCCCGGCGACGATGTCCGCCAGCGCACTCCGGTCGCGCGGCCCGGAGTGCGGCCGCTCGCAGGCGATTGCGCAGCCGGCCTCCCGCGCCAGGTAGTCGATCCGGAATCCGGCCTGGTCGGCGGCGGCGGTGACGATGTCGACCACCTCCGAGGGCTTGGGCTGCTCCAGGCTCGAACTCGACGGCGTGTAGTCGTCGACCAGGAAGCAGGTGCTGATGCGGGCGTTGCGGCCGAACCGCTTGTGGATCCGCTTGCCCGCCGCCTCCAGCCACGGTGCCGCCTGCTCCAGCTGCCGGGCGATCTTGCGGTCGCCGTCGGCGAAGTCGTCCAGATACAGGTGCCCGGTCTCGATCGAGAGGTGGCCCAGCGGCACCGCTTCCACCTTCGTGCTCTGGGTCACCTCGTCGTATCTCACGTCCACGGCCGTCACAGTCCTTCCCAGAATCTCTCGTCCGACAGTTTCGCGGCGAGGTCCTCGAAGGCCTGCACGGTGGCCTGGTTGGCGATCTTCAGTCCGCTGACGTCGGAGTCGTCGATCACCTGCTCGCTCCACTGGAGCATCGGGTCGTAGGGGATCTGCCCGGCCAGGCGAGCCCGGCCCATGCGGAGCTTGTCGGCCTGCTCGCGCAGCCTCTGGTCGTAGCGGCGCAGCCAGGCGCCCTGCGCCGGGCGGGTCACCGACTCCTGATCCACTCCCAGGTCCACGACGGCGGTGCGGACGTAGCGAACGGAGTTGTTCAGCTTCAGGGGATCGTGGCCGCGGCGCTCGCCGGCCTTGAGTAGCCCCTTCTCGCCGAACACCAGGCCGTGCGCGGCCAGGATGTGCTGCTTGGTCCAGCGGTGGAAGACCAGCCAGCGGCTGGTCAGGGCCCTGAGTTCGAGCCGGGCGGTGGCTTCCAGGACCAGGTCGACGGCGTACGAGCGGCCCGCGGACAGGTCCACGATGCACAGGTCGAACTCCCGGTCCAACTTCAGGAACAGCTGCGCGCAGCGGGCCGGCATGTCGGCGCTGATCGAGAACTCCCCGCCGTCCTTGTCTCCGGGCAGCAGGACCAAGCGGCCTGCTCCGGAGATGCGCGGCAGGTCGCGCAGTGTGTCGCTGTCGGAGTGCAGCGCCGTGTCCAGCTGCTGGGCCTCAGTGTGCTTGGTGAAGTACGAGTGCAGACCCGAGGCGTCCACGCCGCGCTCGGCCTTCGGCACGTCGAAGATCGCGCCGGCGGTCGGCGATCCGAAGTCGAAGTCGAGATAGGCGACCGTCTCACCCTGCAACGCCCGTCGGTAGGCCATGTTGCAACTGGTCACCGAACGCCCCGTGCCTCCCTTGTCGGAGGTAGCGAATATCAGCACGTCATGCGCTCCTGCTCGCTGCCTGGCGGGCGAAGGCCAGTTGGTCCAGGTCCCTGAGCACCTTGTCGGCCAGCGCCGCGGCGGTGGCCGGCCGTTCGGCGATCAGCCGTTCGGCGCGGTTCAGTGACTGCTCCGCCTCCCGCAGCAGCTTCTGTTCCTGGGAGCCGCCGGCCGTCGGCGTGGTCAGCCGTTCCTGGTCCAGGATGTGCCGGGCTTCGGCGATCTTGGCAGTGGCCTCGTCGACCTGACCCTGGTCGGCCAGCGGCGGGGCGCTGATCAGCGTCGCGGCGGCGACGAAGACCTCGATGGCACGCTCGGTCATGTCCCAGGCGGGCGTGGCCGGCGCGGTCGCGACGCCGGGGTACAGGTTGGCGGGGTGGTCCCACAGCCCGTCGGGCTGCTGGTGTCGTCGGGCGAGCAGGTGCTCCACCACCGCGTCCGTGATCTCGATGAGGCGGGCCCGGTTGCGCCGGCTGGTGCTGACCCTGGCGACCCGCAGCGCGGTCTTGCCCAGCGTGGCGGCGAAGCCGTTGTAGGACCAGGCCAGCGCCGGCCCTTCCTTCTCCGATCCCTTCAAGGGCATCAGGACGCCGGGTTCGTGCAACAGGACCCCGCGGTCGTCCTCCGCCGCGCGCCGGCTCACCAGACCGCGCTGGCCCAGTTCCTCCAGCACCGCGACACTCTTCCCGATGGTGCCGGTGTTGCCGCCGCCCTGCTGGGACAACGCGACGATGGAGAGCACCAGCTCGGTGAAGTAGGGCGAGCTCTGGCCGTCGGTGGACTGCCACGGCACGTCCTCGATCGGCCAGCGGGGGCCGGCGCCGAAGGTCGCGATCGTGGCCCAGTACTGCAGGGCCAGACCCCAGCGCAGACTCAGGGCCTCACGCAGGGACTGCTGCTCGGACGTCAACAGCCCCTGGCGGGTGGTGCGGACGGAGAAGAGGTCGGACAGACCGTCGAGGGCGTTGACTGTGAAGTGCAGGACCGGACGGGATTCGGCGACGCCGTGCGGCTGGTTCACGCCTTCGGCGGATGGCAGATCGATGTCGGTGGCGTCCTGCGCCACCCCCCAGGCCCAACCGCACTCGAAGAAGCGCTCCGGATAGTCGCGCAGCATCCGCTCGTTCTCCGCCGGCAGCCCGAAGGTCAGCTCCGGGAGCTTGTCGCGCACCGGCTGCAGCTGGTCGCGCAGGTCCTGGGTCAGCGTGCGGCCCACGACCCGGCCCTGGCTGACCGTGCGCAGCAGGACGGCTTCGGCGACCGAGTCGGGGTCCAGGACGTTGACCACGAAGGAACGCAGCAGGCCCACCATGGCCGCGGTCAGGCGGGTGTCCATGGCCAGGATGGCGGTGTCGATCCGACTCTGCAGGTCGCGCCGCTCGACCGTGCGCTGGAACTCGCGCAGGAAGCCCTTCGCCGACAGACAGAGGGTGACGGAGATCGAGTACGACTCGGTGACGTCGAAGTCCAGCTGCTCGGGCTTCACCTCGGCGCCCGGCTCCTCGGTCAGCAGGTAGGAGCCGCCGCTGAAGGTCGGGCCGTCCTCGTCGGTGTAGCGCGCGACGTAGGTCTCCAGCGCCTCCAGCATCCGCATCGGGATGTCCAGGCCGCTGCCCATGGGCCTGAGCACCGCGAGCATGTCGTCCTCGATGGCGTCCGGACGGTCCAGGCGGAAGCCGGGGACTTCGGTGGCGGGGTAGAGCAGGACGAGGATCTGCTCGGCGTCGCTGATGCTGTTGGAGGCGTAGCGACCACCCCAGGCCCACTCCCCGCTGCTGAACGTCGAGCGCGCGAAAGCCCGCCACGTGTCCAGGATGTGTTGTCGTGGGTTCGTTCTCAAAGCTTCCGCCCCTGCCCTGACCTGCCCCGATTGCGCGTGCTCGGCCCCATGTCGCATGCGGGATCAGCACCGCGTTGTCTGCCAGCCAGAGCCCCTACCCACGATGACGAGTTCTGATACATCCAGGTGGCGGGATTCCGGTGAGTCGCGCGGGGCTGCGGCGTGCGCCTATAGCATGGTGACCAGGAAACAGAGCTCTGACATGGTGATCTTCTCGGCTGGGAGGCCGCGGTGCGGATCGAACCACGGAAGCAGATTCTGGATATCTGGCGCTACATGCTGGAGTACTGCTACGTCGACGGCGAGTGGGTTTGGGGCGGTCGCGCCAAATCCAATCCCATCGCCGACGCCGAGCAGTTACTGTGCTTGTTCTGGCCGATGACGCAGATCGCCACGTTCAGCGTGCACGATTCCGACGAGACACAGGCCGACGTGGCCGCCGCGCTGCGGCCGCTGGGTGAGGCGACCCGCATCCCGCGGACGCTCGTCGAGATCGCCCTGGAGTACTTCAAGAACCACACCGATGCGGACGACGAGCCCCGGTTCGGGGCCGGCAGCTATCTCCAGGCCCTGGACCCGAACGCCACGGTGCCGACGGACGCCTCGACGCAGGAACTCGAGGTCGTCGACGCGTATTCGATGTCGATCACTCTGTGCCTGTCGCTGCTGTTCTTCGTGGACTCGCGCCTGGAGCTGGAGATCCAGGCCAAGCACCGGGAGAACCTGCGGGACCTGCAACGCCGGGCCTCGCGGCGGCTGACCGCGGCGATGGTCGGCATGCTGCGCAGTTTCGTCATCAACTCGGTGACCGTCGACTCCGACCCGGGCCGCGCCATCATCGAGATGCTACGGCAGGGCGACAGCACCGACGCCGAGATGGCGAAACGGCTGGCTGAGCGCTTCGAGCGCCTGCGTACCCAGATCACGACCTCCCTGCGCCTGGGTTTGTCCGACGACGCGAAGCCCGAGAAGGACCAACTCTTCGAGTGCGGGTGGACCTGGGGTATCGCCAACGGTTCGAAGCCGATCGAGGAGGACTATGCCGTAGGGCTCAAGGTCTCGGAGAAGACCGGCTACGCGCAGTCCCGACCCTGGCTGTACTTCACCGTGAACGCGCTCGACGGCATCGTCGACTTCACCTCGCGCCGTGCCGCCGCCCTGAACGTCATGGACGACGGCCAGCGCGACCTCGCCGACGCGTTGTCCCTGCGCTGGGAGCTGACACAGCGCTATTGGTCGACGGTCGCCCGCTTCGACGCTGAGCGGTGGCCGCTGGAGGACATCCCCTGGCGTACCAGTGACGGCCAGGAGTCCGACTACTACTCGCTCCTGGTCATGTCCGTGCTGATCCAGGACCTGGTCGCGAGAACCGCCACCGACGCCGACCTGCTCAAGGCGATCGGCATCCTCCAGGAGCTGGCGCAGCGCGGCCGGATCACCCGCCGGATGTCCGAGGGCGACGAGGCGCTCGCGCTGCACTACCCGGGTGTGCCGCAAGGTCTGGGCGGCAGCGACGAGGCCGTCGGCACCGCACTGGTGTTGTTCACTTCGGACTACGCGCCGCTGATCATCAAACGGTCCCTCCAGGCCGCGCAGCTGACCGACGATGTCGAGGCCCGCGAGGCGCTCATGGGCCTGGCCGAGGCGGCGATGGACCACCTGTACGAGCGGCGGATGACGCGCAACGGCGACCCGATCGAGCTCTGGGACGATCTCAGTGCCTTCCCCGGGATGACGGGCGTCAAGTTCGAGCAGCCGTCGTGGTATCTGACCGAGCGCGTGGTCGAGGCGCTGGTCGCCACCGCGATCGCGTTCGAGCAGGAACCGCCGCGCAGCCCGGTGTTGTACGAGCATCTGCTCAGGCTCCTCAACGAGGCGGACCACGTCTACAACCGGGAGCTGCTGCGGTCGAACGTCTTCGAGAAAACGGCACTGCGTGACCGTCTGGAGGAGATCGGAACATTGATCGCGCGAGCTCGTGAGCTCAGCCGACGCCGCACGAGCACCGCGATCGCCAAGACGGAGGAGGCACTGCGGCTGCTGGACGCGCTGGAAGTGGCTCGTCTCGATGCCGGCCGGAGCCGCTGACATGATGGTTTTCGCCTCGTCCGACAAGGGCGGTACCGGCCGGTCCGTGACCAGCTGCAATCTGGCCTACCGGCTTTCGTTGCTGGGTTACGATGTGGCTTATCTGGATTTTGACTTCGGTTCCCCCACCGCCGGTGCGATCTTCGAGATCTCCAGTCTGGAGCGCGGCACTGCCGAGGGTGGTCTGCATTCTTATATCCTCGGCAGAGTCGCGAAGCCGATGCGTGTGGACATCAGGGCTGTCACAGAACGCAATGATATGAAGACGCGTCCTCCGGGTTCGGGTAAACTGATGCTGTATCCCGGCGATGACGGAGGTGCAGAGTTCGCTTTGACGAAGCCGCACATCAAGAAGGCTATAGCGCTCTTCGAGCAGGTCGAAAGAGAATTCGACGTCTGCATCGTGGACCTGAGTGCCGGACGGTCGTCGGCGCTCGACATGTCTTTGCAGGCGGTTTCCCCGAACGTCCGCCCGCGCAGTGCCGATCCGGTAAGGTGGCTGCTGTTCCACCGCTGGACCACTCAGCACGTGATCGCGGCCAGCGGACTGCTGTTCGGAACGAACGGGATCATCTCCTGCGCCGCCAACGCGGGATTCGGCGCGTCGGAATTCACGGATCTGGTCCGGACCATCCGCACCGCGGTACCCGACAGCACTGCCTTCGGCACCAACGCCGTGCCCGAGCAGGAAGCCTGGCTCCGCGAGAGTGATGACATCCTCAAAGGCCTGGCGAAGACCCGCCATCTCGGGCAGGATTTGCTTGCTGGCACCACACCGTTGGAGCCGATGCTGCTCTGGCGGGAGCAGGTCATCTTGGACGTCGACGTCAAGCGCAACCTGGCGAAGCAGGCGACGACCGACGCGTTCGACAAGCTGGCTCACAAGGTGATCAACAGCCACGCCTGGGAAGGCTTCTAAATGGTGACATATACGTCGTCCCAGGCCGCCGAACCGCCAGCTCCGGTCTTTAGCGAACATCATCGGGATATGGCGGTAAAGCAACTGTCGCTTTCTCATCTGTCGGTCGAAGTCGGCCATTTCTACATGGAAGACCTCGAGGGCGATGAAGAGCCGATCCTGACCCAGTTCGAGCGAGTCAAACCGTGGCTGGAAGCGGCCAAGGCATCGGTGATCTCCGGAGACAGCAAGCCGCGCGTCAGTACGTGTTTTCTTATTGACGACTATTTCCAGTCCTGGCCCGATGCTCCCGAAATTATGGAGAGGTTGTTGCGCCTGTCGATGCGGGCGGGAGTGACCATCGACTATGTCGCCAGGGAATCCGCGTGTGCGCGTCGCAAGGACGGGTTCGCCGTGGCCGAGCTGCTGGCCACCAGGCTGCTGGAAGAACCGGAACCGGATCACGACACAGGTGGCCGTCCGCCGACCATCGCCACTGGGTGGCTCTCCAACGGCAGACCCGCCCGTCAGGCCACCATCCTGAACGCGATGGAGGCCCACACCTGGGAAGCGCCGCTGGAGTACGGCAAGCGCAATCACTCGATCTACGTGGACGTCGAACTTTGGCGGGACGACGCGGAACCGGGAGCGGACCGCGAGGACGCTCTGAGTCGGCGGCAGTACTCCTGCCCTTTTCTGGCTGCGGTCTGGCAGCTCGTCCGGCTCGGACTGTTGCGCAAGGACGGCATCCCGGCGTTGGAAGTCACCGATTTCGACGGCGAGTGGAAGGCGGAGTGGAGCCATTTTCCCGACATCATCAAGGTGAACCCCAACGCCGCGCCGTTCTACGCGTATCAATCACTGAGCATCATGCCGCAGAACTTCCTGCCCATCGAGACCGCGGTGCGGAACATCGTCGACCATTTCGTGTTCGAGCGGGACGTCATGGCCAAGCTGGACCGGCGCGCACAGCAGGAGAACGTCTCGGTGCCGGACGTCATCTCCCAGCGGATGAGCCATCACTTCCTGCCAGGCGGGAAGTGATGGCGCGACCCGTTGCGCCGTCGTCAGAAACGACATCGCCGCACCAGCCGCAGGTCGTCCTCGGAGCGGTGACGACCGGCCTCCTGAACACCTCGGAGCCGCTTCCCCTGGATGCCGCTCGACAGGCGCTGGCGCTGGTCCCCGGTGTCGAAGCCGACTGGCGGCAGTATCCCGTGGAGCAGGTGGTGTCTCCTGACTTGTACCTCGGCTTGGACTGCCGGTTGGCCGTCAGCTCCGGTTCCCCACCGAGGATCATCGGGACCGCGCGCGCCCGTGCGGTCCTGACCGCGGGGCACTTCCTGCAAGGCTCGGCGCGCGTGGATGTCCTGCTCGGCGCATCGAAAAGACGACTGCCCTGGTCCCACTACATGGCCCACACCGGGGTTGCTGAAGCGATCAACAAGGCCCGCCCCGCCGACATCGTGACGGGATTCCTGGAGGACCGGCCGGCGAAGTCCATTCTGGACCTCGGCAACACCGGTGCGCACGTGATGTCTCTCCTGGACGAGGTGCCACAGATTGACAGACGGGCCCGGCTCA
This sequence comes from Catenulispora sp. EB89, assembly GCF_041261445.1. NCBI lineage: Bacteria > Bacillati > Actinomycetota > Actinomycetes > Catenulisporales > Catenulisporaceae > Catenulispora > Catenulispora sp. EB89. The sequence goes on from NZ_JBGCCU010000022.1 coordinate 73,864, forward strand.
AGACGCAGACCCACCGGCTGCTGTGGGCGGCGCTGGTTCAGGAGGACGTCGAACCGGACGGTCACGTCGAGGCTGGTGACGACGGCGTTTTCCGGGTCCAGATGTCCATGCCGTCGGAACTGCTGCCGGATTTCATGGAAATGTGCGAGATCCTCGCACTGCACCACTGGCTGCTGGCCGCACTGAAGAATGCCTTCGATCGCTCATCGCGCACGGGACCGAGCGCGGAGCGCGAACTCGAGGCGGCGTTGAGCTATCTCGGGCATGTCTGGAACCCGAAGGCGCATCTGCCCCATGCGATGCGGTGGTTCTGGGACGCGTTGGAAGACGCGGCCCAACTGTCTTGGGAATGGCAGACAACTTTGACGCGTGTTAGGGACAAGGTGTCGCTGTTGACACGAAAAGCCATCGAAGAGACTCTACTCAGAGAGGTTCTATAGGGCTCTATAGTCAGGGGACGGGGTGGGGGACCCGCTGTCAGTACGGACGGCGTGTGAGAAGGATCTGCCGCGAATCGCAGAGCTCGAAGACCTGGTCTTCGAGGGGACCGGCTTCAACCGGTCCACTCTGACGCAACTCTTCGGCCCGTCGGGGGCGACCTGGCTGGTGGCGGAGGACGGGGAGGGCATGTGGGGCTATTCATTCAGCGTTCGGGCCACCGACGACCCCGAGGTCGGGTGGATCCTGGCGCTGGGAGTGCATCCCGAGCGGCGGGGGCTGCACATCGGTCTGCGACTGCTGGACGAGTCCATCCTGGAGTTGCAGAACAAGGGGATCAGCACGATCAAACTCACGGTCAAGCCGCACAACAAGCCGGCGTATGACATGTACATCCGCGCCGGATTCCAGGACACCGGTCAGTGGAAGGACGGCGACCTCGGTGACGGGAGCGTCGCAAGATACTGACCCTGCTTCTACCGGTCGTGTGACCGTGAGTCACCTTCAAAAGTGGCACGGTGGTCAGGGGGCGCGTGACGTGCGTCTTAGCTCTCATCGTCGCGAGGTCTCGACGGGGATACCTCATCTGACGCTTTCGGCAAGCCTGAACCGGGTACACCCGGAGAGGAGATCGTTTGGGCAATGGATGAGGACTCCTGGAGGAGAGACTTCGTGAACGAGCTTCCCTCTCCGCGGCTGCGCGGTGTCAAGAAGAATGACCTGCGCAGGATCGCCGAGTTGGAAGCGAAAGCGTTCGGTTCCTACGGCGTGATCGACAACGATCTCAAGGTGATGTTCGATCCGTCGGGGCCACTGTGGATGCTGGCCGAGGACGACGAGGCGATCTGGGGCTACTCGGTTAACCTCCGAGCCGCAGACCCGACCGTGGGGTGGATCGCGGGGATGGCCATCCATCCCGCCCGCCAACGGCACGGCTGGGGGCAGCTTCTGTTGCAGGCGACCATTGACCGCCTGCATGACTACGACATGAGAGTGATCCGGCTGCTGGTCAAGCCGAGCAACAAGGTGGCCCGCCGGCTTTACGAGAATTTCGGCTTCATCGACACCGGCGAGCGCGACAATCACTTCGGGCCAGAAGAACCGCGGATGCTCATGTCTTTGCTGCTCGACCATCCGGTTGCTTCGCCTCGAATCCGACCGGAAGTGCCGGCGGATCCGGATGCCTTCGCCGTCACAGGCGGAACCACTTGCGAATGAGCAGCACGAAGAACACGTTTCGTAGGATATCGCCGGTATAGGTCTCCACTTCCAGCGGCGTTTCCCACGTTGGCGAGATGCTCTTCACATCTCCCAAGCCTATCGGGTTCACGAAGTTCTGGAGAGTCATGAAAAGCGCGTCGCCGCGCGTGGCTCCCGGATTACGGGTCAGATGCAGCAGATAGACGGCGAACCCGGCGATGACGACCACGATCCAGACTAGCAACCGCATCGGCTTGTACCCATATCCGACCAACCACCGCAATGGCAACCCGACGAAGCGCATCGGATGCCACCACGGATACGTTCTGCGGTGTGCCTCGAGCTGCCAGTACTTACAGCGGTCTTCGGCTTGCGCGTCCCTGATACGCGAGTGGACGGTTGCTGCCTCGTCGAAGGCCCGCTCCGCGAACAGGGAAAACCCCATGGATAGCAGACTTTTACCGGTTCGCTCGAGTGATTCGGCGATGACGCGGCCCTCAGCGCGGCTCAGGAAAACTCGGCCGTTTGCCTCCGAGCGGGCAGCCAGCAAGGTGGCTATCAGGTCGGCGTACGGTTGGCTGAGGCGAGGGGTGCCGTCGTAGAACTCTTCGAGGACGAGTGGCCCCGGGCGGGTGGAGGACGCCGCCCTGGCAAAGCTTTGCTGCACCCTGACGTTGATGTGGTCGAACTCTGCGACCGCCTCCTGCTCCCTGGAGCTGCCGTGTACACGGCTGTAGTCCGCCGGCTCCGACCGTAGGCGCGGCAGCCTCGTCCGTTTGTAGCGCTGGCCGCGCTCCAGATCCTCAGCAATGCTGGCCGCGCGTGACTCGACCGCGGATTTGAACGTGGCCAGCCGTGCTTCGCCGCCCTGCTCGGTAGTCCCTACCACGTCTGGCCTGCGCGTCGCCGATCCACCGCATCCCCCTGCGAACAGCCGTGACCGACTTCGAGTATGTCAGAACCGGTACTCGAAAGGCGTCGTCACGCTCAAAGCCCGGAACCCCAGCCGCTCCAGGATCGGCCGGCTCATGTCCGACGCGTCCACCTGCAAGTACTCGCACCCCAGCTCCACAGCCACCTCCATCCGTCGTGCCACCAGCGCGCGGTAGATGCCGCGGCCGCGCCAGCCCGGGGCGGTGCCGCCGCCCCAGAGGCTGGCGAAGCCGGTGCCGGGGTGGAGGAGCATGCGGGCGGCGCTCACCGGGCGGTCGCCGGCCATGGCCAGCCAGGTCCAGACCGTGTCCGGGTCGTCGGCCAGGCGGGCCAGGGCGCGGGCGCGGGCTCGGTCGCCGCCGCTGCCGAAGGCCGCGTCGGCGGCTTCGGCGACCAGGTCGGCGTCGGCTTCGGTGGTGACCGGGCGGAGGGTGACGCCGTCGGGGAGGGGCACCGCCAGGCCGGCGGCGGACAGCTGTGTGATCTCCGCCACGAACAGGGTCTCGGGGTCGTCGGCCACGAAGCCGGCGGCGCGCAGGCGGGCGTCCAGGTCGGCGGGTTCGTCGTGGCGGTAGTGCTTCCACTCGAAGTCGGCGCCGAGGGTGCGGAAGTAGGCGATCTGCTTCTGGATCGCGGCGTCGGCGGTGGCGGCGTCCAGGTCGCTGTACAGGACTCCGTGCCAGTCCGTGGGGTGTGCTCCGAGCTGGCGGACGACGCCGTCGGCCTTCTCGACGCGCGCGCCGGGTTCGTCGGGTTCGGCGGTGGCCCGCATGCGCACGTCGAAGGTTGCGAGCAGGTCCTTGTCCGGGGTGGGGGAGGTCACGGGGCCAGCCCACCACTGGCGCCGGGCTACGGCAAACGGTTAACGGGATTAGAACAGGCGGTGGTGGCGCTGATACCGTCGTAAGTGCTGACTACCTCGGACGGGAGAGACCCCCCGTGGGGCGCCGAAGGAGCAACCCTCCCCGGAAACTCTCAGGCAAACGGACCGTTCGAGCAGGCAACTCTGGAAAGCAGGGCCGAGCAGCAGGGAAGCCCTCACCGAAGGTGTAAGCCGTGGGCGCGGCAGGACTGCCCGCCCCCGGTGAAACTCTCAGGTTCCATGACAGAGGGGGAGGCCGGATCCGCGGGAGGCGCGAATCCACCACCCGACGTCTAAGAGCGTCCGCCTGAGAGGCCACAACAGTGACCGCAGTGCTCACGGATCTGCACGGCGCGGCCGGAGACGATTCCGCCGCCGGTTCCGGCGGTACGGTGCCGGCCCAGCCCGCGACCGGCCAGGACTCCCACGCCACCGCCACCTCCGCCACCACCTCCGCCCCCGCAGCGCGTCCTACGCTGGTCGAGCTGGAGCAGGGCTCCCCGTTCGCCGACCGGCACATCGGCCCGGACGCCGAGGCCGCCGGCCGCATGCTCTCCCTGCTCGGCTACGACTCGCTCGACGCGCTGACCGAGGCCGCCGTGCCTGGCTCCATCCGCCTCACCGAGCGCCTGAACCTGCCGCCGGCGCGCTCGGAGTCCGAGGTGCTGACCGAGCTGCGCGACATCGCCGGCCGCAACCGCGTCTTCCGCCCCATGATCGGCCTGGGCTACCACGGCACCTTCACCCCGCCGGTGATCCTGCGCAACGTGCTGGAGAACCCGGCCTGGTACACCGCGTACACCCCCTACCAGCCGGAGATCTCCCAGGGCCGGCTGGAGGCGCTGCTCAACTTCCAGACCGTGGTCGCCGACCTGGCCGGGCTGCCGGTGGCGAACGCCTCCCTGCTGGACGAGGCCACGGCCGCCGCGGAGGCCATGACCCTGGCCCGCCGGTCCACCAAGTCCAAGTCGCACCGGTTCCTGGTCGACGCCGACGTCTTCCCGCAGACCCTGGCCGTGCTGCAGACCCGCGCTGAGCCGCTGGGCATCGAGCTGGCGCTCGCCGACCTGTCGGCTGACCAGCTGCCCGAGGGCGAGTTCTACGGCGTGCTGGTGCAGTACCCCGGCGCCTCCGGCCAGGTCCGCGACCTGAAGGCGATCGCCGAGGCTGCGCACGCGCGCGGCGCGCTGGTCGCGGTGGCCGCCGACATCCTGTCCCTGACCCTGCTCACCTCGCCCGGCGAGGCCGGGGCCGACATCGCGGTCGGCTCCACGCAGCGCTTCGGCGTGCCGCTGGGCTTCGGCGGTCCGCACGCCGGCTACATGGCGGTGCGCGAGAACCTGTCCCGCTCGCTGCCCGGCCGCCTGGTCGGGGTGTCGGTGGACGCCGACGGCGATCAGGCGCTGCGGCTGGCGCTGCAGACCCGCGAGCAGCACATCCGTCGCGAGAAGGCGACGTCCAACATCTGTACCGCGCAGGTGCTGCTGGCCGTGATCGCCGGCATGTACGCGGTGTACCACGGCCCCGAGGGCCTGACCGCGATCGCCCGCCGCACCCACCGCTACACCGCGGTGCTGGCCGCCGGGCTGCGCGAGGCCGGGGTCGAGGTCGTGCCGACCGCGTTCTTCGACACCCTGACCGTGCGGGTGCCGGGCCGGGCCGCCGAGGTGTGGCGCGCGGCGCTGTCCTCGGGCGTGAACCTGCGGCTGGTCGACGAGGACACCGTCGGTGTGTCCTGCGACGAGACCACTGACTGGGCCGACCTGCGGGCCGTTTGGTCGGCGTTCGGCGTCACCGGCAAGGAGGCGGCGGGCGTCGACGAGCTCGACCGCGGCACCGAGGACGCGCTCGGCGCGCACGTGCGCGGCACCGAGTTCCTGACCCACCCGGTCTTCCACGCGCACCGCTCCGAGACCGCGATGCTGCGCTACCTGCGCAAGCTCGCCGACCGCGACATCGCGCTGGACCGGTCGATGATCCCGCTCGGCTCGTGCACGATGAAGCTGAACGCGACCACCGAGATGGAGCCGATCACCTGGCCGGAGTTCGGGGCGATCCACCCCTTCGCGCCGCTGGACCAGGCCTCGGGCTACCTGTCGCTGATCGGGCAGCTGGAGGGCTGGCTGGCCGAGGTCACCGGCTACGCGCGGGTGTCGGTGCAGCCGAACGCCGGCTCGCAGGGCGAGCTGGCCGGGCTGCTGGCCGTGCGTGCCTACCACCGCGACCTCGGGCAGGAGCAGCGCGACGTGTGCCTGATCCCGTCCTCGGCGCACGGCACCAACGCCGCCTCCGCGGTGATGGCCGGCATGCGCGTGGTGGTCGTGGCCAGCCGCGAGGACGGCTCGGTCGACGTCACGGACCTGAAGGCGAAGATCGAGAAGCACCGCGACCAGCTCAGCGTCCTGATGATCACCTACCCCTCGACGCACGGCGTGTTCGAGGAGGAGGTCACCGAGATCTGCGACCTGGTGCACGCCGCCGGCGGCCAGGTCTACGTGGACGGCGCGAACCTGAACGCCATGGTCGGCCTGGCCAAGCCGGGCCACTTCGGCGGCGACGTCTCGCACCTGAACCTGCACAAGACCTTCTGCATCCCGCACGGCGGCGGCGGCCCGGGCGTCGGCCCGGTCGGCGTCCGCGCGCACCTGGCGCCGTACCTGCCGAACCACCCGCTGCACCCGATCGCGGGGCCGCGCCCCGAGGGCGGCGGCGTCGGCCCGGTCTCGGCGGCCCCGTGGGGCTCGGCGGGCATCCTGCCGATCCCGTGGGCCTACATCCGCCTGATGGGCGCCGAAGGGCTGCGCTCGGCGACGCAGCACGCGATCCTCGCGGCGAACTACGTGGCCAAGCGCCTGTCCGAGCACTACCCGGTCCTCTACACCGGCCCGAACGGCCTGGTCGCGCACGAGTGCATCATCGACCTGCGCCAGATCACCAAGGACACCGGCGTCACGGTCGACGACGTGGCCAAGCGCCTGATCGACTACGGCTTCCACGCCCCGACGATGTCCTTCCCGGTGGCCGGCACGCTGATGATCGAGCCCACCGAGAGCGAGGACCTGGCCGAGCTGGACCGCTTCTGCGACGCCATGCTCGCCATCAAGGGCGAGATCGACCGCGTCGCCAACGGCGACCTGGACCGCGAGGACAACCCCCTCCGCCAGGCCCCGCACACCGCCGCCACCCTGGTCGGCGACTGGAAGCACGGCTACGAGCGCGCCGAGGCGGTCTTCCCGGCCGGCGTGAACCCGGCGGACAAGTACTGGCCGCCGGTGCGGCGCATCGACGGGGCGTATGGGGACCGGAACCTGGTGTGTTCTTGCCCGGCGCCGGAGGCCTTCGAGGGCTGATGGTTTCGAGGGTTGATGGTTCGGTGAGCGCGGTGGCGTTCAGGTTGTAATGCGAGTGCTTGGCGCGCCGCAGACCGAGTTCGTGGTCTGCGGGGCGCTTTGCTGTCGGCGCGGGCCTCCGACGTGAGTTAGGCGGCCAGGGGCACAGCTTCGCCGTGCGCTTCGGCCGCGTCGACTGGCTGTGCGGCGGTGCTTCGGGCGCGCCAGGCGCGGGTGACGGTGGCGGCTAGGAGTACTGGGGCCGCGGCGATGGTGAAGCAGGCGGAGAGTGGGAGGCGGGCCAGGGCTGGGCCCATGGCCGCGTAGCCGGCGGAGGAGCCGGCGTTGAAGGCGTTGTTGACCCACATGCCGGCGCTGGTGCGGGTTTGGGTGGTGGCGAGTTCGTCGGCGACGAGGTAGGCGCAGGTCATCAAGGGGGAGATGAAGATGCCTGAGGCGGTGGTGATGGCGGTCAGGACCCAGACGTTCGGGGCCAGGGCCGCGGCTGCCACGGTCAGGCCGAGGGCGGCGGTCAGCAGGGGCAGGCGGCTGCGGTTGGGGATGCGCCAGGTGATCGTGCCGTAGGCGAGGCCGCCGAGGATGCTGCCGACGGACATGCCGGCGTCGGCCCAGGCGATCGCCGAGGGTTGGTGGTGGCGCATCGCGAACGCCACGATGGCCAGGCTCTGCGCGCCGAGGCCCAGGCCGAGGCCGGTGGCGGCGAAGACGGGCTCGGCGATGCGGGACAGGGTACGGCGCTCGGTGCGGTGGGGGCGGCCGGCCCTCCGACCGATGCGTGACGCGTCGGCTGGCTTGGGCTGAGTGGTGGCCGTGGTCTGGGCCGCGACCGTGCTGATCACCGGGGATGTCATCAGCGCCACCGTGCCGACGGCGACCAGCACCGCGCTCAGCAGCACGCCGAACGCCGGGTTCGCGACCAGGATCAGCACCCCGACCAGCAGCGGCCCGCTGACGCCGATCACCTCCTCGACGACCTTGTCCAGGCTGAACGCGCGCTGCATCAGCGCCTGGTCGTCGCCGCACATCGTGCGCCACAGGGTGCGCATCGTCGGGCCGAGCGGCGGAGCCGTGGCTCCGGCCGCGAGGGCCAGGGCTTCCAGGAGCCACAGCGGGGCGCCGGGGCGCCAGGTAGCGGCCGTCAGGCTCAGCAGTGCGCCGGCGTACGCCAGCGCCAGGGGGAGCAGGGCCGGACGGATGCCGTGGCGGTCGATCAGGCGGGCACGGACTGGTGCCAGGCCCGCGACCGACAGCGCGAAGACCGCCACCACCGCGCCCGCGCGGCCGACGGAGCCGTGGCCGGCCGCCAGCGCGAGGGTCAGGGACAGGACGACCGTGCCGTAGGACAGCCGTCCGATGAAAGCCGTCGCGAAAGTGCGCGCGGCAAAGGGCAGGCGGAGTACCGCCAGGTACGAAGACAAGGGAGTGGTTCCTCACCGGGAGATCATGTGCAGGGACGCCGACGGACCGCGTCACGGCCGGTGGCCGGGGCGGTTGACGTGGGCCCTTACGCACATGAGGTGTGGAACATGGTGCTGATGATAGCGAACCGCGGTGCGGAAGCGAGTCTTTTTGTCCGCGGGGTGCGCGGTAGCAGGGCTCAGGCATCGTGTCGTCCGATCAGGAACAGTGCGACGGCCAGCGCGACGGCTGCGTAGGCCGCGCACACCAGGAGCGAGACCGTCGGGGAGAAGGTGTCGGCCTGTGGGCGCAGCGACACCGCACTCGTCGCCGCACGTTGCAGCCCGAAGCGCATCAGCTCGTGCCGCATGTTCTGCGGTAGGTGATCCAGAACCTGCGGGAGCAGGAAGACCAGCGTGAACAGCATCGCGATCGCGCCGGCCGTGGCGCGCATGATGGCGCCGAGCGAGGTGGCCAGGACCGTGATCAGCATGAGGTAGAGCACGGCGTACGCCACGCCGCGGAACACCCCCGGGTCGCCGAGGGACACGCCGCCGTGGCCGCCGGACATCAGGGCCTGGCTCAGGCCGAAGGACAGGCCGAGGATGGCCGTGCCGGCTGCCAGCGCGACCGCCATGGCCACTGCTGCCTTGGCGATCAGTACCTTGCGGCGCTGCGGGGTGGTGGCGAAGGTCGTCCGGATCAGGCCGGTGCCGTATTCGGAGCTGATCGCCAGGACGCCCAGGACGCCGATGACCAGCTGCGCGAAGACCGCGCCGAACAGCGGCGCGGACACCGGGTCGAACGCGGCGCGGTCGGCGGCGGTCATCGTCGGCCAGTCGCGGCCGGTGCTGTCGGCCACCGAGTATGCCGTGGCCAGGACCAGCACCGTGGCGGCGGCCAGCGAGAGGTAGGTCGAGCGCACGGAGCGCAGCTTGATCCATTCGGCGTGCAGCAACTCAGGCATGGGTCACTCCTCGGTAGTCGACCGCGTCGCGGGTCAGGTCCATGAACACGTCCTCCAGCGAGGCATGCCGCGCGGACAGCTCGTGCACCGGCAGTCCGGCCGCGGCGGCCGCGTCGCCGATCTCGTCAACGCCCGCGCCGGTGACGATCAGGGCGTCGGCGCCCTCGTACTCGACGCCGGCGCCGCGGGCCCGCAGCAGCTCGGCCAGGCGGCTGCGGGCGGGGGAGCGGACGTGCACCCGGGCCGCGGCGTGCTCGGTCAGGAAGCGCTCGACGCCGGTGTCGGCGATCAGCCGGCCTCGGCCGATCACCACCAGGTGGTCGGCGGTCAGCGCGGTCTCGGCCAGCAGATGGCTGGAGACGAACACCGTGCGCCCCTCGGTCGCCAGCGACCTCATCAGGGTCCGGATCCACACGATGCCCTCCGGGTCCAGGCCGTTGCCCGGTTCGTCGAACAGCAGGACCGCGGGATCGCCGAGCAGGGCCCCGGCGATGCCGAGCCGCTGCTTCATACCCAGCGAGAATTCCCCGGCGCGCCGGGTCGCGGCCTGGGCCAGGCCGACCCGTTCCAGGACCTCGTCGACCCGGCGGCGCGCGACGCGGCCGGCCACCGCCAGCGCGGTGAGGTGCGCGCGGGCCGAGCGGCCCGGGTGCACGGCGCCGGCGTCGAGCAGCGCCCCGACCTGGTGGGACGGGTGCCGCAGGGTGGGGTAGGGGCGGCCGTCGATCAGGGCCGTGCCGTGGTCGGGGCGCTCCAGGCCGAGCAGGGCGCGCAGCGTGGTGGACTTGCCCGAGCCGTTGGGTCCGAGGAATCCGGTGACGCGGCCGGGGTGGACCGTGAACGTCAGGTCCTCGACCGCGGTGGTCCGGCCGAAGCGCTTGGCGAGTCCGATGACTTCGATCATGATGTCTCCCTTCGGATCCCAAGGTCCCAGCCGGATGCGGTCGGCCGCGTCGGAGTGTGGGGCGGTTTTTCTGCGTACCCCCGTGGTCGGATCCGCGGGCCCGTGTACTCCCAGGGGATGACGGCGCGCAGGCCGATGCCCGCCGCCCCCGCCCCGGGCTACTGTCGGATCATGACCAGCACGGCCCTGCCACCCCTGACCCGCCGCATGAGTCTGCGCGACCTCGTCGCCGTCGACTCCGCGGTCGGCGCGCTGGTGTGCGGGCTGGCGCTGCTCACCTGGTTCGAGGGGCACGAGCCGGTGGTCGAGATCCCGGATCCGGTGCGGGTGCTGCTCATCGTGGTCCTCGGCGCCGCCATCGGCGCGCGCCGGCTATGTCCGTGGGCTGCGTTGTGGGCGGTGTCGCTGGGCGCGCCGGTGATGTCGCTGGAGTCGCAGGCCTTTCCGTGGGCGGTGCCGCCGGCGATGATGCTCGTCCTGTACACGCTCGCCGCCGCGGTGCCCCGGCGGCAGGCCGTCCGCGCGCTCGGGATCATGCTCGGCTGCTCGGTCGCGATGCTGGTCGTGCTCGACGTGGGCCTCAGGCGGTGGGCCGCGGATCCGGCGCAGGCCCCGCACGAGATGCGGGCCGCGGTCTTCGCCGTGACCCTCCTGGCCCTGCCGCTGACCGGGGTGTGGATGATCGGCGTGGCGGTCGGCGCGAGCCGCGCCTACACCGCCGGGTTGCAGGCACAGGCCGAGCAGCGGGCCCGGGAGCAGGTCGTGGAGGAGCGGCTGCGGATAGCCCGCGAGCTGCACGACATCGTCGCGCACAGCATGTCGCTGATCACCGTCCAGGCCTCGGTGGCCGGCTTCGTCGGCCGGGAGCAGCCCGACGAGGCGGTCAAAGCCCTGGCCTCGATCGAGCAGACCGGCCGCACGGCCCTGCACGACATGCGCCGGCTGCTCGGCATGCTCCGCGACGGCGACGGCCGGCAACAGGGCCCGGAGCTGCTGCCGGCGCCGGGCCTGACCGACCTCGACGACCTGGTGGCCCGGACCGCCGCGTCCGGGATCCGGGTCGAGCTCAAGGTGTCCGGGGAACGGATCGAGACCTCGACCCCGCTCGAGCTCGCCGTGTACCGCATCGTCCAGGAGGCCCTGACCAACGTGATCAAGCATGCCGACGCGACCCGCGCCCGCGTCGTCCTCGACTACGGCGGGGACGCGATAGGGATCATCGTGGTCGATGACGGTCGGGGCGCACCCGCCGGCGTCGAAGCCGGCGTTGGGGCCGGGACCGGGACCGGGCCCGGGAACGGGGGCGGGGCCGCCGCGGCCGCCGTGCAGCCCGGCCACGGCCTGGTCGGCATGCACGAACGCGTCGCGGCCTACGGCGGCGAGTTCCAGGCCGGCCCGCTGCCCGGCGGCGGATTCCGCGTCGTGGCACGGATTCCCCTGGAGGCGGCCCGATGATCCGAGTCCTGATCGCCGACGACCAGACCCTGCTGCGCGGCAGCCTGCGGCTGCTGCTGGACTCGCAGGCCGACCTGACCGTGGTCGCCGAGGCCGCGAACGGCAACGAGGCCGTCGAGCGGGCCTGCAGCGAGCTGCCCGACGTGGTGCTCATGGACATCCGGATGCCGGAGCTCGACGGCCTGGCCGCGACCCGCGCGATCGCCGAGCGGCACCCTCACGTCCGGGTCCTGGTCCTGACCACCTTCGACCTCGACGAGTACGTCTACGGCGCGCTGCGGGCCGGCGCGAGCGGCTTCCTGCTGAAGGACACCCCACCGGCCGACCTCGTCGCGGCCATCCGCGTGGTCGCGGCGGGCGAGGCGTTGCTCGCACCAGGCATCACGAAGCGCCTGATCGAGGAGTTCGCCCGCATCCCGGAGCCGGGGCGCCGACCGACCACCGAGCTGTCGGTGATCACCGATCGGGAGAAGGACGTCCTGGAACTCATCGGCAGGGGCCTGACCAACCAGGAGATCGCGCTCCGCCTGATCCTCAGCCCGGCGACGGTGAAGACGCACGTCAGCAGGCTGCTGACGAAGCTCGGCGCGCGGGATCGGGCGCAGCTGGTGATCGTCGCCTACGAGAGCGGACTGATCGTCGCCACCCGGTGAGGCGCCGGAGGGCTGAGAAGCCGAGGCCGAGGGTCAGGGCTCAGCGGTGTGGCACGATCTTGGAATGACCGGCGAACCGATGACAGGCGGCGTGAACACGGTCCTCCGCATCGGCGACCGCGTGCACCGACCGGCAGGGGAGTGGACGCCGGCCGTGCACGCCGTGCTGGAGCACCTGGCCGCCAAGGGCTTCAGCGGAGCACCCAGGACCCACGGCTTCGACGCCGAGGGACGCGAGGTCCTCGATTTCGTGCCCGGCGACGTCCCGGGGTCCGAGGCCGTCGTCTCCGACGAAGCGCTGGCCGAGGTCGGAGCCCTGCTGCGCGGCCTCCACGACGCGACCGCCGACTTCGTCCCACCACCGCGAGCCACGTGGTATTTCGAGCCCCGCGAGCCGTCCGAGGTGATCTGCCACGGCGACGTGGCCCCCTACAACACCGTCTTCCGCGACGGCCGTCCCGTTTCCTTGATCGACTTCGACACCGCGCATCCCGCGCCGCGGGTCTGGGACGTCGCCTACGCGGCCTACCGCTTCGTCCAGCTCGTCGAGGACGGCGCACCGCCCAAGGAACAAGCCCGGCGCCTGGCGCTCTTCGTTGACGCCTACGACCTCGGCGCGCGCGACCGGACCGCGCTGCTCGACACCGTCATCGCCCGCCTGGAGCACCTGGTCGGCTTCATGCGCCGGCAGGCCGCCGCGGGCCATCCGGCGTTCGCCCAGCACGTCGCCGAGGGTCACGATCGCTACTACCTGGGGAACATCGCTCACCTCAAGCGGCATCGCGCCGTACTTGAAGGCGCTGTGAAGTAGCGCTATGCAGGGAATCAGAACTCTGATTCTCTATCGGCTGGAGAGCCTCCCATGGACGACCTGAACGCACCGGCGACCGGACAGACGAACGTCAACTCCAGGCGACGATCGCGAACCTGCTCGCCGCCCCCGACGGCGACGTAGCCACCGTCGACGACGTCGTGGCCCGCCTGACGGCCTGGGCCGACACCGGCCCCGGCCGGCGCTCGCAGTGGGTCCTCGGCTTCGGATACGACGACGCGATGCTGGTCGGGAAGAACCATCCCGCCGCCGTCGACCTGGACTTGGTCCCCACCGACAAACCGACCCTGGCCGTCCACCAGTCCTTCCACCTCGGAGCGGTCAACTCCGCCGGCCTGCGGCTGCTGGGCTTCACCCACGAGACGCCGGACCCCGAAGGCGGCGTCATCCGCCGCATCAGCGGTTCCGGCGAACCCGGCTGGGTGCCGCCGCACGGCGTCCCCAACGGCGTGCTGGAGGAATCCGCCTTCAACATCGCCTACGCGCAGGCCGGCGCGGGCATCGCGCTGGAGGACCAGGCCGGGTTCTTCGAGCGCGGGCGCCAGGTGGCGAACCGCTACGGCTTCACCACGGTCCAGGACGGCGGCGTCGATCTGCCGGTGCTGGACTTCATGCGCGACGAGGCGCGGGCCGCGACTACATCCACGGCGGCCTGCGTACCGCCGGCGTGAAGATGTTCCTGGACGGCTCGCCCCAGGGCCGCACCGCCTGGCTGACCAAGCCGTACCGCACTCCGCCGGCGGGACAGCCGGCGGGCTACCGCGGCTATCCGGCCATCGCCGACCAGGCGGCGGTCAACGCGCAGGTGAGGCAGGCCGGGACTCGGCAGCTTTCAGCAGGTCTTTGCGATGTCCAGGATCTGCTGATGAATGCTCGGGGCGGAGAACAAGGCAGTAATGGTGTCTCCGCCCCGACCCTCGGACAGCTCGCTGTAGGCGCCGCCGGCTTCCCGAACGATCGGCACGAGAGGGGCGACGTCCCAGGGCCCTGCGCCCGCCAGCAGGAAGGCATCGAGCCGGCCGGTGGCGACGAGTAGCGCACCGTGGCAGGTCCCGGACCCGGTCGAGGGCTTGCGGATGACGGCGGAAATGACAGAAGAGGCGGAGGCAGTCGGGCCGTCCCATTCCACTGCCGGAACCGTGCTCCGAGCCTGAGCGGCCACGCGCGCGGCGAGCCGCCGGTCGCCAGCGCTCAGCCGCGCGGGCGGAGGCCAGATGCCGATGGCGGCGTCTTGAAGGCTGGTGGCGGCTGTGACGGCGAGCGGGGAGGCCGAGGTGTGCGGGTCCATCGGCAGAGCGGCGCTCCAGGCTCCTGCTCCAGGCACGGCCCACCATCGCCTGGCACAGGCCGGGGCCGAGACCATGCCGAGCAGTACGGTGTCGCCGTCGGCCAGGGCGATCAGCGTGCCCCATTCGGGCTCGCCGGCCAGGAAGCTGGCCGTGCCGTCGATGGGATCGACGATCCAGCGTCGGCGGGACCGGCCGTGCGCGCCGAACTCCTCGCCGAGGAAGGCGTCCGTGGGGCTGGCCGCGGTGATCAGCGTGCGAAGGGTGTGTTCGACCTCGTGGTCGGCGGCGCTGACCGGGCTGCCGCCGGCCTTGGCCCGCTGCCAGGCGACGTCGCCGGTGCGGAAATGGCGCATGGCCACGGCATCGGCGCGGTCCGCCGCCTGATGGGCCAGATGAAGGTCGGTATGGGCGACGTTCATGGCGCTGCCCCCGGATCTGGGCCGTTCACGGATCCACGGGGCGAGCGATCGACGCGTCGAGCCCCGGGCCGGCCTCGAAGGGTGTGTGATCTCGATCGGGGGCGCCGCGGGTCCGTTTCTGGCCGGACCCGGATGTCCCCGAGGAGGTCGTTGCTGTGCGACGAGCTGTGGCGAACTGTGAGTCGAGCGGTAACAACAGTGGATCGATCGACGCGGCCTCAGGACGCGGAGCGGTCCGTCGGGCGGTGCGGCGCGATCGCCTGGCCGTCGGGGAGCAGTTCGCCGGTGTCGTCGAACAGCACGATCCCGTTGCACAGCAGCGACCAGCCCTGCTCCGGGTGCGCGACCACGACCAGCGCGGCGTCCCGGTCGCTGGCGGCGGCGCCGGGACAGCAGGGGTGGTGGTGGCACGCGTGCGCGGAGCCGGGTCGGGAGGCGGTCATCGTCGTCATGGTGGTTCTTCTTCGTCCTCGGGGCGGCCTTGCGGTGGGGCCGCCGTGGTGTGGTCTGAACCTCGGTTTTCGCCGGTGGTCTGAACCAGTGCTCCTAGTGTCGCGCGTCACACGGCTCAGCGCAGGGAAATCCGGTGAGGTGACTCGGGCATTCGGGGAATGTAGTGCTCTGGTGTGGCGCCGGAGCCCGGTCACGTAGTCACTACTGACTAGACGCGACCGAGCTGTCAGCGGTTCGTCGCTCTGAGCTCTCTTTGAGCTTTCTGCTGGTCGGTGTTTGCTCTTAGGGACGGCTTCCCTAAGGGTGATCCTGGGTTATCTGACGGACACACGGCGTGTCGCCGGACGTGCCGGAGGCGCGGGACGGATCGCCGCCCGCGCCACCGGATGGCTCATCCGGAGACACGGTGACACGAGACACGAGACACGGTGACACGAGACACGGCGGCTCGGTGCCTCACTGGTCCGACAGCCGCCCCGCGAAGCCCGCGATGACCGCCGAGCCGATGTCCGCCGGCGTGTCGGCGTGCAGCGCCTGGCCGTTCGAGGCCGCGGTGATCTTCGACAGGGTGGTGAGGTCCACGCCGCTGCCCAGCGCCACGATCATGACCCGCACCGGGTGGTTCGGGTTGGCCGTCTTCAGCGCGTCGAGCTTGGCGATGAGCTGGTCGGCGGTCATCGAGTTCAGACCATCGTCCTTGCCGTCGGTGAACACCACGATCGCGTTGGACTCGTTAGGCGCCCAGCCGGTCAGCACCGTCTTGTACGCGTCCAGGATGGTGTCGTACAGCCCGTTGCGGCTGCCCGGCTGGATCGCGAGCTGCTGCAGCGCCGCGTTCAGTGCCGCGCGCCGGTTCGGGTAATTGCCCACCGGCGCCGACAGCGGGCCCATCGGGACCAGCTCGTTGTGCACGGTGCCGCCGCCGTCGGCGGTGTCCTTGGTGGTGAACGTCCACAGCCCCAGCTGGGAGCTGTCGCCGAACAGCGGCAGCCCGGCCAGGCAGGCCGCGGCGGTGATCTGCAGCCGGCTCAGCGGGGCCTGGGAGGTCGGGTCGACCTGGCCGGGCACGGCCATCCCCATCGAGCCGGAGACGTCCATGACCACCAGGCCGCGGGTCTGCTCGCTGGTCACGTTCCACACCGACAGCGCGGTGCCGGCCGCGGTGTGCGTGGTGTCGGCCGGCGCCAGCGCGGGCACGGCCGGGTTGACGCCGTTCGCGGCGGTCAGGATGCCGCCCGCGGCGCCCTTCGGGTCCCGGAACCCGGCCTTCTGCAGGGTGTTGACGGCCGCCGGGCTCTGCAGCACGCTCTGGAACTCGGCCGCGGCCTTGGCGTGCGCGGCGTCCAGGTTGGCGCTGATCGTGTACGGATAATCCATCATCATCGTGCCCAGACCCGGGTCCGCGGGATACAGCGCGACCAGCGGGGTGGCCGGGCTGGCGGTGTTGTACGCGGCGATCTTCTGCTCCGTCGACGGGAACGCCGCCACGCCGCCGGCGCCCGCGGCGGTCGCGCCGTCCGAGGGCAGGCTGGTGAGCAACGCGCTCATCGAGCTGGACACCGAGGTGCTCATGACCCGGTAGACCAGCGTGAGGTTCTGCAGAGCCTGCGCCTGCTTGGTCTTGTCAGCTCCGGCCGGGCCCAGCACAGCGGCGCGCAGCATGGTGATCGCGGCGAGACCGGGCCCTGAGGTGGTCGGGTCCGGAACGGCGGTCTGGAGCTTGTTGCTCTTGAAGTTGGCGAGCAGGTCGCTCCAGCCGAACGGCTTGCCCGGCCAGCCGTTCGCGGCGGCCACCGGCTTGGGCATGCCGATCACCAGCGGGCTGGTCGCGATCGGCGTCGGGTTGGCCGCCAGCGACTTCACGCCGTTGCCGTGCGCCACGTCGATCCACATGCTGCTGTCCGGGATCCACACGTCCGGCGCGCTGGTGACGTCGCCGCCCTTGGCGGTGCCGGCCAGGAACGCCGCCACGGCCGAGGCCTCGGCGCTGGTGACGTTGACGTGCACGCACGGGTCCGACATCCCGTCGGCGACCGCCTTGACTGCGGTGTAGACGTCGGGGTTGGCGTCGACGTTCAGCGTGGTCGGCGCGGCGCACGACCCGCTGGAAGCCGCCGGGGTGTGACCGCTGCCGCCGGCGTTGCTCGTGGAGTCGTGCTTCTTCGTGTACAGCACGTATCCGCCGCCCGCGGCGAGCACGAGCGCCGCCCCGAGCGCCACGAGCCCGGTCGGGAACGACGATCCGCCGGAGCCGCCCCCGCGGCCGCGGGAGGAGTTGCTGGGGCCCTCATAGGACCGGTGCCTGCCTGCCACGGGGGTCACGATCCCTTTCGTTGCTGAATGTCCGACAGTAGTCTGAGTTTCTGAGTTGGTATGTCGGTGTGATGACGGCGTCCCGCGCTACTACTGCGGGCCAAGACGGCAAAGGGGCGCGCCTGTGGGCGAGCGTGTGGTCGCGACCGAATTCACCGGGGCGGATCGGACACGGTTCCGGGAACGGTTGCGCGCAGGCTTCGAAGTGTTCCGCCGCATGCTGGCCGAGGACCGGTTCGAGCGCGGCCGCACGCTGATGGGCGTGGAGCTGGAGCTGGACCTGGTCGACCCGATCGGCCGGCCGGTGATGGTGAACGAGGACGTGCTCTCGCGCATCGCCAGCCGCGACTTCCAGACCGAGCTGGGCCAGTTCAACCTGGAGGTGAACATCGCCCCGCACAAGCTGGTCGGGACGGTGTTCTCCGAGCTGGCCGAGGAGCTGCGCACCTCGCTGGCCTACGCCGACCGCCAGGCGCGCGCCGCCGGCGCCAGGATCCTGATGATCGGCATCCTGCCGACCCTGGACGAGGCGCACATGGTGGTCGAGAACTTCTCCGCCGAGGACCGCTACTTCCTGCTCAACGACGAGATCGCGCAGGTCCGGGGCGAGGACTTCCTGGTGCAGATCGACGGCGTGGAGCGGCTGCGCACCACGTTCGCCTCGATCATGCCCGAGGCCTGCAACACCTCGGTGCAGTTCCATTTGCAGGTCTCGCCGGAGACCTTCGCCCCGGCCTGGAACGCCGCGCAGGCCCTGGCCGGGGTGCAGGTGGCGCTCGGGGCGAACTCGCCGTTCCTGTTCGGCCGGGAGCTGTGGGCCGAGACCCGGATCCCGCTGTTCGAGCAGGCCACCGACTTCCGGGTGGAGGAGCTGGCGGCGCAGGGTGTGCGGCCGCGGGTGTGGTTCGGGGAGCGCTGGATCTCCTCGCCGCTGGACCTGTTCGAGGAGAACCTGCGGTATTTCACGGCGCTGTTGCCGGTGTCCTCCGACGAGGACCCCGAGAAGGTACTGGCCGAGGGCGGGATTCCGCATCTGCCGGAGCTGAAGCTGCACAACGGCACCGTGTACCGCTGGAACCGGCCGGTCTACGACGTGGCGCGCGGCAAGCCGCATCTGCGGGTGGAGAACCGGGTGCTGCCGGCCGGCCCGACGGTCGTGGACGTGCTGGCCAACGCCGCGTTCTTCTACGGCTGCGTGAAGGCGCTGATGGAGGACCCCGATCCGGTGTGGGGCCATCTGGACTTCGCCGACGCCGCGCGCAACCTGCACCACGCGGCGCGTTTCGGCCTGGCCGCCGAGCTGGCGTGGCGCACGGACCGGTACAGCGGCCCGGTTCCCGTGCGGGAGCTGGTGCTCACCGAGCTGCTGCCGGCGGCGCGCCGCGGGCTGGACGCCCTGGGCATCGATCCGCGCGACCGGGACGAGTTCCTGGGGATCATCGAGGGCCGGTGCGTCACCGGACGCAACGGGGCGACCTGGCTGTCCGGGGAGTTCCACCGGCTGGTCGACGACGAGGGCGTGGAGCGGGCCACGGCTCTGGAGCGGCTGACGATCGCCTATTCGGACCTGATGCTCACCGGCGCGCCGGCGCACACCTGGACGCCGGGCTGAGCCCGGGTCCGGGCCGGTTCGCCGCCGCCGCATAGGTGCGCCTCTCGTCTGGTCTTTCGGTGTGGTCAAGGCCGTGGTCAGAGCTTTAGTCAAGGGGTGTGCGTCCGCATATGCGCCGCTGCTGCGGAACAGTAGTTCGGCCGTGAACCGGCGGACAAGAGACAGCGGGTTTTACCGGTTGTCCGCGCCCACTTTGTTACTTGAAGGTAACCGTGGGTTCGGAAGCGGTGACGTCAGGTCTACCGATCATGGCCGAAGGCCCGTTCAGGGCCGTACAGGTCCGATCGGGCTCGTTCAGCGCTTCGGCTGCGATGATGCGTTACGGCAGTCGAAGTCGGCAGCCGACGACGGCGGTCGATGACGGCGGTCGGATACGTCAGTCGGAGACGACGCAGCGGACGAGGGTGAGGAGCCGGCGTGGCGGTGGTGGACGAGGGCGTGGTGCCCACGGGGGGCGGGCCGGTGTCCGAGGCGCGATGGCGGACGCTGCTGCGGTTCGAGGTCCTGGTGGTGCTGGCGCTGTCGTTCGGCCAGTCGGCGGTGTACTCGTTCGTGTCGATCATCGCGAAGCTGACCGCGAAGCAGGCGCTGAACCAGCAGGCGGCCGGGCTGAACGCCTCGCAGTCCTCGCGGCCCTGGCTGGACTTCACCTACCAGGTGCTCGACCTCGGGTTCAGCGTCGCGATCGTGGCGCTGGTGGCGTATCTGCTGCTGCGGGACAACGCCTCGCTGCGCACGCTCGGGTTCGACCTGTCCGGCGGCTGGCGGGACTGGGCCCGGGGCGCCGTGGTGGCGGCCGGGATCGGCTCGGCGGGGCTGGGGCTGTACGTGGTCGCGCACGCCCTGAACCTCAACGCGACGGTGATCCCGACCACGCTGCCGGACGTGTGGTGGCGGGTGCCGGTCCTGCTGCTGGACGCGTTCCGGAACGGGGTCACCGAGGAGGTCGTGGTCCTGGGGTACCTGCTGCGCCGGTTCGAGCAGCTGGGGTTCTCCCGGACCAGGTCGGAGATCATGTCCTCGCTGGTGCGCGGGTCGTACCACCTGTACCAGGGTTTCGGCGGGTTCGTCGGGAACTTCGTCATGGGGCTGATCTTCTGCCGGGCCTACCGGCGCTGGGGCCGGGTGATGCCGCTGGTGGTGGCGCACGGGCTGATCGACAGTGTGACCTTCGTCGGGTGGCTGTACTGGGCGCACTACCTCGGGATCCCGGGGGCTCCGAAGTGACGCCGGTTCGGCTAATCTGACGCATCGTCAGAAAAGGAGGACGCGATGGCGGACGCAATGGCGGACGAGAAGGCTCTGAGCGTGGCGTCGGTGTTCCCGGCGGCGCGGCTGGCGGACGGCGTGCGGTTCCTGGCGGCGGTGCTGGGCATCGAGCCGACCTTCGTCGACGGCGAGCGCTGGGCCCAGTTCGACCTGGGCGGTGCGCGCCTGGCGCTGGCCTCCGGGGCCGAGTCGTCGGGGGCGGCGCAGGTGATGGTGAAGGTCGCGGACGCGGCGGGGACCGCCGAGCGGCTGGCGGCAGCCGGCTACGACGTCGCCGGCCCGGTCGCCGGTCCGCATGAGGTGCGGTTCTCGGTGACCGGGCCGGATGGGTGGTCGGTGGTCGTCTACGAGCCGGTCTGAGGCCCGCTGTCCGGTCGACGGACCTCTGTGAGGCTCGCCGGTCGTGCTACTGGTGCGTCGAGCTCTAAGCCGCCGGAATGGCTGGCGCTTGTACTACCGGGGCGACCGGGGCGGTCTCGATCGTGGTGTCCAGCGGCAGCGGTTCGACCAGGTGCGGCTCGACGGTCATGACCGCCGGGGCCGGCTCCAGCGTCGGCTCCAGGGCCGCGGTGGTGGCGCGGTCGAGGTAGCGCTGCAGGCGGGCCTCCAGGTTGGCCTTCGCGGCCGGCCACTCGGCGCGGACGATGGAGAACAGGGCGCTGTCGCGCACGCCTCCGTCGGCGGCCGGGAAGTGCGCCCGCTTGATGCCCTCGAACTGCGCGCCCAGGGCGCTGATCGCGGCCCGGCTGCGGGTGTTGCGCACGTCGGTCTTGAGGCTGACGCGGTGCACGTCCCAGGTCTCGAAAGCGTAGGTGAGCATCATCAGCTTGGCCTCGGTGTTGATGCCGGTGCGCTGGGCCGAGGGGTGCAGCCAGGTGGAGCCGATCTCGGCGGCGTCCGGTCGGCCGTCGGGGTTGACGTGCCCGTGCCGGGGCGGCCAGACCCCGGCCCGCCAGTACTCGAGTTCGCGCAGGCGGGAGGTGCCCACGATGCGTTCCTCGCCGGTCAGCGGATCGATCGCGATGGTGGTGAAGGGGACGGCGACACCGGCGGCGAAGTCCGAGGTCGCCAGGGCCACGTACCGGACGACTGCGTCGTGGTCGCGCGGCACGTAGGTGAAGTCGTACGTGGACCGGTCGGCGACGGCCGCGAACAGCAGGCCGTCGATGTGGTCCGGTCGCATGAGCTCCAGGCGGCACAGGTTGCCGTGGAGCGTGACGGGGGAACGCATGCGCATATCATCCACGACCTGACGGTCTGCGTCGTGCGACACGACAGGTTGGCACTCTTGCGGGGTAACGGCGCAGGTCAGGGCGCTGGTTCGCGGGGCCGCCGGGAGCGCTCGGCGGGGGTCGGGGGCGGACCGCGGCGGGGCCGGCCGACCGAGGCATGTCGCGTGGGTTTCGGGTATGCGGCCGGTTGGTGTCCGGGGCGTGATCCGGCGGTACTTGAGGCTTCGGATCGGGGGCTGGCGCGGGGTTCGGCGAAGGTCCAGGTCGGACGCGGGCGGGTCGCGCGCGGGCCGCCGTACGGACTCGGTCCGGACTTGATCCGGTGTGGTGACTGGCGTGCGGCGGGGGTAGTGCCGGATACTCCCGTTGTCGTCCGGTTGTCGGCCGGTGTGATTTTCTTTGGTGGTTCCTCGGCGAGGGTCGCCGGGTGGGGATAGTGGCTCGATTTTTGGGAGAGGCTAGCGTGGCCGAGGTAGAGCAGCAGTTCGGCGGCGGGGCGGATGAGGCCGACGGGCTCCAGGTCGGTGGCGCCGATGCGGTGACGGAACTGGAGACGCAGGCGCCGTCCGCGGCGTTCGACGCCGACCCGGTGGTGGCGGCGGGGTTCGTGGCCTTCGAGGCCGGGGACCTGGAGGCGGCCGAGGCGGTGTTCGCCCCGGCGGCCGGCGGCGGCAGCCGCGCGGCGATGTTCGGCCTGGGCCTGGTGTATCAGGCCCGTGACGACTTCGACCAGGCGGTGCGCTGGTACGCGGCGGCGGCCGAACTCGGCGAGGCCGAGGCCGCGAACAACCTGGGCACGTTGCTGGCGGTGCGCGGCGAGAACGACGCCGCGGTGGCCTGGCTGAGCCAGGCGGTCGCGCTGGGCTCGTCGGAGGCCGCGGTGAACCTGGGGCGCATGAACCACTGGGACAACCCGGCCGAGGCCGAGTTCTGGTACCGCCGCGGCGCCGAGGCCGAAGTCGGCTCGGCGATGGCGAACATCGGCGTCCTGGCCCAGCGCCGCGGCGACCTGGTGCAGGCCGCCGAGTGGTACCGCAAGGCGGTGGAGGCCGGCGAGGTCCGCGC
Source organism: Catenulispora sp. EB89 (assembly GCF_041261445.1). Taxonomy (NCBI): domain Bacteria; kingdom Bacillati; phylum Actinomycetota; class Actinomycetes; order Catenulisporales; family Catenulisporaceae; genus Catenulispora; species Catenulispora sp. EB89. The sequence continues at coordinate 96,508 of NZ_JBGCCU010000022.1, forward strand.
GGTGAACAACCTGGGCAACGTCCTGCTGATGCAGGGCGAGGTCGAGGAGGCGATGGACTGCTTCAAGCGCGGCGCCGAGGGCGGCGACGGCCACGCGCAGGTGAACTTCGCCCTGCTGTCCCTGGCCCGCGGCGAGGTCGAGGAGGCCCTCGCGGCCGCCGAGCGCGGCCGGGAGTCCGACGCGCCGGGCGCCGAGGTCGTCTACGGCCAGGTGCTGCTGGCCACCGGCGACCAGCAGGGCGCCGCGGAGGCCTTCCAGCGTGCGATGAACGCCGGCGACCCGTCGGGCGCCTACGCCCTCGGCGTGGTGGCGGCCCAGACCGGCGCCCTGATCGACGCCGAGCGCCTGTTCCTGGCCGCCGCCAACGCCGGACACGTCCCGGCGATGTGGAACTCGGCGGTGCTGCTCCAGCAGAGCGGCAAGACCGAGGCGGCACTGCCGTGGTTCGAGGCCGCCGCGGCCGCGGGGCACCCGGAGGCGCAGGCGGTGCTGTCGGGGGCGATCTCGGTCCAGCCCGGGGGCGACGGCGGGGGCGTGGCGACGGCTTAGGTCGCTGTCAGACGCGAGGGGCCGGCTGCGCGAGGGTTCGCGCGGCCGGCCCTTGACGTTGTCTCAACAGGCTTAGCCATGAGGGCTTAGGTGAGCTTCGACGCCGAGCGGCCTCGTCCGTTCTTCGTTGAAAGGATGCAATACATGGCAATCTGGGATCAGCGGACGCCCGAAGACGTCATCATGTACGTCGCAATGACGCAGGGCTATCTCAACGAAGCGATCACGCACTACGGAGCTCGGATCAGCTGGGCGGAGGCTGGAAACACCCATATAGGGAACCGCCTGACCTTCGAGCAGATGCAAGCTCTCGTCCCGCAGTTCGCCGCCTCGGCCGCCGATCTGATCAATCGCGACATGATCGAGGTTCGCGAACCGCTCGACGGCAACTGGGACGACGCGCCACAGCTCAGCCGCGCTGAGATCGACGCAGTACTGGCCGATCCCGCCACATGGCTGCAGTCTCCGGACACACACGAGAACATCCGCATGATCTGGGTCTTGACCACCGATCACGCTGACCGACTCATCGCCGAACGAACCCCGGCTCCGGGAGGCGACTCCCTCAGGGCATACGGGGCCGGGGCGGCTCAGGCCGCCGCCTTCCCCTCCTTGACGTCGGAGGCGTAAACCGCCCGGTACTCCTGCCCCGACAGCTTCTGGATCTCCTCGATCACCTCGTCGGTGATCGCCCGGCGCACCAGTGCCGGCTTCCCCAGCGCCTTGGCGGCGGCCAGGTCCAGGGGGGCGCCGATGCGGATGGTCACGCGGCTCAGGCGGGGGATCTTCTTGCCGGGGGGCTGGACGCGGTCGGTGCCGACGATGCCGATCGGGATGATCGGGGCGCCTGAGCGCAGGGCGATCTCGGCGATGCCGGTGCGGCCGCGGTAGAGCTTGCCGTCGGGGGAGCGTGTGCCCTCCGGGTAGATGCCGAACAGGTCGCCCGCCTCCAGGACCGCCACGGCGCCTTCCAGGGCCGCGGTGGTGGCGTTGCGGGTGCCGGAGCGGTCGATGGGGACGGCGCCGGCGAACCGGGCGTAGAAGTACTTGTTCCACATCCCCTTCAGGCCGCGGGTGTTGAAGTACTCGGCCTTGGCGATGAAGGTCACGTGGCGGGGGACCACCACCGGGATGAAGAAGGAGTCTGAGAACGACAGGTGGTTCGCGGCCAGGATGGCGGCCCCGGTGGCGGGGATGTTCTCCAGGCCCTCGACGCGCGGCCGGTAGACGAGCTTCACGAGGGGTTCGACGAAGAATTTCGCCGCCTGGTACACGGACATCTGCGCGCTGACCTCATTCTTCTTCGCCGCGGCGGGTCGGTGGGGACGCCGTCGAGACTAGCGGATCGCCTGGGGCGGTCGGGGCCGACCGCACGTGTGCGGAAAGGGTAGGGCGGGGGTGCTGCGGGGGTTCGGTCGGGGGTCGGTTTGCGGGGCTTGGCGCGGGGTGGTTCGCGGCGGCGTGGCGCCGGCCGGTTCGCGGGCGGATCCGGCGACGCCTCAGGGCGCCGGATGTACCCGCAGCAGCCCCTCCTGCACGACCGTCGCCACCAGCGTGCCCTCCCGCGTGAACAGCCGGCCGGTGGCCAGCCCGCGGGCGCCGGAGGCCGAGGGCGAGGCCTGGTCGTAGAGCAGCCACTGGTCGGCGCGCGCCGGGCGGTGGAACCAGATCGCGTGGTCCAGCGAGGCGATCTGCACCTCTTTGTGCGGCAGCAGCTTGTGCCGGATGAGCGTGGTGGACAGCAGCGTCAGGTCCGAGACGTAGGCGAGGACCGCGGTGTGCAGGTGCGGGTCGTCCGGCAGCGGTGCGGAGGTGCGCAGCCATACCTGCCGCCGTTCCGGGCCGGTGTCCGGGACCCGCCGGATGTCGAAGGCGGTCCAGCGCCGGTAGAGGATGTTCCACAGCGCGTCCTCGCCGTCGTCGGCGGGGCTGGTCGGGATCGCCGGCAGCTCCTCCGGGTCCGGGGCGTCCGGGCGCGGGTCGGCGTGGTCCAGGCCGGGCTCGGGGATCTGGTACGAGGCCGACATGACGAAGATGTTGCGGCCGTGCTGGCGGGCCACGACCCGCCGGGTGGAGAACGACCGGCCGGTGCGCGAGCGGTCGACCTCGTACACGATCGGCGCGGCCGGGTCGCCGGGGAGCAGGAAGTACCCGTGCAGGGAGTGCACGCTGCGGTCCGGCTCGACCGTGGCCGTGGCGGCGGACAGGGCCTGGCCCAGGACCTGTCCGCCGAAGACGCGCTGCACGTCGGTGTCGGGCGAGGCGCCGCGGAACAGGTCGTCCTCGATCCTCTCCAGCTCGAGCAGGTCCATGAGGGACTCGAAGGTGGCCAAGGGGTGACTCCCGGGGGCGGATCCATCTCACCTGACGGTGGCGGTGCGGATTTGAGGGGCGGATTGAGTTTAGGCGCCGGACGGGGCCGTCGTCGGCGTGGCTACTCGGTGAGGTCGGTCACGGGCGGCCCGAACCTCGGCAGCAGGTCCACGATCGGCTCCGGGTCGCCGGTCCAGCCTGCGGCCAGCATCTGGGCCCGGGACCGGCGCCCGATCAGGATGCGGGAGAGTTCGAAGTCGGAGGTGGCCAGTGCCGCCGTGGGCGCGCAGTCCTGCTCCCCGAACCGCCAGCTGCCCGAGCCGGTGGCCAGCTCGATCGGCGGATTCCCGGCTTCCTCCCAGCCGCTGCGCTTGAACTTGGTCAGCAGGGTCGCCACGAACACGGCCTCGGGCGTGTCGCGCGCCTCCCGCCGGCCGAGCGCGCCGCGGATGTCGTGGCTGTGATGGAAGAGGTCGATCACGGCGATCACCGCGGGCCGCCCGGCCGGCTCGTCCAGGAACGCCTCCATCCCGGGCCCGTTGGCGCCCCACTCCTCGACGATCTCGGCCAGCGAGCGCCCCCGGCGCGCCGCGAGGTGTCCGGCGGTCCACGCGGTGCTGTCCGGCTGGGCCGCGATCCCGGCCGGGACGTCGGCGCTGATCCCGGCCAGGTGCGCGTAGGTGTCCAGCACGCTCCAGCCCGGCAGCGCGGGCACCGGCGTGCCGGCCTGCTCCGGGCTCAGATCCGCGGCCAACTCCGTGAGCTCGGCGCGGATGACACGGTAGTGCTCTCCGGCGGTGGTCATGCTGGCCGTCTCGCCTTCTGTAGGGTTGAGGGTGGCAGATCCATCAATAGTCGATGATGTCGTTGGACGGGAGTGGTGCGCGTGTCGTCGCCCTATGACACCTCGGAGCAGGTGCCGTCATTCACGGTGAGCTCCTCCGAATTCAAGCCCGGGGAACGCCTCGCCCCCGAGCACGGCTCGGCGATCTTCGAGGTCCCCGGGGGCCGCGAGACCTCGCCGCAGCTGTCCTGGGGCCCGGTCCCCGAGGGCACCAGGAGCATCTCGGTGACGATGTTCGACCCCGACGCCCCGATCCCCTCCGGGTTCTGGCACTGGGGCCTGGCCGACCTCCCCGCCGACACCACCGAGCTCCCCGCGGGCGCCGGCGCCGGCGACGGCTCGCTCCCGGGCGAGGCGTTCCACGTCCCGAACGAGATCGGCATGCACCAGTACGTCGGCTTCGGCCCGCCGCCCGGCACCGGCCGGCACCGCTACTACTTCGCGGTGCACGCCCTGGACGTGGACTCGGTCCGCGACCTCGGCGTCACCCCGGACACCACGCCGGCGGTGCTGCACTTCATGATGCGCGGGCACGAGCTGGGGCGCGGGATTCTGCAGGGGTGGGCCAGCGCCGACGAGTAGGGACGGAGTGCTGCCGGTGGCTGCCTGGTACGGCGGCACACCGGCGGCGGCCGGATGCGGCGGGCCGGCAGCTGTCGCGAGCGGCGGCGCATCGGCGGCGGCCGGATGCGGCGCGCCGGCACCTGTCGCGAGCGGCGGCACGCTGGTGGCTGCCGGGAGCGGCGGCGCATTGGCGGCGGCCGGATGCGGCGCGCGTCGGCAGCTGTCGCGAATGGCGGCACGCTGGTGGCTGCCTCGTACGGCTGCACGCCAGCGGCGGCCAGGCATGGCGGCGCATCGGCGTCGTCGGCGGCGGCCAGGCGCGTCGGGGCATTGGCGCCATTGCGCGCGGCGCTCGGCACGACCGCCTGCTGAAGCGCCGAGGCGAGCTGGCGCTCGGCGTCGGCGCGGGAGCGCTGGGCCGCGAGGGCCGGTCGGGGCGAAGGTGCCCCGGTCGGCCGATCGCCTGCCGGTCGCGGCGAGGCTTCCCCGGTCGACCGTTCGCCGGCCGGGACCGCAGTCGCCAAGGCGCCAGTTGTCAGCAGCGTGCCGTATACATACATATAAGGGGTGCTTCATCTCCAGCCATATGAGATGACATCACCGCCCCGGCGCCCCAGTCGGCGCCGCCCCCAACGTCCGGAACGTGATCCCGGCCCGCGTCAGCCGCTCGATGAGCGCCTCACCCATCGCAGTAGCCGTCGTCTGCTGCCCTGCGGTCGCCGGCAGGTCGTCGAAGGCCAGGCACAGCGCCGACTCGGCGAGCATCTTCGCGGTCTCGCCGTAGCCCGGGTCGCCGCCGGAGACCTCGGTGACCAGCGTCCGGCCCCCGGCCTCGGCGCGCAGTCGCAGCGTGAACCAGCTGGCCGCGCGGCGTGCCTCGTCAGGGCCCTGTCCCGGCTTGACCACCTTGCCCACCGCCTGTCGCAGTGGTTTGACCTGCGCGGCCAGCGCCAGCCCGGCGACCAGGGACAGGGCGCCCAGCGCGATCGGCAGTCGGCGCACGGCGGCGAAGTGCCCGTAGCGGAAGTCGGGTCCGTACTCCGGAAGTGCGGCGGCGCTGCGCAGCGCGATCTGCGTGTCGATCACCGGCAGCGGTGCGATCCAGGCGTGCGCGGTCGCGTCGTGGCGCGGCGGGCCGGCCAGGACGCCGAAGCGCCGCCCCGGCTGAGCAGGCTCGGCGGACCGGCGGGCCTTGGCCGTGCGCGCCATCGCCTTGGGTCGGGACATCGCCGCCATCGCCGAGGCCAGCGTCCCGCCGGAGAACGTGCCCTTGACCCGGATGAAGCCCGACACCCGCACCGGACCGGTCTGCGGCCCGAGCTCGCGCATCGTGTACAGCACGCCGAGGTCGGTCGGGATGCTGTCGAAGCCGCAGCAGTGGACCAGGCGCGCGCCGGTCTCCACGGCGCGGGCGTTGTGCTTGAGGTACATGGCGTCGACGAACTCGGGCTCGCCGGTCAGGTCGACGTAGTCGCACCCGGCCTCGGCGCAGGCGGCCACCAGCGGCTCGCCGTAGTGCAGGTAGGGCCCGACGGTGCTGATCACCACGCGGGTGCGCTCGGCGAGCTCGCGCAGCGAGACCCGGTCCGCGGCGTCGGCGATCAGCAGGGGCAGGCCCTTGAGCTCCGGCCGGGTCGCGGCCAGCCGGTCGCGCACCGCCTGCAGCTTCGCCGCCGAACGCCCGGCCAGCGCCCAGCGCGTGCCGGCCGGGGCGTGCTCGGCGAGATAGTCGGCGACCAGGGATCCGGTGAAGCCGGTGGCTCCGAACAGGACCAGGTCGAAGGGCTTACCCGGGGTCGGGTCGGGCATCGGGCCCACCTTTCTTACTACCAGTCGGTAACTAGGTGGCTCCACCCTAGAGGGCCGTCGGCCGCGCAGCCAGAGCCGCGCGGCTGAGGATCAAATGGCGAGGATCGAATGCAAACCGTCATCGCTTCCGCGCGACCAGCATCTGCCCGGTCACCAGCGCCCCCAGCGCGACGGCGAACCCCGCGGCCTGCGGCCCGGTCAGCGACTGGTGCAGCACGACGAACCCGGCGACCGTGGCCACCATCGGGTTGGCCAGGCTCAGCAGCGACAGAGACGTCGGCGCCAGACGCTCGATGCCGCGGAACCACAGCGTGTACGCCACTGCGGTGCCCACGACGCCGATGTACGTGAACCCGGCGAGGTTCTTGGCGGTCAGCGTGTCCGGCAGCCCCTCGGAGACCAGCGTCATCGGCAGCAGGATCAGCCCGCCGAACACCAGCTGCCAGGTCGCCAGCACCATCGGCGTGGCGCCTTCCGGCCGTCCCCACCTGCGGCCCAGCACCACGGCCAGCGCCATCAGCGCGGTGGCCACCAGCATCGCCACCACGCCGAGCGGATCCAGCCGGGCCTTGGCGGTCAGCGTCATCAGTGCCACGCCGCCGGTGCCGACGATCGCCGCGCCCAGGACCGCGTTGTGCGGCCGCTGACGCAGGATCAGGATGCTGAACCCCGCCACCAGCAGCGGCTGCACCGAGCCGAGCGTCGAGGCCACGCCGCCGGGCAGCCGGTAGGCGGCGAAGAACAGCAGGGGGAAGAAGGCCCCGAAGTTCAGCGTCCCGAGCACCGCGGTCTTCCACCACCAGCTGCCCTTCGGCAGTCGGCGCACGAACGCCAGCAGGATCAGCCCGGCCGGCAGCGCCCGCATCGTCGCGGCGAGCATCGGGCGGTGGTCGGGGAGCAGTTCGGAGGTGACCACGTAGGTGGTGCCCCAGCTGGCCGGCGCGAGGACGGACAGCAGCAGGTCGCGGGCGGTGCCGGTCGAGGACGACGGCGTGTGCGCGACGGTCGGCGCGGCGGTTGCGGTGGCGATGGCGGTCATGTGGAGTTCTCCCCTGGTTCTTCCACACTAACAATCTTAATCTTGAGAGTGTTAACATTGAGGGAAACTAGCACATTCCCTCGAGAAGGAGCCGTCGATGGCCGACGCCGTGGACGCGATCATCGCGATGTGGGCGCGGGAGAAGCCCGAGCTCGACGCCACGCCGATGGGCATCGTCGGGCGCATCAGCCGCCTGTCACGGCTGCTGGACAAGGAGCTGAAGGACTTCTTCGCCGAATACGGCCTGGAGTTCTGGGAGTTCGACGTCCTGGCGACCCTGCGCCGCTCCGGCGCCCCGTACGAGCTGTCGCCGGGGGCGCTGCTGCGCACCGCGATGGTCACCTCCGGCGCCATCACCAACCGCGTGGACCGTATGGAGGCCAAGGGTTTGGTGGAGCGGCTGCGCGACCCCGGCGACCGTCGCGGCGTCCGGATCCATCTCACGTCCGCAGGGCTGGAACTCATCGACGAACTGATGCCGTTGCACGTCGCCAACGAGCGGCGGCTGCTGGCCGTCCTGGCCGGCGACGACCGCGACACCCTCACCGACCTGCTGCGCACCCTGGCCGCCGGCCTCGGCGACACCTCCCTGGGATAAGCCCGTAACCCTTTTGCGATAATGGGGTATGAGCACCTGGCATGAGCGATTCGCCTCCGGCATCGACAAGCATGTGCGCGATGCCGAGAAGGACGGAGCCTTCGAGGACAACCCTTTGGTCGGCAAGCCGCTGCCCGGCGACAGCCAGCCGTACCGCGAAGACTGGTGGATCACGCAGAAGGTCGCGCAGGAACGCGTCGGCGCGCACGCGCTGCCCCTGCCGCTGGCTTTGCGACGCGAGGCGCAGGATCTGCGCAAAGGGCTGATCGAGGATCGGCTCGCCGCGTCCGAAGCCGTGTTGCGGGCTGCGATCGCGGACTACGACGTGCGCTCCGACGCCGCGCGGCGGACGCCGCAGCCGGGGCCGTCGGTGGTGATTCCGCGGGTGGACGCGGATGAGGCCGTCGAGGCGTGGCGGCAGGCGCGCGACGCGAAGTGAGCGATTCGGTGAGTTTCGAAGCGGGCCCGATGGGCTCGGCGGGCGCGGCGGATTCCGTGGGTTCCGCCGGCTCGGCCGTCGTCGTGTCCGTGGTCCCCGGCGCGCTGGCGGCGGCCGGCCCGCAGGGCGCCGGCCCGAACGCCGAGCAGGTCGCGACGTTGTTCCTGCTCACCTACAAGCCGACCACCGCCTCGGCCTACGCGGTCGATCTGAAGCAGTGGTTCGCGTGGTGCGCGCTGTTCGACGTCGATCCCTTCGACGCGGTCCGCGCGCATGTCGACGCCTGGACCGTGCATCTCGGCGACGACGGCCGGGCGCGTCCGGCGACCCTCGCGCGCAAGATCAGCGCCGTGCGCAACTTCTACGCCTACGCCGTCGACTCCGGCTACGCCGCCAAGAGCCCGGTGCCGGCCAAGGACAAGGCGCTCCACCTGCCCAAGGTCTCGCGCAAGTCGCAGACGCTGGGCCCGGACCGCGAGGAGTCGGCGGCGATGCTCGCGGCGGCGGCGAAGCGTGGGGTGCGGGACGAGGCTGTCGTCGCCGTCCTGCTGTATCAGGGCCTTCGGGTCTCGGAGCTGTGCGGCATCGATGTGGAGGACCTGTCCTCGCAGCGCGGGCACCGCGTCGTGCGGTTGCGGCGCAAGGGCGGCGAGGAGCAGGACCAGGCGATCGCGCCGCCGGCTGCCGGATGTCTGGACGCGTGGCTGGCCGAGCGTGCCGCGGACTCCGCCGTCGCTCCCGGCTCCGGGCCGGTGTTCGTCGGAGCCGAGGGTGCGCGGCTGACGCGGTATCAGGTGGAGTGGATCGTCGAGAGCTGCGCGCAGGCGGCGGGGATCGACAAGAAGATCAGTCCGCACTCGCTGCGTCACGCCTGCACCACGCTGCTGCTTGATGCAGGGGTTCCCCTGCGCGACATCCAGGTGTATATGGGACATGCGAACTCGGCCACGACCGAGCGGTACGACCTTGGGCGTCAACATCTTGATAAATCGCCCGCGTATGCATTGTCCGGGGTGTTTGCGCGAGACTGAGATCGTGATCATGACTGAGGACGTCGTCGAGCGGCTGCGGGCCGCCGGGTGCGTGTTCGCCGAGGACGAGGCGGAGCTGTTGGTGCAGGCCGTGAAGGACGAAGTGGAGCCTTCTTCGCGGCTGGCGGCGCTGGTGGCTCGGCGCTGCGCCGGCGAGCCGCTGGAGCACGTCGTGGGGTGGGCCGAGTTCTGCGGGCTGCGGATCGCGGTCGGGCCGGGCGTGTTCGTGCCGCGGCGGCGCTCCGAGTTCCTGGTCGAACTCGCCCTGGACCTGGGGCGCGAGGCGCGTGCGATCGTGGACATGTGCTGCGGTTCGGCGCCGTTCGCGACGGTGCTGGCGACGCGATTGCCACGTGCCGAGGTGCACGCCGCCGATATCGACGCGGGGCAGCTGGAGTACGCGCGGCGCAATCTCGGGCCGTTCGCGGGGCGGTCCCGGGTGCACGAGGGCGACCTGTTCGAGGCGCTGCCCGAGCGGTTGCGGGGGAGCGTGGATCTGCTGGTGGTGAACGCGCCGTATGTGCCGACGGGGGCGATCGCCACGCTGCCGGCTGAGGCGCGGGCCTTCGAGCCGCTGGGGAGTCTGGACGGCGGGGCCGATGGGCTGGCCGTGCACCGGCGGGTCGCGGCCGAGGCTCCGGCGTGGCTCGCGGCGCGTGGGCATCTGCTGATCGAGACAAGTGAGGCGCAGGCTGAGCCGATGCTGGAGGCGTTCGGGGAGGCTGGGTTGAAGGCGTGGATCGCGCAGGATCAGGAGTTGGAGGCGACGGTGGTTATCGGGCGGCAGCCGGAGTCGGGGAGCTGAGGCGTAAGCCATGATGGCTCTCGTTACGGGTGCCAATCGGCTGCGTACAGACGGCGGTCCGACCGGCGGGTTCTTCCGGGACGGCAAGGCCATCGCCTGGTAGGGCTGTTTCCGGCGAGGGCATAAATGCCGCCTCGGCGGCGCGTGCGGCTCGGGTACGTTCGAGCCGACAGCGTCGTCGCAGGCCAAGGAGGGTCCACTGATGCCGATCTCGGACACGGACCCGGACCTGGACTTGGATGCCGACCCGGGCGAGCGCCTTCTGCGGCTGCTCGACGCGCGGCCGGAGGTCGCACGCACCCTGGACCTGGTCGCCGACTTCGACGTCACCCGCCGCTACCAGGCCGAACGCCTCGTGATCCCGGCCGGCCTGCCCCTGCTCCCGATCGCCGCCGACGGCACCGGCGGCACGTACTACCTGGTCGGCGACCCGAAGGAAGCGCGCCGGCCGGTGCTCTACGCGGACGGCCAGGGCTGCGGCACGCTGATCGCCGAAGACCTCGCCGAGGCACTGGCCATCTTCATCACCCTGGGCTTCTGGCACGAGGCCGGCCACGGCTTCCCGCTGGAGACCACCGAGGAGAACCTGCGCGCCTCCGAACCGGACATCGACACGATCCGCGCCGACCTCTACACGGCGACCGGCATCGCCCCGCTCACCGCCGACCAGGCCCGCGACCGCCTGCTGGCAGCCGCGGCGCGCACCGCCTCGGACTACGTCGCGATGGCCGACTTCCCCGGCGCCCGGCCGTACCACCTGCTGTTCGCGCCGCCGCGGGGGATCGCGGGTATTTCTCGGGCGGTGGGGGCGGCGAGCCAGTAGCTTCGGGCACTGATGGTTTCTGTCGCGCTGCTGCTGACTACCTCATGACCCCGCCGCGGTCGTGGCCGCCGAGAAGTTTCCGCGCGCGCCGAACCTCCCGAACACGTCTGTGGGGCCGCCCGCATCGGGCGGCCCCACAGGATGTCATCGGCGTCCGGGCTCAGACCGTCTTGCGACGGCGCTCCTTCTTGGCGAGGCGCACGAGGCGGGCCTCGGCGGCCTGCTTGTGGAGGTCGGCCAGGCGGGCGTGGGCGGCGGCCAGTTCGTAGGTCGAGGCGAAGTTCATCGTTGACTCCTTGGATCCTTGTGATCGCTTCGGCTGTATGCCTTCGATTATAAGGACTGTGGGGGCTGGAGTCCAATCGATTGAAGGCGAAAATCGGTTGCGCACCTGCGGATATCGATTTGGCGTGAAGTTCGTGCGACGCTGAGGGGAACCAGGGTGGGAAACCGGGCGAAAGGTCGAGCCGTGAGTGGTGCTCAGGCCAGTGGGGGCTTACCCCTGGATGGCGCGTATGCCAACATCCGGCTGCGTCCCGTCGGGGTGGCGGACGTGCCGTTGTTCTTCGAGTACCAGCGGGATCCGCTCGCGGCCCGCATGGCGGCCGCGACGCCGGTCGCGCGACGTGATCACGACGCGCTGTGGCGCGCGATCCTCGCCGACCCGGCGATCCTGGCGCGCACGGTCGTGGTCGACGGGGAGGTGGCCGGCTCCCTCACGTCCTGGACCCAGTGGGAGCAGCGCCAGCTCGGCTACTGGTTCGGCCGCGACCACTGGGGCCGCGGCGTCGCCACCACTGCGCTGGCGCTGTTCCTGGGGGAGATGACGGTCCGGCCGGTCCACGCCTACGTCGCCGGGCACAACGGCGCCTCGCGGCGTGTGCTGGAGAAGTGCGGCTTCCGGCCGGACGGGATCGAGGGGGACGGGAGCCTGCTCGGCTACGTGCTCGAACTCTGAACGATCTGTATCGGGAAGAAAGCGAAACTACTGACCGGCCTCGGCCAGTGCCTTCGCCTCTTCCTCCTCGGTGAACCCGAACGTCAGCGCCGGCGTCCCGCGCTCGCGGTCCCACGCCAGCACGTCGGCGACCGTGGTCTCGAACGGCGTCTGCGGCATCCCGGCCGCCACGGCGCGCGCCGGGTCCCGCTGCATGACGTTCCACTCCTCCCGGTCGCGGATCAGCGGGAAGAACGAGCCCTGCGCGTCCTGTTCCGGCACCGGCACGATCTCCACCTCCGTCCCGGCGGCCCGCGCACAGGTGTGGATCAGGTCGGCCAGCGTGATCGGGGTGGCCGGGCCGATCGCGTTGTAGGCGCCGCCGCGGTCGTCCTCGATCAGGCGCACCATCAGGCGGGCCGAGTCGCGCACGTCGATGAGCTGGATCGGCTGCTCCGGGTGGCCCGGCAGGGCGAGGCGGCCGCCTCGGGTCGCGCGGCGGACGTAGTAGGTCAGGCCGTTCTGCGGATCGTGCGGGCCGGCGGCCTTGCCGAGGCGCACGATGCTCGCGTGCTCGCCGAAGCGCGCCTGGACGTCGTCCTCGCACGCCACCTTCAGCGGGCCGTACGTCTCCTCGAACAGCTCCTCGGTGTCGCGCACCGGCTCGCGGCGCGGCGTGTCCTCGGTCGACCCGGGCGCGACGCCCTGGCGCGGGTAGACGGCGTGGCTAGAGACGAACACGTAGCGGCCGACGCGGTCGCCGAGGGCGTCCATGGCGTTGTTGACCTGGCGGGGGACGTAGCCGGACGAGTCCACGACCGCGTCCCAGTCGCCGCTTGCCAGGGCCGAGTAGTCGTCGGTGTCCCGGTCGCCGACCAGGCGCGGGACCTGCGGGAACAAGGCGGCGCCGGAGCGTCCGCGGCTGAAGATGGTCACCTCGTGGCCGTGGGCGAGGGCGTCCTCGACCACGGCGCGTCCGACGAAGCCGGTACCGCCCAACATCAGAATGCGCATTCTGGCGAGCTTACTGAGGGGTCTGCGGAGCGCGATCTGTTTTTTCGGCCGGGCGGCGGTTGGCGGTTGACGTCCGGAGATGTGAAGCAATACTTTCAGATTATGGTGGGGGAGCGCGAAGAGCGCGAAGAACAGGCGGAACGCGGCCGATTCGGCGACGTGGTCGTCACCGATCCGCGGATGATGCGGGCGCTGGCGCACCCGGCACGCCTGACGATCATGGACATCCTGCGCCGCGAGGGCCCGTCCAGCGCCACGGAACTGGCCCCGCGCGCCGGCATCAGCCCCTCGGCCGCGAGCTGGCACCTCCGGCACCTGGCGAGCTTCGGCCTGGTCCGCGACGGCGAACCGCACCCCGACGGCCGCGCCCGGCGCTGGGAGGCCGCGGTGCCCGGGTTCCGTTTCGACGTGCCCGCCGACGCCGACAACGCCGAGGGCTACACCGCGGCGCGCACGCTGGCGCGGGAGATGATGGCGCACGCGCAGGGCAAGGTGGCCCGCTGGCTGACCGAGGTCGAGCCGGAGCTGGACGCGGAGTGGAGCCGGGTCGCGGGGGTCTCGGACACCGGGGTCGATGTGGACGCCGCGGAGTTGGCGGCGATCATGGACGGGATCGAGACGGTGCTCGCGCCGTATGTGAATCGGGAGGCCGGGGAACGGCCTGCGGGGAGTCGGCGGGTGCGGTTGGTGCGGTTCGTGTTGCCGGAAGGGCAGGGGCAGGGCACTGATACCGAGGCGGAGTCGCGCACTGCGAATGCGGACCCTGATACGGGGTCGACCGGCATCGGCGGCGGCGTATGACGGCCGGCTCCGCGACCGAGGCTGAAGTGCCCGCCGCCGCGCCCCATGACCCCCATGACCCCCAAGACCCCCGCTTCCGTCGCTTCTGGCTCGGCGACACCGTCTCCCAGCTCGGCGACCGGGTCACCGAGCTCGCGCTTCCGCTGATCGCCTCCGTGACGCTGAAAGCCTCCGCCGCCGAAGCATCGGCGCTCGCCGCCGTGACCTGGACGCCGAATCTGCTCGGCGTCTTCCTCGGGGCGTGGGTGGACCGGCAGCGCCGGAAGCGCCGCCTGATGATCGGTGCCGATCTGGCCCGTGCCGTTGTCCTGGTGAGCCTGCCGGTCGCGGCGGCGTTCCATGCCGTGACGCTCGGCCAGCTCTATGTCGTCGCGGCGCTGTGCGGGACTGCGGCGGTGCTGTTCAACACCTCGTATCCGTCCTTCTTCGCGCGGCTGGTGCCGCGCTCGCGATATGTGTCCGCGAACAGCAAGCTCGCCGGCACCCGCTCCGCCTCCTTCATGGTCGGGCCCGCAGCCGGCGGGGTGCTGATCGCGGCGACGTCCGCGCCGTTCGCCGTGCTGGCCGACTCGGTGTCGTTCCTGTTCTCGGCGCTGGCGATCAGCCGCGTCCGGATCGCCGAGCCGCAGCCGCAGCCGCAGCCGCAGCCGAAGCAGCCGCAGGAGTCAGAGCAGGAGTCAGCCGAGCTCTCCCTCGCCCGCCGCGCCAAAGAAGGCATCCTCTACATAGCCCGCGAGCCCATCCTGAGATCCACGCTCGCCTGCGCGACCACGGTCAACTTCTTCACCTTCGTCGCCAACACCAGCCTCCTGGTCCTGTTCGCGAACCGCGTGCTGCACCTGTCCGGCGGCGTCGTCGGCGTCGCCCTGGGCATCGGGGCGAGCGGCGCGCTGCTGGGCGCGGTCCTCGCGCCGAGGCTCGCGCGCCGGATCGGCGTCGGACGCGGCGTCGCCGTCGGCGCCGTGCTGTTCCCGGCGCCGATCGCGCTCGTCGCCGTGGCGCACGGCTCGGTGTGGCTGTGCGCGCTGGTCCTGGGCCTCGCCGAGTTCCTGGGCGGCCTCGGGGTGATGCTGTTCGACGTCAACCTCAACTCGCTGCAGACCGCCGTCATCCACGACGCCGTCCGCAGCCGCGTCTCCGGCGCCTACACCACCGTCAACTACGGCGTCCGTCCCCTCGGCGCCGTCGTCGGCGGCGTGCTGGCCGGCACGGTCGGGATGCGGCCGACGCTGCTCGTCGCGGCCGTCGGCGGGGCGATGTCAGCGCTCTGGCTGCTGACCTCGCCGGTCCTGGGGATCCGTTCTCTCGACCATCTTCAGCCAGGCACGCCTCAGCCAGGCCTGCTTTAGCCAGGCGCGCTCTAGCCAGGCGCGCCGGGCGAGCCCTCGCCGGACCCGGAACCGTCCGCCAGCGACCGGATCGCGGGCCGCAGCAGCCCGACGACCTGCTCCGGGTCGGCCTCCGCCAGCGCGTCCGTCTTCAACAGGTGCCGGGAGACCGTGATGCCGAGCACCACGGCGCTGATGATCGCCGCCCGGAGGTCCGCGTCCTCGGCGGGGATCGCCTGCGCGATCTGCGCCTGGTAACGGACCGCGGCGGTACCGACGGCGTCGGCAGCCTCCGGGTTGGTCAGCATCGAGCGCAGGATGGTCAGCGAGGCGACCGGCTCGTTCGCCAGCCGCTCGGCGAGCCCGGCCAGGATGTGTTCGGCGGCCTGCCCGGGCGCGGCGTCGATCTCCGGCAGCGGGGCGGCGTCGACCACGCGCTGGAAGAGCGCCTGCTTCGACCCGAAGTAGTGCATGACCAGGCCCGCGTCCACCTCCGCCGCGGCCGCCACGGCCCGGATCGTGGTGCGCTCGTATCCGACGTCGAAGAACGACCTGGTCGCGGCGTCGAGGATGCGGGCTTCAGTGCGGCTGCGCTGTTGCGCGCGGGAGCCGGGCGGCGGGGGAGCGGCGGTCATCGCTTCATTCTACGAGCGTTGACCGAAGGCGCGGTCCGGTCGTAGGGTTTCATTGAACAAGCGTTGAACGAACTGCTTGAGGAGAGTTCCATGTCCACATCCCGCACACCTGCCGAGCTCCTGGACCGTCGCCGCCAGGTGATCCTCGACGGCGACGCCGAAGGCTTCGCCGCCCTGTTCGCCCCCGACGCCGTGATCGACATGCCCTTCGAGGGGACGCCGGACGCTCCGCTGCGCATCGAGGGCCAGGAGGCCATCCGCGATTACGCGCAGCGCATGATGAACTCGCCGGTGCGCATCGAAGAGTTCGACGTGACCGCACTCCACCAGACACAGGACTCTGAGGTGCTCGTCGTCGAGATGCGCACGATCGGGACCGTCACCACGACCGGCAAGCCGTTCAGCGTGACGTCGGTCCAGATCCTCCACCTTCGCGACGGCCTCATCACGCTGTTCCGCGCGTACGGCGACCCCCGCGTCCTGGCACAGGCCGGCCGCTAAGCGTCCCGGTATTCGTGGTACCGCTCCCGCAGCCACGGCACCGGCTCGGCCTCGGACCGCTCCGCCTCGCAGGGGCCCCACGCCGGCGGCTCGTCCGCGCCGCTCGTGCTGAGCATGCCGCTGCCGCTCAACGCCCAAGCCGCCTGCATGGCGGCACCGTCCGCGACGTAGTCGGTGGCGCGCGGCACCAGCACCGGCCGGCCCAGAATCGCCGGCGCTATCGCCCGCACCGCCTCCGACCGTGACGCGCCTCCGACCAGCAGGATGCGCTCCACCGGGACGCCGACCGCCGTCAGCGCGTCCAGACCGTCGGCCAAACCGCACAGCACGCCCTCGATGTAGGCGCGGGCCAGGTGAGCGGGGGTGGAGTTGGTCAGGCGCAGGCCGTGCAGGGTGCCGGTGGCGTCCGGACGGTTCGGCGTCCGCTCGCCTTCCAGGTACGGGATCAGCGTCAGGCCGTCGGCTCCGGCCGGGGCCGACAACGCCAGCCGCGACAGTTCCCCGAGGCTCACGCCGAGCAGCGCGGCGGCCGCGTCCAGGACCCGCGCGGCGTTGAGCGTGCAGACCAGCGGCAGATATCGGCCGGTGGCGTCGGCGAAGCCCGCGACCGCGCCGGTCGGGTCGGCCGTCGGGGCGTCGCAGCACGCGAACACCGTGCCGGAGGTGCCTATCGACACCACCACGTCGCCCGGCCGCGCGCCCAGGCCCAGCGCCGCGGCCGCGTTGTCGCCGGCCCCGGCGGCGACCAGCAGCGGGTTCAGTCCGGCCGCGCCGAGCCGGATGCGCGGGGAGTCCGCCGGGGCGAAGCCGGCCGAGGGCTGCAGGATCCGCGCAGGCTCGGACGGGCCGAGGACGGCGGGCACCAGCGGCTGCCGACCGAAGGCCAGTTCCAGCAGGTCCGGGCGGTAGGCGCCGGCGGCCGCGGAGTAGTAGCCGGTGCCGGAGGCGTCGCTGCGGTCGGTGGTCAGGGTCCTGATGTCGCGGCCGTCGGTCAGCTTCCAGGTCAGCCAGTCGTGCGGCAGGCAGACCGCCGCGGTGGACTTGGCGCGCGCCGGCTCGTGCTCGGCGAGCCAGCGCAGCTTGGCGACGGTCAGCGAGGCGACCGGGACGGTGCCGACGGCGTCCGCCCACGCCGCCGCGCCGAGTTCGGCGACCAGGTCGGCGGCGGCGCGCGCGGACCGGGTGTCGTTCCACAGCAGCCCCGGGCGCACCACCGCGCCCTCGTCGTCCAGGCACACCATGCCGTGCTGCTGCCCGGCGATCGAGACCGCGGCGACGTCCTCCAGCCCGCCGGCCTCGGCCACGGCCTGCCCGAGGGCCTCCCACCAGGCCGAGGGGTGGACCTCGGTGCCGTCCGGGTGCGCCGCCGAGCCCCGGCGGACCACGGCGCCGGTGCCGGCCTCGCGGATCACCACCTGGCACCACCGCGTCGCGGAATCGACGCCCGCGACCAGGGCATTACGGGTCATTGACAGGCACTCCCGGCGCGACGTTGCGAATCATTCGACACGTGAACTTAGCATCGCCGCGCGGTGTCCGGCGGGGCCCCCGGCGCCGCGGCCACCGCCGCCGACCAGGTATCAGTCCTCGATGATCATCGGCTACGCTGATCCACACGCGGGACGCCCACCGCGCGAGGCCGCCACCGGGAGGGTCGAAAGTGACCGACGAGTCGATCAGCGAGGACGGCGCCGCGCGGCTGCCGGACTGGACACCTCCGGACATAGACCGCAGCAAGGCCCATCCCGCGCGCATCTACGACTACCTGCTCGGCGGCAAGGACAACTTCGACGTCGACCGCGAGGCCGCCGAGGTCGCGCTGAAGCTGATGCCCGAGCTGCGCGGCATGGCCCGGGTCAACCGCGCCTTCCTGGGCCGCGCGGTCCGGCACCTCGCCGAGGCCGGCATCACGCAGTTCCTGGACATCGGCACCGGCATCCCCGGCCCCGGCAACACCGGCGAGATCGCCCGGAGCATCCACCCCGACGCCCGCGTGGTCTACGTCGACTACGACCCGATCGTCTCCGCGCACTCCCGGGCGCTGCTGGCCGGCGCCGACCCGGAGCTGACCGCGATCGTGCAGGCCGACGTCCGCGAGCCGAAGACCATCCTGGACAACGGCACCGTGCACGCGGTCCTGGACTTCGACAAGCCGGTCGCGGTCCTGATGGTCGCCGTCCTGCACTTCGTCTCCGACGCCGAGGACGCCCACGGCATCGCGGCGCAGTTCGTCGACGTCCTGGCCCCCGGCAGCGCCCTCGCCGTCTCGCACGCCTCCGAGGGCCACGTGCCCGGCAAGTTCGGCGCCGCCCGCAAGGGCTGGAACAACGCCACCTCCCAGCTGGTCCTGCGCGACCGCGAGGAGATCGCCGGATTCTTCACCGGCACCGAGCTGCTGGACCCCGGCGTGGTGATCATCCCCGGCTGGCGGCCGGACCAGGAGCTCACTGATGAGGAGCGGTCGCTGGACTACGGACACGCGGCGGTCGGGATCAAGCGGTAGGGGCGAACAGGGGCGTCGACCGAAAGGCGAACACTTCTTCGCGAACGGGGGTTCGCAAAGAGGCGTTCGCCTTTTATCGTGCGGTGCATGCCAGCCGAACAGCCGGATCCTGATCCCTTGGCGCCGCATCCCGAGCGCGACATCGTGCTCGACACCACGGCGCTGCGCGTCCTGGCGCACCCGATGCGCCTGAGCTTCCTGCACTACCTGCGCGACCACGGCCCGGCCACCGGCCGCAGCCTCGCCGGGCACTTCGCCCTCGACTCCGGCGCGGTCAGCTACCACCTGCGCAAGCTCGCGGCGGGCGGGTTGATCGAGGAGGACGTCGAGCGCGGCACGCGGCGCGACCGGTGGTGGCGGGTCGCGCGGCCGGCGCTGTATCACGATCCTGCCACGCACCCGAGCGGTGACGGTCAGGAGGATAGCCGCACCTATCTGCACTCGACGCTCCTTGCTTACGGTGACGCGCTTCGGCGTTACGCGGCCGAGGTTCCGCATCTCGGCGAGGACTGGCTGAACGTCACGATGACCAGCGAGCGCTCCCTGCGGCTGGCGCCGACCCAGCTCACCGAGCTCAAGAGGGAACTCGTGGCGACGATCGACCGCTATCGCGACCTGCCCGAGCTGCCTGACTCGCGGCCGGTGTCGATCCACATTCACGCGCTGCCACCGCCGGAACGATGACCGCGAACCGCGCGGCGTCCTGCGCTCGGCCACCGGCCGCAGCCTCGCCTGGCCGCACGATGAGCGGCGGCGTCCTGCGCTGGGCCAAGGCCTGCACTCGCGTGGACACGTGATGAGCGGCGGCGTCCTGCGTTGGGTCAAGGCCTGCACTCGCGCGGACACGCGATGAGCGGCGCTGTCCTGCGCTGGGCCAAGGCCTGCACTCGCGTGGACACGCGATGAGCGGCGCTGTCCTGCGCTGGATCGTGGCCTACACCTGCTCGGTCGGCGGCGACTCCGTCTACTTCGTCACCTTGTCCTGGGCCGCCTCGCGGTCGCTCGGGCCCGCGGCGGCCGGGACCGTGCTGGCCATCGGTGCGGTGCCCCGGGCGGTGCTGATGCTCGGCGGCGGTGTGGTCGCCGACCGGTTCGGGCCGTGGCGGGTGCTGATCGGCAGCGATCTCGTGCGCTGCGTGCTGGTCTCGGCGGCGGCGCCGGCGGTCGTCGGGCACGTTCGGCTGGCGGTGCTCGTGGCGCTCGCGGTCGGGTTCGGCGTCGTCGACGCGCTGTTCATGCCCGCCGTCGGAGCGCTTCCGCCGGTGTTGGTCGCGCCGGACCAGCTGGCGCGGGTGCAAGGGACGCGGGTCCTGGCGGTGCGGGCCGCGAACCTGGCCGGGCCGGTGCTGGCCGGTCTCGCGCTCGGCCTCGGCGGGGCTCCCGGGGCGTTCCTGGTGGCCGGCGCGCTGTTCGGCGCGTCGCTGGTGATGCTCATGACGCTGCGCATTTCGCGCCGCGCTGCCGTCGTAGCCGGGCCGGGACAGAGCCTGCGGAGCCAGTTCGGCGAAGGGCTGCGCTACGTCCGGCAGCACGCCGAACTGCGCCGCCTGGTGATCGTCATCGGGCTGAGCGAGCTGTGCTTCAGCGGCCCGATCGCCGCCGCCGTGGTCATGCTGGTCGCCGAGCGGCACTGGAGCGGTGCGACGGCGGGCTGGATCCTCGGGGCGTTCAGCGTCGGCGGCGCGGCGGTCGCGGGGGTCGTGGCGGCGCTCGCCGAGCGGATCGACCGGCCGCGCCTGACGGTCGCCGGCTCGCTGGTACTCACAGCGGTGCTGCTGCTCGTCTGGGGCGCGTTCGGACGCGTCGGCGCGGTCGCGGTGTCCGCCGTCCTCGGCGCGACCACCGGTGTGACGACGGTCGTCGCCAACGCGCGGTTGCAGACGGCGACGGCCCCGCAGTTCCTCGGCCGGGTCACGTCGGTGACGACGCTGTGCACGCTGGGTCTCAGCCCTCTGCTGTTCCCCCTGGTCGGCGTGGTGTCCGCGGCGTGGGGGAGCGGGGCGTTCTTCGCCTTGTGCGCCGTGGTGTGCGTGGTGGCCGCCGCGATCAGTTCCCGGTCTGCGCCGTCTGGGCGACCGACAACCGCTCCCGCGGATGCGCTCCCGACTCCAGCTCGTCCACGAACGCCACCGCGTAGTCCTCGGCGCTGATGCTGCTCGCGTCCGGCAGGAGCTCGTCGCCGATGCCGAGGCGGAAGGCGCCGGTGCGCTCGCCGGGGCCGACTTCCGGGGCGGGAGAGATGTAGGTCCAGGTCGGCAGCGTCGGGTCGGCGCGCAGCGAGTCCAGAACGGCGGCGTGCGCCAGCGCCTCGGGCTTGTACATCGCGGGGAAGTCGGGCAGGTCGCACAGGCGGGTGTCCGGGGCCACCAGCAGGGAGCCGGCGCCGCCGACGATCACCGTGCGGGGTGCGCCGCCGGCCCGGACGCCGGACAGGAAGTCGGCGTAGAGCTGGACCAGGGGAGCGCGCGGGTCCGTGCCGTCGCGCGGCGGCACCAGGGCCGAGGCCACCACGTCGGCGCCCCTGACCAGGTCCGCGACCTGGCTCGGGTCGCTCGCGTCGCCGACCGCCGCGGTCACCTGGCCGTCGACGCCCTCCGGCGCCCGGCCCGACCGCGAGACCGCGGTGACGTTGTGTCCCCGGGACGCCGCCTCCGCGGCGATCCGCGAGCCCATCATGCCGGTCGCGCCGAACACCACGATGTCCACAGCAACTCCCTATCGAACGTCCGTTCCATGGCATGTCCCGTGCCTTCTCAATTGGACATCGGCGCTGCTCGCGGTGCCACCGCGATTGCTGCCGGACTGGCTCCCCCCGGAGATCGACCAGACCAAGCCCCATCCCGCCCGGATGTACGACCCGGACGACCGTGGCGCGAACCCGGGAGGGCTTCAATTTGGCTGGCAGCCCTGACGCCGGCCCCCGGGACCTAATTTTCTGACGCCCCCGCGAGTCGCAACCTCAGCAGAGTGGTGCTCGAGACGGGCAGCCGTTTGAAGACCAGTTCGGCGTGGTTGAGCGGGGCTTCCAGGCCGTCCCGGTGCTTCCCGCCGATGACGTCGAGGACGATGTCGTACGGGTCGTGGTCGGCGAATTCCTTGATGACTACTGCCTTCACGACTGTTCCATTCAGGGAAGGGGCGCAGGACTACCGCGCGGGGTTGTTCGAGTTCTTGAGGTCGGCCACCAACTGGCGGGCCAGGTGGGTGGCGGAGGCGGGGTTTTGGCCGGTGTAGACATTGCGGTCGACGACGGTGAACGGCCGCAGCGGGATGCGACCCTTTTCATAGACGGCGCCGTCTGCGCGCAGCCGGTCTTCGAGCAGCCACTGGGCTCTGCGGCCGAAGCTGTTGAGCTTCTCCTCGAAGTTCGACAGTGCCGTCATCCGGTAGCCGTCGAAGGGCCAGGTGCCGTCGGCGTTCCTCGCGGCGAACGTCGCGGCGGGCCCGTGGCACAGCAGCGCCAGTGGCTTGCCGAAGTGCAGGGCCGCGGTGAGCAGCGCGCCGGACACCGGGTCGGTCGCCAGGTCCTCCATGGGGCCGTGGCCGCCGGGGTAGAAGACGAGGTCGAAGTCGGCCGGGTCCGTGCCGGCCAGTACCTCGGGCTGGTCCAGCCGGGGTTTGATCGTGGCGAGGTATTTGGCGACCTCGCGCAGGGTGGTCGGCCAGCCGGCGGTGAACGACATGGACAGTTTGTCCAGCGTCGGGGTCTTCCCCTCCGGGGTGGCGATCGTGATGTCCCACCCGGTCTCGGTGAAGATCTTGTGCGGCATCGCCAACTCCTCGCCCCAGTAGCCCGAGGGGTGGTGACGGCCCGGCCGTGGAGCCGTGGCCGGCGGAGTTGACCGCTGACCTTCGATCCCTTGAGACTTGTCGCGGCTTGTCAGGGTGGGGTCACGGTCAAAAGGGGGTCGGTATGCGTGCACGCCGGATCACGACCATGTCGATATCAGCGCTCTCCATCGCGGCGCTGGGCGCGCCGATGGCGGCTGCCGCCGACGCCGATCCGACCGCGCCGGTGACGCTTCGCGTGGGTTTCACCGGCACGTGCTCCGACGCCGCGCCGCGCGCCGACGGTGCTCTGTACTGCACGCTCGCCGGTGCGACCGCCGCCGCCCAGCCCGGCGACTCGGTGCTGGTCGGAAAACTCGGAGCGACGGACAAGATCGCCGGCTCGGGCGCACCGGGCAAACCGATCACGGTCTTCAGCCATTACACCGACCAGACGTTCACCGACAACAGCTGGCAGACCGTGGTGAGCGTCACCGGGCAGCACGACGTCGTGGTCCGTGACATCCGGCTGGGCGGCCTGGACGCCTCCGGCTCGTCGGCGCTGACCGTGAACCACGTCCTGGTCACGCCGCACTACTTCGTCTCCGGCGACAACGACTCGGCTCCCTTCGCGATACGGCTTTCCGCGACGACTGACTCGACCATCACCGACAGCCACGTCGAGCCTGACAACAGCGATGGCACCAACCTGACAGTGGGCATCCTCGTCGAGAACGGGTCGGACCGCACGACGGTCAGCGGCACGATCATCGGCGACGTCTATGGAACCGGTGTCCAGGTCACCGACTCGAAAGACGTGCGCCTCGTCTCGGACACGGCCGCCGGCAACATCGCCGACGTCGTCCTGTCCGGAGCCTCGACCGGCGCCGTGGTCGAGAACGACATCCTCGCCGACGGCGACCCCCAGCCGGCCCTCACCGTGGCCGCCACGGCGATCGCCAACACGCTGGTGGGACACAACCTTTTCGGCAGCACTGATCGGACGACGTCGGTTCTTTGGGGAACCAGTGCGTACGCGACCGGCCAAGCTTTCGACACCGCGCATCTGGGGTCGGCGGACCTGGACGGTGCGGCGCAGCTCGACACCTCCAACGACCCGGACTGGCCGGCCACGCCCCAGGAGTACTTCGTCGCGCCTTCCTACGGGCTGACCTGGAATTCCCCGGCGATCGACTCGGCCGACGCGGCCGCCCCCGGTGAGCCGGCCGTCGACCGGGTCGACGACCCCGACGTGACGGACACCGGATCCGGACCGGTCGGCTACGCCGACCGCGGCGCCCGCGAGTTCACGGGCATGCAGACCAGGCCGTTCACCGCCACCGCGGCGCTGGGACTGTCACCGCAGAACTACTTGGACGCCACCGTGTCCACCGACGGGATGTTCCAGTGGTCCGGCCCGGTGTCAGCCCTTTATTCCTACGGCGACGGATCCGCCCCGACGAGTCAGAGCACTCACCACTACCCCGCAGCCGGGACCTACCACGGCACCGTGACGTTCACTGGCGAGAAGGGTGAGACGGCGACAGCGAGTTTCACCGCCTCCCCGGCCCCCACCAAGGTGACGCCGGTGGTGTCGTCCTTCCAGCCGAACGCCAACGATCCGCACGTGGTCACGATCAACGCTTCCTGGGGACCGGGCGCGACATACGACTTCGAATTCGGTGACGGGCAGTCGGACAAGGACAACGGCTCCGGAATCTCCGACCACTACTACGCGGCATCCGGCACCTACACCGTCACTGTCACGGTCCGCGACCAGAACGGCTGGACAGGCACCGCGTCCAAGCAGGTGACCGTCACCATCCCCGGCGAGGCGCCACCGCCGTCGGCCGGAGCGGGCGGGACCGTCACCCGCGTGGGCGGCCGGGACCGCTACGAGACCGCGATCGACGCCTCACTCCGCCAGTTCCCCGGCGGCACTGCGAAGGCCGTCGTCCTGGCCCGCGGCGACGCGTTCGCCGACGCGCTGGCCGGCGGACCGCTGGCCGCACGCGTCGGCGGCCCGCTGCTGCTGACCGACCCCAAGAACCTCGGCACGCCTACCGCGGCGGAGATCGACCGGGCCCTCGGCCGCGACCATTCCCGGACCGTCTACCTCCTGGGCGGGGAGTCGGCGATCAGCCCGGCGGTTGAGAAGCAGGTGCGTGCGCTCGGCTACCGGATCGTTCGTTACGGCGGCGCGAGCCGGTTCGACACCGCGCTGAAGATCGCGCAGGACGGCATGGGCGCCACGGCCACGGTCGTGGTGGCCCGCGGCGACGACTTCGCCGACGCGCTGGCGGCCGGACCGCTCGCGGCCAACCGCGGCGCCGTGCTGGTGCTCTCGGACAAGAACCGCATGGATCCGGCCACGGCTGCCTTCGTGCAGGCCCACCAGACCGTGATCGCGGTCGGCGGGCCGGCTTGGGACGCCGTGGCGAAGCAGGTCCCTGCCGGGGGCAGGCAGATCGAGACTGCCGTCGGCAACGACCGTTACGCCACAGCGGCAAACACCGTTCGGCTTTTCCATTTGAGCGCCGTGACCCTGTTCGGTGTGGCGACCGGTACGACTTTCCCGGACGCCCTGTCCGGCGGCGCGCTGATGGCCGCCGCCGGACAGCCGCTGCTGCTCACGGACCCGCACGCGCTGCCGGCCGACACCGCCCACGAGCTGACCGTCGACGGGAAGCGCACGGAGAACGTCACCCTGTTCGGCGGGCAGGCGGCGATCTCCGACTTCGTCGAGGAGCAGATCGCCGCATTGGTGGAGCCGCGCCCCTGACGCTGCCTCAAGGAGGTCCGGCGATCAGGGCTGGTCGAAGAACCCGGGCACGCCGAACGCGACCTCTGCGTTCCTGCGGGGCTCGGAAATGCGGATAGGTTGGCTGACCTGCGGTTCAGGCGGCAATCTGGTACTCGTGGGTGAGTCCGCCGAGGATGGCCTTCCGGTGGATCCGGTAGTCCGCGAGGTTGACCGGGGCTGGCGGCCCGGTCTCGGCTTGGGCCGGGGTCGACTGGCCGAGTGCACGGTGCGGCCTGGCCTCGTTTCGGTGTGCCGGATAGCTGGTCAGGGTCCGGCGCAGGTGTTCTTCGTTGACGTCACGATGCGGATTCCCTCATCGAACACCGCGTCGAACCCGCGGACACGCCGATCCCGACCATGCTGCCGACTACCTGCTCGTCGTCCGTGACGGCATAGCCATCAAGCCATCAGCGGCGCACTCGGTGACACGGCGTCGCTGCGCGACGCCCGCACGACCGCGTACCCGGCGGCGTCCAGCGCGGCGGCGACAGCACCGCCGAGAGTTCCACTCGCACGGACAACGATGATTTTCATCGTGCCATTGCCGCCCGCGCGTATCGGCGTCCGGCTCAGACGACGATGCCCGCGACGATGGCGATGACACCGGCCAGCACCAGGAAGGCGCCCAGGACTAAGCGGGTCTCCTTGCTGAGCTCGTGGTGTGCGTCGTCGTCGCGGTAGCGCCACTTCCCTTCGCCGACCGAGTACTGCCAACTGCGCTTCGGCGTAAACCGGCCGCCGAAGCTGGTACCGACGAAGCCGCTCCCCACCAGGCATCCCACGACAATCAGCAGGCTTCCGAGATAGATCCCCGTGATCACCACTCCACAGTACGCGCGAGTCGCCCCGGCTACTAGGCCATCGGAGCGAATCTGCGGCATCCGGCGCGGAGAGTGGGACAAAGCCCTGTCACGAGCCCGCTGAGCAGGGTCGCCATGCTGGTCGCGGCGGTTGTGCTGGCCGCGTGGGCGGGTCGGAGAGCACGCACCATCCCGTGTCCCGGCCGACACCGACCGCTGCTGTGAGCGTGCCGCTGCATCTTCGGGTGCTGTCTCGCCCGGCGCCTGAACCGGCGCCGCCGCCTGCGCCGGTCGTCGATCCGGAGACGCTTCCGCAGACGCTCTGGGGAACGTCGCCGGCGACTACGACTACCGCCTGCTCGGGTACTTCGACCTGGACGTGCACGCCGCGCACCGGCTGCTCGGCACGGGTGCGCAGCGCGCTCGGCTGGTCGGGAACTGTTGCGGCGTCTGAGACTCCCATCTTGGCGATGAACTGCAAGACGTGCCTGACGCCGCACGCACCTAACGGGCGAGAGAAGCAGCATCATCACCTTCTTGAACCACGTCCTGCAGCGCCACCGCCGCGACGAGCGCGGCGCAGAGCACCTCTGTCAGTGAGCTGATGCGCCGTCTTCCCGAGCGCCGGCCCGGGGGAGATGCGGCTGAGTCGGACGAACCATGTCTGAACCTTGACATCGGCCGAAACCCTTCGAGGAAAGGGCGAACGCCCACACCCCACCGGTGATCACACACCGCCGACCGTCGAAGGTAACTGCGGCGGGATGACACACGCACGACAATCACCCGTTGATCGCTTCAAATCACTGGCTGTTCGCATCAAAACACCGACCGGGCCGCTGGTTGGCCCCCTGACCCGTGGTTAGAGTGCGCGCTGAGTCTGTTCCGGATCATGAAGCGGCACGGTCTGCGGCCGTGCGCGGTCTTTGGGGGATTGGGTGGCTGACACCGGTCGTTTCATGAGGTCTGACAGGACCCGACGCCGACGGCGTGAGCGGGTCGTGGCAGTCCTGGCGATTGCAGCGTTGGGTGTGGGGGTGATGTCGTCGCCGTCGAACGGCGCGACGCCCGCACCGCCGAAGTCGAAATCGACGTTGGTGAAGTACAAGGGCAAGGCCCGCACGCTGGACTCCACGGTCGCCGGTGCGGCGTGGAAGCCTTCGCCGATCAAAACGCCGCCGCGCCCGAAGACGTTGGCGTTGACGGCTACCGGGTTCCCCGCCGCGGCCACAGCCGACGTTGCCGTTGCCGCGCATGCATCGACGATGGCGACTCAGGATTCGAACGCGGCGTCGCCGAGTCTGGTCCAGGCGGCCGGTACGCCGGTTCTCATCGGTGCCCCGGCCTCGCAGGCGGCCCGTAGCGCGGCCTCGGCGGCTGGCTTGGGCGCTGATGCGACGGCGGTGGTGGCTCCGGCGAAGGTGACGGTGTCGGTCGCTGATCACGCCGCGGCCACCGCCGCCGGTATCAGCGGCGTGGTGGTGTCACTCACTCGTTCCGATGGCCAGACCGGCCCGGCCTCAGTCGCTGTGGGCTTGGATTACTCCACGTTCGCCCGGGCGTTCGGCGGTGACCTGCCGGACCGGTTGCAGCTGGTGGCGTTGCCGTCGTGTGCTTTGACGACGCCGAAGGTGGCTGCGTGCCGTACGCAGACCTCGGTGAAGTTCGTCAACGACGGCGCGGGCAAGAAGCTGACCGCCACGGTGACGCTGCCGGGCGCCGCGTCGCCTGCGGCTGCTTCGAGTTCGTCGTCCTCTGCGGCGCCGAAGGCGCAGGCGATGGTGCTGGCGGCGACCTCGACGCCGGCGGGCTCGACCGGTTCTTACAGCGCCACGTCGTTGTCGGCCTCGAACAGTTGGGGCGAGGGCGGCGATACGGGGTCGTTCACCTACTCCTATCCGATCGTCACGCCGCCGTCTCTAAGCGGAGCCGGTCCGAGCGTCGCTTTGTCGTATGACTCCGGCAGTGTGGACGGTAAGACCGCGGTGGAGAACTCGCAGCCGTCGTGGATCGGTGACGGCTGGGACTACGGTCCCGGCTACATTGAGCGGACCTACACACCCTGCGCCAAGGCGATGCCGACAGCCTTCCCGACCTCGGCTGACAACTGTTTCGCCCGGGACAAGAACGGCAATCTGCTGCCGGCTTTGACGATGTCGTTCGGGTCGCATGGTGGGCAGTTGGTGCCTCTTAACTCCTCCAACACCTCGTTCGCGCTGCCGACCGATGACGGTACCCGGGTCGACGTGCTCTACGGTCAGATCAACAACGGCACCCGGACTGGTGAGTTCTACCGTGTGCGTAGCCCTGATGGTTCGGTGGCGTTCTTCGGCGCCATGATTCTGCCGGATTCCAGTGCGATTACCGCGGCGCCGGGGTCGACGGTTCCGGGCAGCAGTGGTTTGACGGACGGTTCCACGTGGATTGAGCCGGTGTTCAACGATGCTGCCTCGTCGGGGTGTCAGGACCCGACGAAGGTGACCAACCCGCAACCGGCTGGTTCGAACTGTATGCAGGCGTGGCGGTGGAACGTCGACTATGTCATCGACGCGCACACGAATGTCACGAGGTACAGCTACATCCCGGAGACCAACTACTACGGGTTCGGAACCGCCAAGGCTCCGATGTGGTACGAGCGCGGCGGTGTGCTGAAGGAGATCGACTACGGTTTCCAGCTTGCGGATCTGCAGGGCGGCGCTACTCCGACGCCGGCTGCGAGCGTGGCGTTCAATACCGCGACCCGCTGCGTGGACCCCAACACTGACGGCGTTTATGCTTCCACCTACGGTGAGGGCGCGCCTGGTTGTGGCGGCGCGTCGTTCGACACAATCGCCTCGGCCAGCATGGTCGACACCCCGGTGGACTTGAACTGCCCCTCCACCGGAACCGCCAACAACCAGTGTCAGATCCAGTCGCCGTCGTTCTGGACCTCGCGGCGTCTGGCGTCGATCGTCACCCAGGTCGACGTCAACGGCAACCTGCAGCCGGTCGACCACTGGGATCTGTTCAACCAGTTCCACACACTGGACACCGCGAACTCGCCGATGTGGCTGGCGGCGATCCGCCGCTGCGCGGCCTCGGCGGTCGGAAACAACGGCCTGTGCCCGGCGGCGAACGGAACTGCCAACCAGCCGGTGCTGCCGGATGTGCAGTTCATCCCGCAGGTTCTGGCGCAGCGTGTTCCGGGTGTGACCGGTACGAATGTGCCGGCGAACCTGCCTGCCTACCAGCGTGAGCGGATCGCCGAGATCTTCGATGAACTCGGCGCCACCACCGCCGTCACCTACGACGACCCGACGCTGAACCCCTCCACCGGCAAGAGCAACTACGCACCTCTTGGCTGTACCGCCCCGCCGGCGACCACCCCGGACTGGCACAACACCCAGCTGTGCTACCCAGAGTATTGGACCGCACCGGGGACGAGCGGACCGTTCACGGACTGGTTCCAGAAATATGTGGTCACTGGGATCAGCACCCAGGACAACACGCATGCGCAGAACGCACCGGCGGCGGTGACCACTGCCACCTACGTCTATGGCAGCAGCTCCAGCAGCATCTACAACACCCCCACCGCCAACGGTGCCGGCGTGGCGTGGCACTCGAATGACTCGGAGCTGCTGACCGACCCCAACTCCCGCACCTACGACCAGTACCGCGGCTTCGCAGTCGTGACTGTCACCACCGGCTCCTCCACAGACGCCCCCGGACATCCCCAGGCGCAATCCATTACTACCTATCTGCGGGGTATGGACCAGGACCCTGACAAGGCTGCAGCCGCCGCGGGGTCGTGTACGTCGGGAACTCTGACGGTGGTGAAGGACTGCACCCCGTTCAACTTCACCGACGACCTGTCCGGCGTGGCCACCCGCGACGACAACGCGCTGGCCGGGACCGTCTTCGAGACCCAGACGGTCGACACCGTCGGGAAGAACGTGTACTCCACGGTCGCGACAGTGCCGTGGATGTCGACGCCAGTCGCGCAGCACACCCGCGTCAGCCCGCTGCCGACGCTGCGTTCGTTCCAACTCGGCACAGCCCGGTCGATCACCCAGATGCCGTTGGCAGCCGGCGGCAACCAGGTCACCGAGAACCGGTACTGGCACGAGCAGTCGCTCGGCGGCGCCGTCATTGCCTCGGACACCCTGCCGGCGAACGACGCTGATGGCAGCGCCGAGGTGTGCACCACCACCGGATACGCGGCACCTGACCCGAGCAAATCGTGGATGACCAGTTACACCAACCGGACCACCACCACATCCGCTCCGTGCGCTTACGCCTCGCCGGTGTATTCCGGTGAGCCGCCGGCGGCACAGGCCACCGGCGCGGTGCTGTCCGCTACTCGTTCCTACTACGATAATGGCGGCACCTGGCCGACGACCGTGGTCAACGGCAATGTGACGCGGACCGACGCACAGGTGGACAACGCGCCGACCTGGCAGAAGCGCTCCACCAACGGATTCGACGGCTACGGGCGTACGGCGTGGACAACCGATGCAGCCGGGTCGAAGACGACTACCTCGTACAACCCGTCCACCGGTGCGTTGCCGACTGATGTGACGGTCACATCCCCGGCGCCGTTGGCCGGTGGTGCCGGTTGGGTGACCAAGACGCTCTTCGATCCCACACGTTCGTTGCCGTTGTCGGTGACCGACCCGAACGGCCGCGTCACCAACGTTTCCTACGACGCTTTGGGTCGCACCTCGGCGGTGTGGTTGCCGGGTCGGCCGTACACCCCGGGCGGTAGCAGCAACCCGTTGCCGAACAGCCGGTTCTCTTACACGGTCAACGGCATGCCTGCCGGTGTCACCACGGCCACGGCCTCGGCCACGGTGGCGCCGTCAGTGGTGGAGACCGACAGCTTGTTGGAGGACGGCGCTTACGGGGTGTCGACCACGTTGCTGGACTCGCTGGGCCGGACCCGGCAGACCCAGGCGACGCCGCCGTCGGATGACCACGGCCGGGTCGTCACCGACACCACCTACGACAGTGTCGGACGCGTTGAGGCGGTCTCAGGGCCCTACTACGACTCCACGACCAGCCCGTCGGGTTCGATGTGGATCCCGGCCAGCCAGTCGGCGATCCCCAGCCAGACTCAGACCTGGTACGACGGCCTGGGGCGCACCACCGACTCCATTGTCGTTGCTTCCGGGGCTGAGTTGTGGCGCACTCACACCGACTACCACGGCGCCGACCGCGTCGACGTGACACCGCCCGCCGGGGGTGCACGGACCTCCACCCTCACCAACAGCCGCGGCAAGACCATCGCGCTGTACACGTACCACGCCGGTGCGGCATTCGGCGCGACTGACCTGGTCGATGCCGACGCGCTGAACTACAAGTACGACCCGCTGGGGAACCTGACCGAGGTCGACCAGCGTGCGGACAACTCCGGTGACGTCAACAAGTGGACGTTCGGGTACGACATGCTCGGCCGGAAGACCAGCGCCGGTGACCCGGACGCTGGGAACTCCACCTACGGCTATGACCTGGACGGCAACCTGCAGACGACCACCAGCGCCGTCGGCAGCGCGGTGCAGAAGTCGTTGTTCTATACCTACGACCTGCAGAACCGCCGCACCGCCGAATACGCCGGCACCTCCACGTCTGGCACCGAGCAAGCCTCCTGGTCCTACGACAAGGTCCCGGCGCTGACCGCTGCACAGTCCCTGGCGAACCCGGGTTCTGACACGCTCGGCAACGTGGGTCGGGCTGCTGGCTCGATCCGCTATAGCTCCAGCGGCCAGAAGTACACCGAGTCGGTCGGCGGTTTCGATGCTTCCGGCAACCCGCTGAGCAGCAGCGTGGGCATCCCCAACGCTGACGGCAACGGCGCGCTGGCCGGCACCTACACCACCACCAACCACTACACCGCGCTCGGGCAGCTGACCAGGACCGACCTGCCGACCGGCGGCGATCTGCAGCCGGACACCGTCGGCAACGGCTATGACGTGCACGGTCTGCTGGTCGGGACCACCGACTCCTACGCCGACCTGCTCATCGACTCCGCCTACAGCCAGTTCGGCGAGCCGGAGCGCCGGGTGATGGGCGACTACCCCAACCAGATCGTCCAGGACACCATCTACGACCAGCCCACCCGCCGCGTCACCAACTCCACGGTCTCCCAGTTGGCGTGGACCGCGCCGATCGACACCACCACCTACACCTACGACCCCGCCGGCCACATCACCGCCGCGGTCGACATCCAAGGCAAGGCAGCCTCCTACAACAGCACTACCGGGATCGCCTCGGCGAATGTGGCTACTGATGCCCAGTGCTACCACTACGACTACTCCGGACGTCTGGACGCGGCCTGGTCCGACACCGGCGCGGTCAACACCTCGCTGATCACGGTGGTCAACGGCCAAACCCAAACCACCACCACGCCGCTGAACGGCACCGACTTCGGCACCGTCAGCTACCCCGGCGGCGCTCCCGGCGGCTCCGGACAAGCCAACACCACCACCGCACCCACCACCGGCGGCCTGGGATCGTGCGCCAACATCGCCCCCACTCAGGGCGTGAGCTCTGCCACCTGGCAGATCGGCGGGCCGCAGCCCTACGGACAGGTCTTCAGCTACGACGGATACACCGGCAACCGCATCCAGGAGCAGGACTACAACGCCGCCGGTGCGGTCACGAACACCAGCAAGTACAACTACAACGCCCCCGGCGCCAACCAGCCGCACGTCCTCAACAGCGTCACCCATACCGCCGGCAGCAGCCCCGACCAGTACCAGTACGACGCCGCCGGCAACACCACCAGCCGTGCTGTCGCCGGCCAACCCACCCAGAACCTGTCCTGGGACGCCGAGAACCGGATGTCCGGCGACACCGACGGCTCCGGCGCCGCCGCCTCCTATCTGTACGACGCCGACGGCAACCAACTCATCCGCCGCGACGTCACCACCACAACCCTCTACCTCGGCGCCACCGAGCTGCACCTGGACCTGGGCCACAACACGGTCACCGGTGACCGCTACTTCACCTACCCCGGCGCCCCCACCATCGTCGAATCCGGCGGCGCGAGCCCCCACCTGTCCTACGAAGCCGGGAACCTCCAGGGCACCGCCTCCACCACCATCGACGCCTCACCCACCACCGCCGACCAAGCCGTCACCGCCCGCCGCGCCTACACACCCTTCAACACCCCACGCGGCACCAGCCAACCCAACGTCTTCGGCACCTTCCTCGACGACCACACCTTCCTCGGCAAAACCACCGACGGCTCGACCGGCCTGGTCGACATGGGAGCCCGCAAATACGACCCCACCACCGGCCGCTTCATCTCCATCGACCCGATCCTCGAGTCCAACAGCCCGCAAGACATCGGCGGCTACGTCTACGGCAGCAACGACCCCGTCAATTCCACTGACCCGACCGGACTCGACCCCGGCGGCATGGACTGCGTCACGCCCGCCGGCGCACCCATCAAGTGCACCGCCGGCGGCGCGCCCGGCACCTCCAATACCGACTGCTGGCCCACCTTGCAGGGATGCCCCGGATACGTGGCGCCCGCCCCGACGTCGAACAAGACTTCAACAAAGACTTCGACCAAGCACGCATCCGCCGTCGACACCGCGTCGAAGGTCCTGGGCCCGGTCCCGGACGGTGACACCCTCGCGGAGTACGACCTCCGCTACCAGCCGGACGGATCAGGCCTGGACAACCAGGCTGAAGCGTTCGCGCAGTGGTACCTCCAGACACAGTGCGGTGACCCAAACCTCAGCGGCATCGAGTCGGACCAGTGCAAGTACGCGCAGCAGATGGCAAATGCCAACAGGGGCAGCAGCGGCGGCCTCATAGACGGCCTCCTGGAATCTGCTGCCATCGCATTCGCTGTCGTCGAGACAGCAGAAGCGGTCAGCACATGCACTGGTGAAGAAGGCGACCCCGCCGACTGCGCAAATCAGGGAGCCGCTTCCTTCTGCTCGGTCGTCGGCATGGTAGGCGGGGACTGCAGCGCAGCCGGTGCGCCACCGGAAGTGACGGTCGGTCCGGAATGCAACAGCTTCACCGCATCGACTCCCGTGCTCATGGCCGACGACAAGAGCGAGCCCATCGACGATGTCAAGATCGGGGATGAAGTCGAGGGCACGGACACGACATCCTGGGCGAAGGGGCCGCACAAGGTAACGGCTCTGATCCGACACTCCGGACCACACAAGATGGTGGACGTCACCCTTGCCGGCGGCGCGACCATCCAGGCGACAGACCAGCATCCGTTCTGGGACCAGACCACCCACAAGTTCACCTACGCCATCGACCTCCGTCTCGGCGATCTGCTGCGGACTCCGGACGGACAGTACGTCCGTGTTCAGGCGACTCGCACGTATGAAGAGAACCTGACCGCGTACAACCTCACCGTCGACGGGGTTCACACGTACTACGTGGTCGCGGGCGACGCACCAGTCCTCGTCCATAACTCAAGCTGCGTCGTCGACGCGACTGGGTACGCATGGGCGCCTGACCGTGCTGATACATCCGTTCTCGGACCGGGTCAGGCCTGGAGCCCGAGCCAGGGCACGCCAGTCCTCGGCCGCCAGGCGGACACCGCGATAGGGGGAACGATTCCAGGGTATACACACTTGGATATCCCAGACTGGGATCCGGAGAAGAACGACGCATGGGTCCAGACGATCATCGATCAGCGAGGTACGGCCTACACCGGTACGTCCACAGAATCCTATTGGAACAGCGATCGCAATGAGCCGACTGTTTATGCGCGCGAGGTCCAGCAATTTCTGCAAGCCGGATACACTTGGTCTGGAAACTATCTAGTTCCTCCATCGCCCTGAAACACACAATCGCTACATGGAGAGTGGATGGCCGGCATCACAAGACTGCGCGACCGGGAATTTAACGGCTATCTTCGAAGAAGGATCCCGCACTTGCTCGACAATTTGGCTACCTCGGCAGTCGAGGAATACCTCGCAGGAGACGCTACGGTGCGGGAGGCGATCGTCAATGCTGTGGACGCGCGAGTTGCCGGGGTTTTGAGTGCCTTCGGCCAACGGATGGCTGTTGTCGCGGTGCGCCGGAACTCTTCAGAGCCGCTGACTCTCGGGCTGGTCGCGGCAGGGATCAGTAATCCGTTGTTGGAAGATCCGAGAGATAATCTTCGAGTTCTGGCGGCGCTTAACGATGCTGCGGAGCGAGTTGGTCAACAGCTGACAGATGTTCTCCGCCGGGTTCGAAACGATGTGCCTGACGCCAGCTTTCGTGATTTCATGAGTTTCTGCGAAAGGACGCCGAGGGATAAATCGTTGAGGGCTATGGGAATGGGTGCCGCCGGTGTCGGCGAGGCGTTCCTCTATGTCTCGCATCCAACGTGATGGCGGTATCCCGAGCGGTTCTGTGAGGTTGAGAAGCCTCTTCCCGTAAGCCTGGACCAGGGGAGTCGCTGATTTTGACCTCGTAGTCCGGGTTGGGGCCAGGGCTGGGCTGCCTGAGACTTGAACCCCGAACCCGCGGATTAGCAGGAGATCCTCCGAAGTCCGCCGAGTTGGGTTGACCAGGCGCCGGTCGGGTGGCGGGTCACGCCGAGCAGGTAGACGCGGCGAGTGCGGTGTTCGATGACGAATGCTACGTACAGGCGCGTCAACGAGACCGCACAATCGCCGGCGCCGATCCGATGTCCGAGCCGGCGCAGCTCACCCTGGATACGGACAACACCTCAGATGCGGTTCTCCATGGCGAGCCGGACGATCAGGGCGACAAGTTCGTCGGCCAGCGGCGGACGCCCGCAGACCGGGGCTGGGTCCACTTCCTGACCTGAGGCGGAGTTCCTCCAAATCGATGATGTTGTCCGGCAGTGGGCATTTCGGCGCGGCTTGGCCGAGAGAACGGTGGGGCCTGTGGCCGTTGTAGAAAGCCCCATAGTCCCGTGGCAACCGAATGAGGTGCGGGATGTTCCAGATGAGCGTGCGATCTGTGAGTTCGGCCCGCTGGTGAACACGGCGTCGAACGCCGCGCAGGACGAGGCATCCCGGTCGTGTACCAGGAACCGGACCGGTGCGCCCGCATCGTCCAGGTCCATCAGAACGTTCCGGGCCTGCTGGACCACCCACTTCTTGGTCGGGTGCAAGGTGGCGCCGGGGACCCGCACGCGCCGGGTCGCGTGCTCGATCACCGCCAGCACGTATGCCTTGGATCCGTCCAACAAGTCCACGGCCACGAAATCGCAGGCCAAGATCGCCTCGGCCTGGGACGCAAAAACGCCGCCCGGCTCGGCCCGGCATCACGACGAGGCGCCGGATTGATCCCGGCCCGCTTCAGGATCTTCCACGCTGTGGACGGCGCCACCCTGATCCCGAGGCCGGCTGGCTCGCCGTGGATCCTGCGATACCCCCAGGACGGGTTCTCGCGAGCCATTCGAAGAACCAGTGCCTTGATGTTGCGGTGGGTCCGCGGTCGCCCCGCAGGCCGGGCGGATCGGCGGGCCCAGCTGCGGCGCAGTAGATCACGATGCCGACGGATCAGCGTTTCGGGTGTGACGATCCACCGGATGCGGCCGATCCGGCCCCTGGGTTTCAGTCCCGCGAGCAGGGCCGGCCAGGCACGGTCGGCGCAGGTGAGCTTGCGAGCGAGCCGCAGATCCCGGCGCTGCGCGACTGCAAGCTGGTGCCGCAGGATCAGCCTGACCCAAATGAACATACGACTCACCGCGAGGTAGACCAGCTTCAACGCCGCAGCCTTGCATCATCCCAGCTCGCAGCGGTTATCGGCACTCTCAGCGCCAGGCGTTCGCCGAGGCCGACGCGACGCGACGCGGCGCGCGGCGCTGGCCGACGTCTTCGACGGCGCGCTGTCGGACGCGGACGTCCAGGCGCTGGAGGCCGTGTGGGCGATGGGCGAAGCTTGAGGCGGCGCGCTCGTCGCCGGAGTGATGCGCTGTTCGGTCGCGACCGCGGCGCCGAACCGTCACCCCAGCAGTACCCGCGGCCGATCTGGCGAGTCCGACTCGCTCGGGCCGGGAGCCAGCCGCCGCAGCAGCAGCTGCGTCATGCCCCTGTAGGCCGCGGGATTGACCGGATTCAGCCAGTGAGTGGCTCGGACGCCTCTGCCGATGTTCAGATCGAGGTCGCCGAGGACCTCGTCGACGTTGTGCATCGAGAAGGGGATGATCTTGGTTCCCCGGCAGTGGTGGGTGTCGGTCGCGTCGTCCATGAAGGCCAACTGCTCGACGACGGCTGCGCGCATCGCCTCGGGATCGGGCAGTGCCACCGCGCCCGCGAGGTCGGCGGCGATCCACAGGGCTGC
The DNA here is from genome assembly GCF_041261445.1 of Catenulispora sp. EB89. NCBI lineage: Bacteria > Bacillati > Actinomycetota > Actinomycetes > Catenulisporales > Catenulisporaceae > Catenulispora > Catenulispora sp. EB89. The sequence continues at coordinate 133,672 of NZ_JBGCCU010000022.1, forward strand.
CATCTCGGCGTTGAGCGGGCTGAAGAAGGAGGAGTTGTAGCCGTTGAAGTACAGGCCGGGGATGTCGAGGGGCAGGATCTGGCGGTAGAGCATGAAGTTGCCGCGCTCGTCGAACAGCCGGGTCCGGGTGTCCTCGGGGAGGAACGGCACGCCCTGGGTGTAGCCGGTGGCGCACACGACCAGGTCGGCGCGCAGTGTGGTGCCGTCGGCGAGTTCCGCCGTGGGGCCGTCGGCGCCGGCGGACAGGCCGGTGATGACCGTGTCCCGGTGGACGGCGATGGTTCCGTCCTGGACGCCCTCGAAGAAGCCTTCGCTCGCCAGGCCGATGGCTCCGCGGACGATGTCCTCCATGCGGCCGGCGGGGACCAGGTCGAGTTTCGCGAGGCCGAACTGCCGGACCGAGACCGAGCCGATGGAGTTGATCATGCGGCGGCGCAGGCCGTTTCCCGGGCCGTGCAGGAACTTCTCGAAGCCGCGCGGCCGCAGGTAGCGGAACAGGCCCTCGCCCATCCGGGTCAGCAGCAGCATCTTGAAGTTCAGGAAGCCGCCGATCTTGCGCGGCACCTTCCACAGCAGCTGGCGGGCGACGACGTCGGTCCCCGCGGCGACGCCGCTGATCGCCACCGCGATGTCGCAGGCGGACTTGCCGTACCCGACGACCAGCACGTGCCGGCCGCGGGCCTGCTCTGCGTCGTTGAACTCGGTGCCCGCGTACAGGCGTCCGCCCGCTGCGGTGAACTCGTCAAGGCCCGGATATGCCGGGACCGAGGGTTCGCAGAACACTCCGTTCGCGACGACCAGGCGGTCGAACTCCTCGGTGGACTCCCCGGTGAACTCCTCCGTGGACTCCGTGTCCCCGGCGTCGCGGGACTGGAGTGTCAGCGTCCACCGGCCGTCGCCGGCCGGGCGCGCCGCCGTCACCTCGGTGTCCAGGCGTAGCGCGGGGCCGAGGCCGAACTCGGCGGCGTACGCGGCGAAGTAGGCCTGGACCTGCGCTCCGCTGGGCCACTCCGGATAGTCGTTCGGCATGGGGAAGTCCGAGAGCGAGTACTGCGCCTTCGGGCTCTGCGTCGTCACGCCCGGATAGCGCCGAGTCCGGCTCCATACGCCGCCGACGTCCGGGCACTTGTCGAACACCCGCACCTCGTGTCCGGCCTGGGACAGCACCTTCGCGGTGGCGAGGCCGGCGACGCCGGCGCCGATGATCCCGACCTTCATGGCTACCGGACCTCGGGCGGCAGCCGCAGTTCGAGGCCGAAGTCGGCCATGATCTGCTTCATCAGCGAGATGTCCTTGGGGCCGGGAGGCATGTCCGCCAGCGCCTGGTAGTAGCGCTCGAGTCCGGCCGGCGAGACCACGGAGATGACGCGCGACTCCTCCTGGTACGGATTGCGGAAGGCGTGCACCACATCGCGCGGCAGGTAGAGGTAGTCGCCGTGTTCGATCACGAAGTCCTCGCCGCCGAGGTGGACGTCCAGGCGCCCCGCGAGGCAGATGAAGGACTCGTCCTCGCGGGTGTGCACGTGCGGAGGCGGCCCGTCGGTCTCCGGCGGGATCGTGTACTCGAACAGGGAGTACGCATCGCGCGTCGACTTGCCGTCGGTCTTCATGGTGACGCCGAGCCCGATCGCCGCGATCGTATGTCCTTCGCGCGAGGGCAACATGTAGCCGCCGCCTAGAGTCATCGCCGTCTCCTTCAGGTCGCCGCACCGGCACGATGTCGGTGTGTCAGCGGTCACAGCGTGCGGGCCGTCCGGCCGGATCGGCAATCGGGAGTCCCGCTGAGTGGGACTCCTCAGCGGCGCGCGCAGTAGGCCCGGGACGCGGCCGCGGCGGCCAGGCGCACCGCGGGGCCGATCGCCTGCGGGCGGATCATGCCGGAAGGCCCGGTGACGGACAGCGCGGCCGCGGCCTCGCCGAGGGGGCCGAAGATCGGGGCGGCGACGCAGCTGACGCCGATGTTGCCCTCCTCGCGCTCGATCGCCCAGCCGCGCGGCGGGATCGCGGTCAGTTCGCGCAGGATGGCCACCGGATCGGTCAGCGTGCGCGGTGTGCGCTGTGCGAGATCGCCGGAGAGCACGGTGTCGATGGTCGCGGGATCGCTGTAGGCCAGGATCGCCCGGCCCAGCGCCGAGCAGTGTGCCGGGATGATGCCGCCGGTCTGGGAGAGCATCGGCATCGGGCGGTGGCCGGTGATCTTCTCGACGACCAGGATCTGCGCGCCGTCGAGCACCCCGAGCTGGACGGTGGCCTTCGTCGCGCTGTGCAGGTCCTGCAGGAACGGCAGCACGGCCTCGCGCAGCTGCAGCCGGATCGGCGCCAGGCTGGCGATCTCGAACAGGCGGTTGCCGATCCGGTAGCGGTCCTTCGGCTTGTCGAGCCACCCGAGCTCGATCATCCGGCCGGCGGTGCGGTGCGCGGTCGAGCGCGGCAGGCCGGTGCGGGCGACCAGGGTGGCCAGGGTCAGCTCGCGGTGTGCCGCGTCGAAGGCCCCGAGAATCGCCGCCGCGCGGTCGAGCCCGCCCGCGGCCGGCGCGCCGGCGTCCCACTCAGCGGGACTCACCGTTGGTACCCGGCTTCCATGCGGCTCACGATAGACCCGCTGCGGCCGCCCAGCCCAGCACGCGACGACAGGAGGCCACCATCAACGCTCGCAACGCTCTGGTCGGCGGCGGCAGCGCCGGAATCGGATACGCGGTCGCCGAACAGCTGCTGGGGTCGGGGCACCGCGTGGTGATCACGGGCCGGCGGGCCGGGCCGCTGGAATCCGCGGCGCTGCACCTCGCGGAGACGACCGGCGGCACCGTCAGCGCACTGGTGAACGACGTGGCGGAGCCCGCGGCCGCGGCCGCGGCACTGGCCGAGGTCGAGCGCCTGCACGGCACGCTCGACGTCCTCGTGCTCAACGCCGGTGGACCGCCGCCCGGGCGGGTCCTGGACGTCGATGACGAGCAGTGGCAGCGGGCCTTCGAGCTCCTGCTGCGCGGCCCGCTCCGCCTGGCCGGGCTCGCCCTGCCGGGGATGGCCGCACGGGGCTTCGGCCGGGTCGTGTTCGTGACCTCGGGGGCGGTACGCCAACCCCAGCCGGACCTGGCGACGTCGGTGGTCCTACGGTCCGCGGTCACGGCCGCCGCCAAACTGCTCTCCCGGGAGTTCGCGTCCGACGGGGTCACGGTCAACTGCGTGGCGCCGGGAGCCACAGCCACCGAGCGCCGCCGCGAGATCCTCGACGCCCGCGCCCGAACCGGCGGCGTCGCGTTCGAGGACCTCGACGCCGCCGACGCCGCGGGGATCCCGGCCGGCCGCGCCGGGCGGCCCGAGGAGATCGGAGCGGCCGTGGCCTTCCTCGCCTCGGCGGCCGCGAGTTACATCAACGGGACCGTGCTCACGGTCGACGGCGGAAGAACGGAAACCATCTGATGGCCCAATCAGGAGACGAATTCGCACTCGCCGACTTCCTCGGCGCCCTGTCGGACACCGTGCGACCCAGCGCCGCGCGGCCCGTGGTCGTGCACGCCGCAGAGCTCGAAACCCTGCCGGCGGACCAGGTACACAACCCCACCAAGCTGTCCATCGCCGGCAAGCTGCCGACCGCCACCTTCGAGATCTTCCGGCAGACCATCCCGCCGGGGCTCAGCTCGGACATGCAGCGCCACCACCACGAGACGGTGCACTTCGTCATCAGCGGCGAGGGACACAGCGAGGTCGAGGACGAAACCGAGTCCTGGTCTACCGGAGACTTCGTCTACACCCCGCCCTGGACCTGGCACCGCCACTACAACGACTCGGCCACCGAGCCGGTCGACTTCCTGACCATCGAGAACTCCCGCCTGCTCGGTTTGCTCGGCGTCGGCCGGCGGCAGAGCGCGGGCCTGGCGACCGTGGCCGAGGCTCGCGCCCGATTCGGAGAGGACCCGCGATGAGCGCGCTTCCCGAGCACATCAGCGTCTGGGGCGAGCTGGCCGACGTCGACCACGAACTCCGCCACGTGGACGTCGGCGGCGTGCGTACCAGGGTGCTGCGAGCCGGGTCGGGTCCGGACCTGATCCTGCTGCACGGCACCGGCGGACACCTGGAGGCGTACGCCCGCGACATCGCCGGGCTGGCCGCGGATTTCCGCGTCACCGCCTACGACATGGTCGGCCACGGCTGGTCCGACCTCCCCGACCGGCCCTACACCATCGACGTCCTGTCCGAGCACCTGCTCGGACTGATGGACGCGCTCGGCATCGGATCGGCGCACCTGTCCGGCGAGTCGCTCGGCGGCTGGGTCGTCGCCTGGACCGCCGCACACCACCCGGAACGTGTCGAGCGGCTGGTCCTGAACACCCCGGGCAACATCGCCGGCAAGCCGGAGGTGATGGTCCGGATGCGCGAGAGCACCCTGGCCGCCGTCCGGGATCCCAGCGATGAGACGGTGCGCCGCCGGGTGGAGTTCCTGTTCCACCACAAGGAGATGGTGACCGACGAGCTGGTGAACCTGCGCCGCGCGGTCTACAGCCGCCCCGGGTTCCTCCAGGCGATCACCAACACACTGGTGTTGCAGGATCCTGAGATACGCAAGGATTTCGCCTGGCGCCCGGCCTGGGTCGGCCGGGTCACCGCCGCGACGCTGCTGCTGTGGACCGATCACGATCCCACCGGCGGGCTCGACGAGGCCGAGCTGCTGCTGCGCTGGCTGCCCGACGCCCGCCTGCACGTGATCACCGACGCCGGCCACTGGCCGCAGTGGGAGAAGAAGGACGAGTTCCTGCGCGCCCACCACGACTTCCTCATCCTCGGCAAGGACCCGGCATGAGCGAGATCATCGGCCTGGTCGGCATCTCGCACTCGCCGTTCGCGACGATGACGCCGCCCCGCGGCCCCGCCGAGCCCGGCGGCCGGTTCCTCGCCGACGCCGCCCGGGTGGCGGCGGCCGTGACCCGGCTGGAGCCCGACGCCGTCATCGTCATCGGCCCGGATCACTTCCACGCGAACTTCTACGACCAGATGCCGCCGTTCGTCCTCGGCGTGGAGGAGGCCACCGGATTCGGCGACTTCGGCAGCCGGTCCGGGCCGCTGCCGGTCGCGCGGCGGCTGGCCTGGTCGGTCCGGGACGCGTTGGCGGCCGACGGATTCGACCTGTCGCTGTCCTACGCGCTGACCGTCGACCACGGAGTGACGCAGAGCTATGAGATGGTCCGCGGCGCGCGTCCGATCCCGCTCGTCCCGCTGATCGTCAACACCGCCGCCCCGCCGCTGCCGAGCATGCCGCGCTGCGTCCAGCTGGGCCGGGCGCTCGGCGCGGCAGTCCGCGGCGCGGACTTCGCCGGGCGCGTGCTCGTCGTCGCCAGCGGCGGGCTCTCGCACTGGCTGCCGTCCAACGACCCGCGCGACCCCGCCGTGGACGGTGAACGGCGCGCGGCGGTGATTCACGGACGCGCGGACCTCCAAGCCTTCGCCGCGGCGCGCGAACCCCGGGTCCGGGCCATGGGAGGCGATCCGAACGCCCCCGTCAATGCTGTCTGGGACGCCTGGTTCCTCAAACAGCTGACGACCCCGGACCTCGCGCCGGTCACCGCGCTGGGCGACGAAGGGCTCGAAGAGCAGGCCGGGAGCGGCGGGCACGAGATCCGGACGTGGCTCATCGGGTGCGCCGCCGTGGACCGGCCGTTCGTGTGGACCAGCTACGAGGCCGTCCCCGAGTGGATCACGGGTATGGGCATCGCCACGACCTTCGAGGTGGACTGATATGCCCCCGCCCGACACGACGCTCGACGTCAACGCCACCGAGGCGCTGCACCGGCTCAGCGCGGCGCGCGCGACACGGCGCCCTTGTGCCCCGGTGCGCGCCCTGCTGCCCGCCGGCGATGTGGACGCCGCCTATGCCGTCCAGTCCACCTGGGTCGCCGGACAGCAGGCGGCCGGTGCCAGGATCGTGGGACGCAAGATCGGCCTGACCAATCCGGTCGTGCAGCGGCAGCTGGGTGTCGACCAGCCCGATTTCGGCGTCCTGCTCGACACCATGCGATGCCGGCCCGATGCTCCCATCGAGATCGCACGTACCCTCCAACCCAAGATCGAGGCGGAGATCGCGTTCATCCTCGCGCACGATCTGACCGCTCCGGTGATCGGCCCCTCCGACGTGGCCGCTTCCACCGCGTACGTCGTCGCCGCGCTGGAGATCGTGGACAGCCGGATCGCCGAATGGGACATCGACATCGTGGACACCGTGGCGGACAACGCTTCTTCGGGACTGTTCGTCCTGGGGGACCTGCAGACCGACGTCACCGAACTCGACCTGCCCGCCTGCCGCATGTCCCTGCTGCGTGCCGACGACGTGGTCTCGACCGGCTCGGGAGCCGACTGCCTCGGCGATCCGCTCGCCGCGGTCGCGTGGCTGGCGGCGACCGCGCGCGACCGCGGCCGACCGCTGCGGGCCGGGGAGATCGTCCTGTCCGGTGCGCTGGGACCCATGGTGCCGGTCACGCCGGGGGACCGCTTCCACGCGCGGATCAGCGGCATCGGCGAGGTCACAGCGAGCTTCACGGGAGGCGCTTCATGAACGGCGAGAGTGTGGTGCACGACCGGTTGAAGGCAGCCGTCATCGGCTCGGGCAACATCGGAACCGACCTGATGATCAAGATGCTGCGATTCAGCCGGCACCTGGAGATCGCGGCGATGGTCGGCATCGACCCCGGCTCCGACGGTCTGGCAAGAGCCCGCCGGCTCGGTGTCGCGACCACCGATCAGGGTGTCAAAGGTCTGATAGCCATGCCCGGCTTCGACGACATCCGGATCGTCTTCGACGCCACCTCGGCCGGGGCGCACGTGGCCAACGCCCGGGCGCTCGCGCCATATGGCAAACGGCTGATAGACCTGACTCCGGCCGCTCTCGGACCGTTCGTGGTCCCCGCGGTCAACCTCGCGGAGAACCTGGACGCGGCCGACATCAACATGGTCACCTGCGGCGGCCAGGCGACGATCCCCGTCGTCGCGGCCGTCGCGCGAGAAGCGCCGGTGCGCTACGCCGAGATCGTCGCCTCGATCGCCTCCAGATCGGCCGGCCCCGGCACGCGCGCCAACATCGACGAGTTCACCCAGACCACCGCACGCGCCGTCGAGTCCGTCGGCGGTGCGGAGCGCGGCAAGGCCGTGATCATCCTCAATCCGGCCGAGCCGGCCCTCATCATGCGCGACACGGTGCTCTGCCTGGTGGACGCTCCCGACCCCACGGTCCGCGCGCGGATCGCCGAAGCCGTCGAACGCATGATCGCTGACGTGTCCGCCTACGTCCCCGGCTACCGTCTCAAGCGCCCGGTGCAGATCACGGCCGTCGAAGGCCGACCGCACACCCTGGTCGCGGACCGGACGGTGACCCACCAGGTCACCGTCCTGCTCGAAGTCGAGGGCGCCGGGCACTACCTGCCGGCGTACGCCGGGAATCTGGACATCATGACCTCGGCCGCGCTGCGCGTCGGCGAACAGATCGCGGCCCGAACCCCGCAGGCGGTGAAATGAGCACCCGGCTGTTCATCCAGGACGTCACTCTTCGCGACGGCATGCACGCCACCCGGCACTGCATCGACCCCGAACAGGCCGCGCGGATCGCCGCCGCCCTCGACGCGGCGGGTGTCGACGGCATCGAAGTCGCCCACGGAGACGGCCTGGCCGGTACCAGCCTCACCTACGGGCCGGGCAGCCACACCGACCCGGAGTGGATCGAGGCGGTGGCCGAGAGCCTGACCACGGCGCGGCTCACCACCCTGCTCCTCCCGGGCATCGGCACCGTCGAGGACCTGAAGCAGGCCTTCGGGCTCGGCGTGCGCTCGGTGCGGATCGCCACGCACTGCACCGAGGCCGACATCGCGGCGCAGCACATCGCCACGGCCCGCGAACTCGGCATGGACGTCTCGGGATTCCTGATGATGAGCCACATGGCCCCGGCCGCGGACCTGGCGCGCCAGGCCGCCCTGATGGAGTCGTACGGCGCGCACTGCGTCTATGTGACCGACTCCGGCGGCCACCTGACGATGAACGGTGTCCGCGACCGGGTTCGCGCCTACCGCGACATCCTGGATCCGGCCACCGAGATCGGCATCCACGCGCACGAGAACCTCTCGCTGTCGGTCGCCAACTCCCTGGCCGCCGTCGAGGAGGGCGCCACCCGCGTCGACGCCTCGCTGGCCGGCCACGGCGCCGGGGCGGGCAACTGCCCGATCGAGGCCTTCATCGCCGTCGCAGACCTCGAAGGCTGGGAGCACGGCTGCGACCTGCTGGCCCTCCAGGACGCCGCGGACGACCTGGTCCGGCCCCTCCAAGACCGGCCCGTGCGGGTGGACCGCGAGACCCTCACCCTCGGCTACGCCGGTGTCTACTCCAGCTTCCTGCGACACGCCGAGACCGCCGCCGACCGGTACGGCGTCGACATCCGCGCCCTGCTCATCGAGGCCGGCCGACGAGGCCTGGTCGGCGGCCAGGAGGACATGCTCGTCGACATCGCCCTGGGGATGGGAAGATCCGTATAGCGCGCCACCGACCCGAAGCCGACTGCCGAGGAGGGCCATGCCGATGACTGCCTCATGGTCTCCGGAAGACCTACGTCAGCTGGATGCCGCGCGCGAGCTGGAGATCGCCGTCGAACGCTCCGACGGCAGCTCGCGGAAATGGGTACCGGTATGGGTAGTCTGCGCCGATGGCCAGGCGTACGTGCGGACCTGGTATCGACGAGACACCGGCTGGTTCGGCCAGGCCCTGCGGTCCCGCCGAGCTCGCATCCGTGTGCCGGGCCTGGAAGCCGACGTCGCCATCGAGGACATCGGCAACGCGTCGCCCCAAGTCACCGCCAACGTCGACGACGCCTACCGATCCAAGTACGGCCGCGATGCTGCCGGTTCCATGGTGACAGCCACAGCCGCAGTGACCACACTGCAACTCAACCCCCGGTAGAGCGAGGACGCCGAAGCCGCCCGGATGATCATCCGGGCGGCTTCGGCTGGCGACGGCCCACGCGCAACAGACGCCTGCAAGCCACCCGCCCACACACAGAGCAGCAGCGCCGCTCTTTCGTGCGGCAGTAGCCACCACGACAAGTTGCGCACACGGTCAGGCCGTCGGCAATGCCTTTTGGGTATCGGTGCCGTACCCAGACGGTGTTGGTTCGCCGCCGAGCCGCCACCATGCTCGGAGCGAATCAGGGAATTGGATTCGAGATCGCGGCCGGTCTCGGTGCGCTCGGTTGGAGTGTCGGGATCGGTGACCGCGATCCGGGGCGTCAGGAAGACGCGGTGGCCAGGCTGCGGGCCGATGGTGTCGAGGCGTTTCCGGTGCCTATCGACGTGACCGATGACGCGAGCGTGGCAGAGCAGGGCTACCACCTGACTGAGGACCTCGCGGCCCAGGCCGTCAGGATGGTGGTCAACCAGCAGGAGTCGGCGCCCGGCAAGCCGTTCTTCCTCTCCTTCGCCACCGGTGCCATCCTCGGCACCTGGCTGCTCACCTCGGCCACATCGCGCGCCGACCTCATCGTCGGCGGCGCCATCGCGGCCGTGCTGGGTCCGATCCTGCACCCGCATTACACTGACACCGAACCGGGTGGGTCAGGTGAGCTTGGCGTCGATGTCGAGCGAGCCGACGATCAACTGCATGGCCGCGACGAGCGCCGCGATCGATTCGGTGTGGGCTTCGGCGTGGCTGATCGCGCAGATCCGTACTCTGTCGGAGGCGTCGGCGATCGGGCGGAACACGACGCTGGGCACCGGGTTGGTCAACGCGATCGGTCCGGGGTGGACGCCCACGTGTCCGCGCGTGGCCACGTGGACGGCCAGCTCGTCGTAGCGCCCCACTTCCTCGACGTGGGTACGGGGGATGCTGGCGCGGACGATGTCCGCCTGCAGCCGGCTTTCCAGGTAGGGGTTGTCGGCGCGCGGGGTGATCAGGATCTGACGGGTACGCAGGTCCGCGAGCGTCACCTCGCGGCAGCTCGCCAGCGGGTCCGACGCCCGCAGCACGGCGACCAGCGGGAACTCGCCGAGCACGGTGCTGGTGATGCCGGGCTGCTCGGGGACCGACCAGCACAGGCCCACGTCCACCTCGCCGTCCGCCACGGCGGCGAGTTGCTCGGGGGTGTGCATGGAGACCGGGCGCCACCGGTCCCGGGCCTGGTCGTCGCCGGCGCCGGGCCAGGCGTCGACCAGCCTGGGCAGGATCAGCTGTCCCAGCTCCGGGGTGTGGGCGACCACGAGGTCGCGGTGGTGCACCGAGCGCAGGCGGGCGGTCCGGTGGGCCTGGTGCAGCGCCTCGATCGGCTGCCGGATCGCGGCGGCGAACTCGGCGCCGAAGGGCGTCAGCTGCACTCGTCGGCTCGTGCGCTCGACGAGTCGGCTGCCGAGGCTGCGCTCCAGGCCGGCGACAGCTTCGCTGACGCTGGGAGGAGCCAGTCCCAGCCGGTCGGCGGCGCGCCGGAAGTGCAGTTCGTCCGCGACAGCGAGGAAGCACTCCATCTGACGTAGGTTCACTGCCGTCCTCCCGTCGCGCCGCGGTCGCATCGTTCGGCTCAGCCGAACGGTGGCTTCGGCAGCCCGCCGTTGATCAGCCCTTCGATCGGATTGAGAATCTTAGTGGACCACATCCGCCCTGGCTGCGGACTTCGGCGCGACGTCGTAGGTCGAGGGAGGGCAGCGTGACGGAAACCGGTCGGCAGCCGTTTCGGTCGCAGCGGGCCTGGATCGCAGAGCTGAATCCGCGGAGCGAGATCGACCTCGACCAAGCGGAGTGTCCGCGCTCGACCATCGACGACGCCGTCGCGCGCGTCGGTGCGGACCCCGTGCGCTGGGCGATCGAGCTGAGTTCGGCGGTCGTTCGGCGGATCGTCGGCGAGGCGCCGGTCCTCGGCGGCAGCCCGGCCGGGGTCGCGATGCTTCGCCGGGCCAACGAGGCGACGACCCTGTGGGCGTTGTTCGCGCTGGTGGAAGGCCGCGCGGCCGTCCCGCCCACCGATGAGGCGACCCTGGAGGGCATCCGCGAGTTCGTGCACCGTGGCGTCCCGCTGGAGCAGGTGCTGCACGGCGTCCGGATCGGGCACGCGGCGACGACCGAGGCGTTCCTACGGGCCTGCGCGGAGCTGGTCGACCCGGAGGCGGCGGTCGAGGAGGTGACAGCGGTCTCGCGCGAGCTGTTCTCCTACGTCGACGACCTCTCCGACACGATGATCCGCACCTACCTCGCGGAACACGCGGTGTGGAGCACCAGCGCCGCCGCGGCCCGGGCCGACATCGTCCGTTCCCTGCTGGATGACGCCACGACGTCGGACGTGGCCGAGGCTTCGCGTGCCCTGGGCTACGACCTGCGGCGGACCCACGAGGCCGTGGTGGTGTGGTCGGACTCGCCGAACGGCGGCTCGAAGCTGCAGGCGGCGGCGACCGAAGTGCTCCGGGCCCGGGGTGCCACCATGACGCTGGTCGTGCCGGTGGCCTCGGGGCGGTTGTGGGCGTGGGGCTCCGTGCCTCGGGACGGCATGGGCCGGACCGGTTTGTCGCAGGACGTCGCGGAGGCGTTGTCCCGGCAGCGGATGCAGGCGGCCTTCGGGACCCCGGGCGACGGCGTCGCGGGCTTCCGCCGCTCGCACCGCGAGGCCGAGCGCGCAGAGCGCGTCGAGCAGCTGCGTCGCGCGGCCGGGCGGGTTCCGAGGCCCGCGACCGCCTACAGCGAGGTCGCCGCCGTGGCCCTGTTGGCCGCCGATCTCGATGCCGCCGGCGAGTTCGTGCGACGCGAACTCGGCGGGCTGGCCGTCCGCAGCGAGCCCATGGAGGCGCTGCGGACCACGCTCTACCACTACCTCGGTGCCGAGCGCAGCCTCGTGGAGGTCGCCCGGCGGCTGCATGTGGCGCGGGGGACTGTCACCTATCGGGTGAAGCGGGCCCAGGAGCTGCTGGGACACGACCTCGATGACCGCCGCGTCGCCGTCCACACCGCCCTGATACTCGCCGAGGAACTGGGGGACGCGGTTCTCCTGCCGCGGCAGACCAACGGGCGGCCGGGATTCTGAGCCGGCAGACCAAGCAGCCGCCCGGTGGACCGGAGTTGACTTCGTGGTGTCGGACGTGGTGATCGGCCAGGCCACGCATCCCGACTGACCGAGTCGAGCGCACCGGGAGGCCCACGATGATCGACCGAGAAACCTTCGTCGAGCTGATGAGCGGGGTCTGTGCCCCGGTCACCGTGGTGACGGCGATGACCGCCGACGGGCGGCCGCGCGGCAGCACCGTGTCGAGCTTCGCCTCGCTCTCGCTCGACCCTCCGCTGGTGAGCTTCGCCCTGGACCGCGCCTCGCGGCTGCTGCCCTACCTTCCGCCGACCGGCCGGGTCGGGGTGAACATCCTCGGTGCCCACCAGCAGGAGCTGGCGTCGGGTTTCGCCCGGCCGGGCCGGGGACCGGACGGAAAGTTCGACGGCGTCGCGTGGAGGATCCGTGCCGGATTGCCGTACCTGCCCGAGTCCGCCGGCTGGACGGCGGGACGGGTCGAGCGCCACGTGGACGGCGGCGACCATGTGCTGCTCGTTGTACGCGTCGAGGAGGCGGAGTCCACCTCCGCGGCCCCGCTGATCTACGCGCGCCGAGTCTTCGGCACGCATTCCGGCCTCGCTGTCGCGAGCTGACCGTACCCCGCATGATCCCCGACACTGGAGTCAGGACGATGAGTATCTCTATGGATGTTCCGCACCGCACCGACGCCGAACGCGCACTGCGGGCCGACCTCGTCGAGCGCGCCGCCGCGCTGCGGCCGCTGTTCGCCGACAACGCCGAACTGACCGACCGCGAGCGCGGGGTGCCCGAGAAGAACATCGACGCCTTGGCCGAGGCCGGCCTGCTCACGCTGATGCAGCCCGCTCGTTACGGCGGTCTGGAGAGCGACTTCCGCACCCTGCTGGAGGTCGGCCGCGAGGTCGGGCGCGCCTGCGGCTCCACCGCCTGGCTGACCTCCCTGCTCAACGCCAACGCGTGGTTCGTCGGGCTGTTCCCCGCCCAGGCCCAGGACGATGTCTGGGCCCTCACCCCCGGCGCGCGGGTCGCCGGCGTCGTGACCCCCTCGGGCACCGCACGCGTGGTCGAGGGCGGGTTCCGGGTGAGCGGGCGCTGGGCTCCCGCTTCGGGGTGTGCGCACGCTGAGTGGGCGGTGCTCGGAGTGACCCGGCCGGACGCCGAGGGCACGCCGGACGCCGTCGGCATCGTGCTCGCGCCGATGTCGGAGCTGACCGTCGAGGACACCTGGTTCGTGACGGGGATGCGCGGGACCGCGTCGAACACGCTCGTCGGCGAGGACCTGTTCGTGCCGGCGCACCGCTTCCACTCCATCCCCGACGCGGTCGAGGGCCGATACGCGACTCCTTTCTCCGACGAGGCGCTCTACCGGGCGCCGTTCGTGCCGGTGACCGCGCTCGTGTTGACCGGGCCGCAGCTGGGATTGGCCGCTGCCGCCGTCGATCTGCTGGTCGAGCGGGCTCCGCGGCGGGGATTGACGCTGACCGGCTATACCTCCCAGGCCGAGGCGCCCACAGTCCAGCTCGCCGCCGCGAACGCCGCCTCGCATGCCGACACCGCCCAACTGCATGCCTACCGTGCGGCCGCGGACATCGACGAGGCCGCGCGGGCCGGGGTGTTCCCTGACTACGACGCCCGGGCGCGGATGCGGATGGACGCGGGAACGGCCGCGGTCCACGCGCGCGAGGCGGTCCGCATCGTGTGCTCCGCCCAGGGGGCTTCGAGCTTCGGCGAGTCCAACCCGTTGCAGCGCTTCTGGCGGGACATCGAGGCCGGGAGCCGTCATGCCGTCCTCAATCCCGAGGTGGCCGCCGAGATCTACGGCAAGTCGCTGTTCGGCATCCGGGGCACGGTTTCGGCGATGGTGTAGGGCGACCCATGGCGAAGGCCGGTCCACGAGGTCGTGGACCGGCCTTCGCCATGCGCTCCCTGATCACCCGGCTCCCTCACCGCCGTGGTGCAGCCGGTAGTGCTGGGCGAGCAGATCGCGTCCGTAGTCGTTGCCGTTGGGTGCCCGCACGATGGTGTGGACGTGGAAGCGGGCCGGCTCGGGATTGGTGAGGAAGACACCAGGATGGTTGTCGTACTCGACCAGGAGTACGGGGGAGTGGATCCGGTAGTAGAAGGCGCATTCGTCGTCGTGGCCGCCGCGCCAGGCGAACCGCGTCTCGTCGAAGTGCTCACGGACCAGTGCCAGGGTGCGCTCGGCCTGTGAGGTCGGAAGGCGGTCGAGGTAGACCCGGATCAGCTCCACCAGGCCGTCACGCTGGTCGGGCGGCAGGCTCGCCGCGACGATCCCCTCGGGCGGCAGGATGAGGTTGTCGCTTCCCGCGCCGGCGAGATGCCGTCCGTTCCACGGACCGGCGAGCTCGGGTGGGAGGTCCTGCGCGGCCAGCGAGGACCCCATAAGGAACTCGTCCTCTCGGTTGGGATCCAGGGTTCGGCGCAGTGCCAAGGCGACCTCGGTCTCGTCGCCGAAAGCGTGGACGCCTTCGAACCGTCCGGTTCCGGTCGTCGGTTCGGCACCGAGGAACACCGGGGCCAGGACCACGTGTCCTCCGACGAAGACGCAGTGCAGGTCCACGTGGTGGCCCATCAGCTGCCAGCCCCACGGGGAGCCGCCCGAGGGGGTCCCGAAGACGGTGAACCAGTAGGCGAACTCCGTGAGGGTGTCCCGGTAGTCGTCGATGAGCTCGCCCAGGTTCTGGTTGAGCGCCATCGCCGCGCGCACCTGGGCGTAGCCGGCAGGGCTGAGGCTCGCCCCGATGACGGCGAGCGCGCGGTCGCGGGCGCGGGCGTCGAGCCGGTCCAGCCGCATGCCCTTCGGGTGCCAGGTCGGGATCGCGTTCGTCCACAGGCGCCATTCCGGGGCGTCCATCGGCAGGGCGCCGACCGCCTTCTGGTGCGGCGCCAGACCGTCGAGGTAGGCGCGGGCCGCTGTCACGGCGGAGCGCGGGGACGTCCCGGCGCCGTCGAGACGGTACAGGCCGGTGCGCGGCGTGCCGTTCTCGGTGATGCCGACGAAGGGCTCGCGGTGCCGGCGCAGGCCGGCCGTGAGCTCGAACGCCGCCTCGGCGGGAAGCAGGTCGTCGAACAGATGGGAGTCGACGATCGGCAGCTCGCCGGGAGCGGTCGGCACCGGGAGGTCTCCCGGGTGTCGCTGGTGAGACATCAGTCTCCTTATTCGGTGGGCACGGCCAGGACGTCGCCCGGCAGGAGGAAGCGGTTCTCGATCCGCCGTGCGGCGACAAGCCATCGGGGGGCCTCCCCGTCCGGCCCGCCGATCCGCACGAAACGGTCGAACACGTCGGCGACCAGTACCGGAACGGTCGTCGGCACCGGCGGCTCGCCGTCTTGTGCGTGGAGCACCAGGACGGACACGGCTTCGACGAGATCGGTCTCGTGCCGCAGGATGTGGAGGTTGGACATCAGGTGCCGCGAGACGCGCGGCCCGCGCGCGGTGCGGGCGCTGTACACGCCGTCGATCTCGTCGGTGCCGCGGAAGGTCCGGCGCGAGAACGTCAGCTCGGCGTCGGCGGTGAAGAAGCCGGAGGCGGCCGAACCGTCGCCGTGGTCGATCTCGAACCACAATGCCGTCACCAGCATCGAGAGCTCGGTGTGTACCAGGGCGAGGGTCTGTGTCTCGGTGGTCATCGGCCGGCTCCCGTCGTGGCGCTGTGTACACCGCTGACCAACGTGCGTGCGGCCTGGCGCAGCATCGTGGTGTCGGCCCCCAGGACCAGGAAGCTGTATCCACGGTCGTTCAGCAGCTCCGACGCGTTGCCCGAGGCCGTGGTCCCCACAGTGATGTGACGCTCGGCGCAGCGTCGTTCGGCCGCTGCGATGAGGGTTGCCAGAGCGCTGTCGTCCTCGCCGAACCCGGCGGAGACCGCGAGATCGGTCGGGCCGATGAAGACCGCGTCGACACCGGCGACCTCGCCGATCTCGACGATCGCCTCGAGCGCTCCGACACTCTCGGCCTGGACGACGAGGCGAACGTCGTCATTGCCCGTCCGCAGGTAGTCGCCGAGGGCTTCGAGCCCCCACCGGCCGGCCCTGCCGGAGGTGCTCGCCCCGCGTCCCCCGAGCGGAGGGAACCGGGTCGCGTGCACCGCTTTCCGGGCCTGGCCGACATCGCCGACCTGCGGGACGAACAGGCCGGCCGCACCGGCGTCGAGCGGGACCTGCACATCGCGCGGCGCGGTCCCGGCGACCCGGACGAAGGGCGCGAGCCCGCAGCCCCGGGCCATCCCGATCATGGTCGACGCCGTGCGGGTGTCGATCGCGCCGTGCTCGACGTCGATCACGACGAAGTCGAACCCGGCGAGCGCGAGCAGCTCGACGCTCTCCGGTGCCGGGAGCTTGACCCAGGCTCCGAGCCGGGGGAACGGATCGCCCTTCACCGCCGGGCTCCCTGGTAGTCGCCGGCGTTGAGCACCCAGCCCTTGGCGAGGAAGTCCTCGCGCGGCGGGGCGAAGACGTCGATGAGCGTGTGCGGTCCCGGGCCCACGGCCCGGGTGGTGTGCACGACGGTCGGCGGTATCAGGGTCATCGAGGGACTGCCGACCTGGACGTGCTGATCGTCGCGCCACTCGCTCATCCGGGGAGTCCACGGGACCCGGAGGTGGTGGGCGTAGTCCCCGACCAGGGTCACCGACAGCTGCTCGAAGTCCTCGTGGGAATGCGGCGAGAGCCGTTCGGTGTCGCGTGGGCCCTCGTGCACCGGAAACCAGTTCACCATCAGCGAGGCCGTCCTGAAGATCCGGCCGAGGCGTCCCTCCTCGTCCGGTATGTCGCGCAGGCGATGTATTCGGATTCCGTCGCCGCTGTTGTCGCCGTTGCCGTCACTGCCTGCGTTGCCGGGCTCCGGTAGCGGTGCGGTCCGTGGGTCGGCGCCGGCGGCATGGTTGACGGCCCGGCTCATCTGCTCGTCGCAGTGGGCGGTGAACACCCGCGCCACCGTGGTCGAGGCCACCGCGTGCACGGAGCTGGTGCCGGCCGGCACGACGACGAGTGCGGGCTCGGATACGGCCACTGATGCTCGACCGTCGTGCTCCACGCCTACGACGGCATCGTCCTGGACCAGCAGGACGTACTCGTCGGGCAGGTGGTGTGCGGCCAGGCGGTCACCCGCTTCGAGCTCGGTGATCGCCACGACGAAGTTCCGGCCGCACACCGACCACGTCCTGCTGCCACCGGCCGTGACCGAGTCCGGATCACGCTGTGAGATCTCGTCGACGACGGGGGTTCCTACGATTGCGGCGCTGCTCATCGGGCCTCTCCTGGCGTGCTGCGTGGACGACACGAGCCTCCCGCCGGCTCAGCCGGGGATCAATCGCGAGTTTCCGAGCGCACCGATCGGCTGAGCCGAACCATCGGCGGCTCTCACCCCCCTTCGAGCTCCTGGCGCACGGTGGCGGCGATGCCCGTGAGCCCGGCGCCGAGCTGGCGGCGTTGCTTGCGCGGCGCTGAGCGGATCGAACACGAGGCGCTTCACTCGCGCGACGTGCTCCGGTGCGCTCGCGGCGGTCTTCTGCCGGCCGGCATCGGTCAGCGTGGCCAGGGTGTACCGGCCGTTGGCCGGATCGGGCGGGCGCACGACCCGGTCACGGGCCTCGAAGCGGTCCATCACCTTCGACAGGCGAGGCAGGGTACTGCCGAACTCCCGGGCCAGGTCGCCCAGGCGCATCGTGGCCTCGTCGGCCATCGACAGCCGGGCCGGCAGCCACGGCCCAAGCGCCGGGCGATCGAGGGGATCGGTCGCCTCGGACGCCTCCCAGTCATCGTGTTCGGAGCCGTGCGGCAGGAATATCAGGTCACGACGACCGATCGGATAATCTGACGCCGCACGGGTAACCGAAGCCACCCCCGCCGCCACCGATCTGGGAGGGCCACACCGCATGACCGAGGAACTGGGGCCGGATACCGGCCCGCTGCTGCCGGACTGGCTCCCCCCGGAGATCGACCAGACCAAGCCGCATCCCGCCCGGATGTACGACTACATGCTCGGCGGGAAGAACCACTTCGAGGTGGACCGCGAGGCTGCCGAGGTGGCGATGCAGGCCGCGCCCGCGGCCCGGGCCATGGTGCTGGAGAACCGGGCCTTCCTCGGCCGCGCTGTCCGGTACCTCGCCGAGGCGGGTATCACGCAGTTCCTGGACATCGGCACTGGCCTGCCCGGTGTGGGTAACACCGGCGAGGTGGCGCGTGCGGTCCGGCCCGAGGCGCGGGTCGCCTACGTCGACTACGACCCCATCGTCGCCGTCCACTCCCGGGCCCTGCTCGCCGGCGATGAGAACCACACCGCGGTGGTGCTCGCCGACGTGCGCGAGCCCAAGTCGATCCTGGAGCACCCGCAGGTCCGTGAACTGCTCGACTTCGACCAGCCGGTCGCGGTTCTGATGGTCGCGCTGCTGCACTTCGTCGCGCACGAGGAGGACGCCGCCGGCATCGTGGAGACCTTCCGCGACGCCCTGGCCCCCGGCAGCGCCCTGGTGATCTCGCACGGCACCGACGGCGGCCAGCCCGAGGTCTCCGCCGCGGCCCGCAAGGGCTGGGACAACGCGAAGTCGAAGCTCGTGGTGCGGGACCACAAGGAGATAGCGGCGTTGTTCGGCGACTTCGACGTCGTCGAGCCCGGCGTCGTGCAGCTGCCGCTGTGGCGCCCGGACGGCGAGGTGCGCGCGGACTGGGAGACGATCTGGCTGGACGGCGGGGTCGGCTTCAAGCGCTGAGCGCGATCGCGGCGGTTCTTGGATGGATCGCGGCGGTTCTTGGAATAGTGGGTCGGGTCCGGTGTCGAGAACGCCGGACCGGTTCCGTCCCAGGGGTGCAAGCGGCCGACGGAGCCGCGCGACACCGAAGGAGAACCGCCATGACCACCACCCCCACGACGAACGTCCGGAAGATCCGGCGCATGGACCACGTCAGCATCAACGTCGAGGACATGGACGCCGCGAAGCGCTTCTTCCTCGACGGCCTCGGTATGGAGCTGGTCGGCGAGGCACAGGTCGGCGGCGAGATGGTCGGGCGGATCATCGGCCTCGAGAACCCGATGTCCGACGTGGTCTTCGTCCGCACGCCGGACGGCCACAGCCAGATCGAGCTGGTCAAGCACCTGGCCGCCCCCGACAAGCTCGGCCCGCACGCTCCGGCGTCGAACCGCCTCGGGCTGATCCACATCTGCTTCGAGGTCGAAGGCTTGGAAGGGATCCTCGCCGACCTGCGCGCCCAGGGCTACGACACCATCGGCTCGGTCGAGAACTACCAGGACGCGTACCTCATGTGCTTCCTTCGCGGCCCGGAGGGCATCATCGTCGAACTGGACGAGGACATCAGCGCGGGACAGAAGGGCTGAGGGAAACGATCATGAAGTATCTCCTGCTCAAGCACTACCGCGGCGGCCCGGCCCCGGCCGTCGACTTCCCGCCGATGGACCAGTGGACGCCCGAAGAGGTCGACGCCCACGTCCAGTTCATGCGCGACTTCGCCGCCCGGCTGCACGAGTCCGGCGAGTTCGTCGACATGCAGGCGCTGTCCGCCGACGGCACCTTCGTCCGCCACGCCGGGCAGGGCCGGCCGCCGGTCACCGACGGCCCGTTCGCCGAGACCAAGGACCTGATCGCCGGCTGGTACATCATCGACGTCGACTCCTGGGACCGCGCGGTCGAGATCGCCGGCGAGCTGTCCGCCGTGCCCGGCCCCGGCGGCGAGCCGCTGAACGAGTGGCTGGAGGTCCGGCCCTTCCTGGGGGCCGAGGCCCCGAAGTCCTCCGAATGAGCCGAGCGAGCCGAGTGAGCGGACTCGACGAGCCGCTGCTCCGGGACCTCGTCCCGGCGGTGATCGGCGTCCTCGTCCGGCGCGGGGCGGACTTCGCCGCGGCCGAGGACGCCGTCCAGGAGGCGCTGATCCGGGCGTTGCAGACCTGGCCGGAGGACCCGCCGCGCGACCCCAAGGCCTGGCTGGTCACGGCCGCGTGGCACAAGTTCGTCGACGCCGCGCGCGCCGAGACCTCGCGCCAGCGCCGCGAGCTGGCCGTGGACGCCGAGCCGCCGGCCGGCGAGGTCGCCGGCGCCGACGACACGCTGCGGCTGTACTTCCTGTGCGCGCACCCGACGCTCCCGGCGGCCGCGGCCCTCGCGCTGACGCTGCGTGCGGTCGGCGGCCTCACCACGCGCCAGATCGCCCAGGCCTGCCTGGTCCCGGAGGCGACCATGGCGCAGCGCATCGTGCGGGCCAAGCGCCGGATCGAGGGCCTGCCGTTGGACCAGCCCGGCGATCTGGCGACTGTCCTGCACGTGCTCTACCTGGTCTTCAACGAGGGCTACGGCGGCGACGTCGACCTGGCCGCCGAGGCGATCCGGCTGACCCGGCACCTGGTGGTCCTGACCGACGGCGAACCCGAAGTCGCCGGCCTGCTGGCGCTGATGCTGCTGCACCACGCGCGGCGCGCCTCCCGCACCGGCCCCGGCGGCAGGCTGATCCCGCTGGCCGAGCAGGACCGCGCGCGCTGGGACACCGCGCTGATCGCCGAAGGTGTGGAGATCCTGCAGATCGCGCTGGCCAAGGACCGGCTCGGCGAGTATCAGGCGCAGGCCGCGATCGCCGCCCTGCACGCCGACGCGCCAAAGGTCGCCGAGACGGACTGGGTGCAGATCGTGGAGTGGTACGACGAGCTGCTGGCCTTCACCGACAGCCCGGTGGTCCGCCTCAACCGCGCGGTCGCGGTCGGCGAGGCCGACGGGCCGCAGGCGGGCCTGGCGGCGCTGGCGGGCGTGGACGCCGACGTGCCCCGGCACGCCGCGGTGGCGGCGTACCTGCACGAGCGCGCCGGGGATCTGGAAGCGGCCGCCGAGCTGTACGCGGACGCGGCGCGCGCCGCCGCCAGCGTGCCGGAGGTGGAACACCTCACGCGGGAGGCGGCTCGGGTGCGGCAGCTGTCGCGCTCCTAGCTGCCGCACCCGAGCCGGGCTTCGGAATCGGCCTACTGCGCGGCCCAGGCCGCAGCCTGCCGCGCCGCCAGCGCCGTCAGATCCCCGAGCGCGACGTTGTAGTCCACGACGTGCGTTCCCAGATCCGAGGTCTGCGTCGAGGTCGGCAACAGGCCGCCGAGGTCGGTGAGCTCCAGCCACGAGGCGCCGTCCTGGTTCTCGCACTGCCCGAGCAGCTCGCCCCGGAAGTGCGCGAAGCCGGCCGGGACGTCCGGCAGCGTGTACCCGGCGGCGACGACGGCGAGGTTGCCGTTCGGGAGCAGGGCGTTGCCGTCGACGAGCTGGCGCGAGGGCAGGTAGGAGTCCAGGGGTTGCTGGCTGTCGGGCGCGGCGCCGGCCAGCAGCGCGTGCGGGTTCGTGCACGCGATCTGGTACCCGGCGCCGGTGGGCCGGCCGAACACCGCGGTGGCGCCCGGGGCCTGGCCGGCCGGCTCGTTGTAGCTGGAGTAGGCCACCACGCAGCCGAACGTCGTGCCGTTCGAGCACAGCGGGATGTGCTGGAACGTGGACCCGGCGTCGGTGCCGCCGCCGTCGGCCTCGCCGACCGGCACCTGCACGTTCCCGCCGAGCAGGTACGCCCCGACCAGCTGCCGCTGCATCGCCGCGTTCCCGTCGATCTGGTTCTGCATCAGGGTGATGAGGTCGGCGCTGCCCTGCGAGTGCCCGATCAGGATCACGCCGCGCCGCTGGCCGGTGGCCGGGTCGACGTTGTCGTGCGTCCAGTAGTCCTGCCAGGCCTGCGCCACGTCCATCTCGCCGGTGGCCAGGTCAGCCGGGGACTTCAGCACGAGTCCCAGCGCCACCTCGGTCAGCGGCGCCTGGCGGTATACGGGCACGAACATCCGACAGGTGCCGGCGAAGCGCTCGGCCTGGGCCAGCGTCACCGCCATCTCGGCGTCGGTGGGGGTCGGTGGCAGCGAGCCGACCTGGAGCAGCGGGTTCGGCAAGGTGTCGATCGTCGGATAGATGTAGAAGCAGTCCACCGGCGGCGCGGAGGGGATCTGGAAGGGTTCGTCGACCGCTCCGACGTCCTCTGTCTTCCCGCTGGGGTAGTGCACGGTCGGGCCGCAGGGGTCGTTCGTCAGCGCCGGATTGCACAGCCACACCGGTGCTGCCAGGGGAGACGCGGCCGAGGTCGCCGATGTACCCGAGGTGGCGGATGTGCCCGAGGTGCCCGAGGTGGCCGATGCCGGCACCGCGGCCACGAGTCCTGAGATCAGCAGCAGACCGGCGGCGAGCGCCGGGTACGTCCTGGTTCGCATCATGCGTGAACTCCTTCAGGTGAGCGGGACCATGCGCCGACCGGGCGGCAGGCTGACGGGGGGTTGGTCGTCGCGCAGGCTGAGGTCGACGGGGACCGGGGAGTCCACGAGGACCGACAGGTCGTCGACGCGTACTTCGACCGGACCGTGCGGCGTCGGCACGGAGCCGCGGGCCCAGTCGAGGTCGCCGAGGCGGGGTGCGACGCGGACCCGGGCGTACCCGGGCTCCGCGGGGGTGATGCCGAGTACGTACACCAGCAGGTCGCGGCTGGGGGTCGCGGACCAGCCGTGGCAGGCGCTGCCGCCTTCCCACGTCTCGCGCAGGGCCGTGGGCCCGGCGTCCAGGAGCTTGCCCCAGTCGCGGCACAGATCCGGGACGCGGTCGGCCGCGCCGAGCAGCGCGAGCGCGTCGTGCACCAGGTAGCGGAAGAACGGCTGCGCGCCGACGACCAGGTGCTCGGTGTCCCAGTCCGGCACCGGGGCGGCGAACATCGCGGCCGCCGCCGGGGCGCCGTCGGCGTCGCTGCCGTGCGCGGCCACCGGGGAGCGGGTGAACATCGGCGCGCGGTCGAGCAGGAAGGTGCGCAGCCGGACGTGGCGCTCGGTCGGGACTATCTCGGCGCAGACCGCCGCCGCGCTGGTGTGTTCGCTGACCGAGGGCTGCACGACGCCGTCGATCATCTGGTCCCGGTAGGCCCACCGGTCCTCGTCCCAGAACACGTCGAAGCCCTGCGCCAGCCGGGTGTGCAGGGTCCAGGCCCAGCGGGCCCGGCCGGAGTCGCCGAGCCAGTCGGCCATCTCGGCGAAGTCCGCCAGCGCGCGGGCGAACAGCGCGTTCAGCGCGGCGCTGGTGGCGCTGGCCGGGACCGGCGACCAGTCGACGAGGACCCAGCCGGTGACGTCGTGCAGCAGGCCGTCCTTGCCGAGGAAGGGGGTGAACCAGCGTAGGACGTTCTCAACGGTCGGCATCAGGCCGCCGACCAGGTCGGCGTCGCCGGTGTAGCGGTAGAGGTTGTGCACGGAGCGGATCCAGTGCAGCGACCAGTCGGGGATGCTGACGATGCCCGGGTCGGCGGCGTCCCCGGCCGCGACCATCGGCAGCAGGCCGTCCGGGCGCGGCCGCGCGGCCAGCACCGGATGCCAGCGCGCCAGGCTCCAGTCCGGGTTCGCGACCAGGTCGACGGACTGGTGCACGACCGAGTCGCCGGTCCAGGCGCGCTGCTCGCGGGTGGGGCAGTCGATGTAGGCGTCGTGTGCGGTGAGGTCGACGGTCCGCAGGCCGGTGGCGTGCACGCGGTTCAGCAGCGGATCGCTGCACGCGAAGTACGGCCCGGCGGGGCGGGGACGCAGGCGCTCGACGACGGCGAGGTCGTCGAGCGTGAGGGGGCTGGCGGTCAGCAGGAGCAGGTAGCGGCCGCCGGAGGGGTCGTGGGCCTCGAAGGCGTCGGCGCGGCCGCGGGCGGTGTAGTGGAAGGTCTGGGCGCTGGCCAGGGCGGCGGGCTTCGGGGTCTCGACGAGCGCGCCGGTCAGCGTGGTGCCGGCGGGGGCGGTGAGGGCGAAGCGGACGGTGCCGCTGACGATCTTGCCGAAGTCGACGACCAGGAGGTGGCTGCCCGGCGGGACGGTCAGGCCGGGGCGCCAGGCGCCGGGGTCGGTGCGGTTCTCGCCGGTTTCGCGGAGGGCGGTGGTGAGGTGGTCGGCGGCGGTCGAACAATCGCTGTGTTCGACAAGCGCGGTGAGCGATACCGACTCCGGGTACTGCGGCGTGGCCGTCAGCTGCGGAATCGGGCGCGCGAGCACCGCACCGTAGGGATCGGCGGGCGGCCTGCTGCGTCCGGTCCCGCCGACGTGGATCGAGGCGACCACGCGCGCCGCGTCCCAATCCGAGTCGTCGAACTGCGGCGAGGCCCACTCCGGGTCCAGTTCCCGGGCGTCGAAGACCTCGGGGATCTGCGGCGAGATCGTCGTCAGCGGCCGGGACGGGGTCCAGGCCGTCGCCTCCTGGCACAGCCAGCTGTCGTCGGTGGCGATCCACTGCTCGCCGACCCGCAGCTCGGCGACCAGCGAGCCGCCGCCGAGCGTGAACGTCGTCGGCGTCGGCAGCCACCACGCGGTGCGGCTGCCGTAGAAGCGTGCGAACACCGCGACGGTGTTGTGCCCGGCGCGTAGGACCGGGGCCGCGTCGCCGTGGTCGTAGCGCAGCTCCCGCAGGCCGTGGCGGATCGGCCCGCGCGACAGCTCGACTCCGTTGACGTACAGCACGTACCGCGAGTCGGCGGTGATCCGGAACGGTGCCTCGTCCGGTACCTCCGCCAGCTCGAACGACCTGCGGAACAGCACCCGCCGGTCGTAGTACTCCGGGTCCAGTGCGCCGTTCATCGGATTGTCGGGCGCCGGGGCTCCCACGCCGGTCTGCGCGGTCCAGATCCACTGTCCCCGCCACGCCTGGGTCGCCGGAATGCTCATCGTTGTGCCTTTCTCGCAGGGAGGGGACGTTTAACGCACGCCGCGTACCGGCCGTACCGCCAGCGCGCCGGCGATTGCGAACAGCGCCGCGACCACGTACAGCGCGCGGTAGTTGTGACCGCCGCCGATGGCCAGCACGAGCGGGGCCAGCGCGGGCATCAGGATCTGCGGGACGGCGCTGGCGGTGGTGAACACGCCGAGGTCCTTGCCGGCGTCGCCGTCCTGGTCGGGCAGCACGTCCGCGGCCAGCGCCAGGTCGACGGCCAGGTACGTGCCCAGCGCGGCGCCGGCGACGGCGAGTCCGACCTCGAACACGGCCAGGTTCGGCGCGCCGGCGGCGACGACCGCCCCGACCCCGAACAGCGCCGCCGCTACGCCGACGAAGATCTTGCGGCGTCCCTGCCGGTCGGACAGTCGCCCGCAGTAGACCGAGGCGGCGACCATGAAGGCGACCATTACGACCGTCGAGACGCCGACCAGGCCGGTGGAGGTGTCGGAGGAGTAGTGCAGCTCGTCCTGGAGGAAGTACTTCATGTAGAGCTGGATCGCGGCGAAGGCGCCGATCATCAGGAACCTGCTGAGCCAGGCCCACCCGAAGTCGGGGAACCGGCGCGGGTCGACCCAGTAGCTGCGCGCGACGGTCGCGGCCGTGAGCGGCGGCAGCGCCGTCTCGGGCGGCAGACGCCGGTCCGGCAGGCGCTGCGCCAGCCGGAGCGTGAGGGCGGCCGCGATGACGCCGGGCACCAGGAACATCCCGGCCGGCGAGGGCTGGAACACGACCGCGATCCCGGTGCCGAGCACCGGTGCGACCGCGGTGGCCAGACCGACCAGGCCCCCGATCCGGCCGCGCACGTCGGTCGGGAACTGGTCCGGCAGCACCGCGCTCAGGGCGGCGCCGCTGGCGTTGTAGCCGCCCTGCGCGACGCACCACCCGACGGCCAGCAGCCACACGCTCGGCGCGAACGCCATCACCACCAGCCCGGCGAACCCGACGCCCACGCCGCCGGCGATCCACGGCCGCCGCATGCCGCGCCGCGACCGGCAGCGGTCGGTGAGCCGCCCCGACACCGGCGTGACCAGCAACGCGACCACGGCGGCCACCGCGACCACGGCCGCGAGCGCGCCGTCCTTGTGCGCGTGGTCCAGGTGGTCGATGCGGGTGGCCAGCGACGAGGTCAGGACGGTGATGGTGGCCAGCGCGTTGCCGAACACCGCGGCCACGTACAGCGCGGTGAACCGCCCGGCCGGCTTCCGGGTCGCGGCGGGGGTGGAGCTTCCGTCGAGGGCGACAGCGCTCATGGCGGGCCTTCCGGACGAGTTCTGTTTACTTAGGACTCAGTAAAAATTATCCTGGGGCTGTGACGCAAGAGCAACGCCGAAGAAACACGACGGACCACCGACCGGGCTTCGCGACCGGCGGCGGGGGTGGTGGTGATAGAGATGAGCGCGTGACGGACGGCGAACGCGGGGGCAGGCCTGGGCCGGAGCGCGGCGGCGAGCGGGCTGAGCGAGCTGCGCGCGGCGGCAGGCGCGGATCCGGAGACAGCGCGGCTGGCGGCGATCCGGGCGGCGCCGAGCTCGTGGTGCGTGGCGGTGAGCGCGGTTCCGAGGACCGCGCGGCCAGCAGCGCACCTGTCCCCGAGCGAGTCGGCCGGGCCGGCAAAACCGCCCGGGGCGCGCGTCGGCGTGCCGAGATCCTGGATGTCGCCGCGCACCTGTTCGCGCAACGCGGCTATCGGGGTGTGGCGACCGCGGAGATCGCGCAGCAGATCGGCATCACCGAGCCGGCGCTGTTCTACTACTTCCCGACCAAGGCCGCGCTGCTGCAGGCCGTCATCGAACAGCGCGACGCGGCGTCCCGGGGGATCGTCGCGGATCTGGCCGCGCTCGGCGGGCTCGCCGCGATCGACGGCATGCCCGCCTTCGCGCGCCGGAACCAGGCTGATCCGCATCTGGTGCGCCTGTTCGCGGTGCTGGTCGCCGAGAACCTTGATCCCGACGATCCCGCGCACGAACAGTTCGCCGAGCGCTATCGTCGCCTGCGCAACGCGATCGGGGACATGATCCGGACCGCGCAGGCTGCCGGGGAGATGCGCCAGGACGTCGATCCGCATGCGAAGTCGGTCGAGATCGTGGCGTTCATCGACGGGCTGCACACGCAGTGGCTGCTGGACCCGCAGGACATCGACCTCGTCGCGATGGTTCAGGCCTACGCGCGTGAGCTGGTGCTGGAGTTGCGGGTCGGCGGCACGTAGTCAGCGGCCCGTAGCGCGGTCTCCGCGCAGCGTCAGCACCGTGCTGGTGACGGTTGCGACCGCCTTCCCGTCCTCGCGCACCACGTCGCAGACGTAGTGCGTGATGGTGCGGCCGGAATGCGACGGCCGCGCGTGCGCCGTCAGCGTGCCGCGCCACACCGGCCGCAGGAAGGTGGCGCGGAGGTCGATGCTGGTGAACGACTCGCCGGGCGCCATCAGCGTGGAGTGCGCGGTGCCGATCGCGGCGTCGGCGAGTTCGGTGATGAAGCCGCCGTGCACGGTGCCCTGCTGGTTGCCGTGCCTGCCGGCGGCGTCGACGCCGACCTCGACCGCGGCCGTGCCGGCTCCGACGGCTGTGATGCGGAATCCGAGCAGCTGCGAGATCGCCGTCGGATACCGCAGGTGTGTCTGGTCGCCGGGGGAGAGGGTCCCGGCGAGCTGGCGCTGGAGGAATTCCAGCACGGGCATGGTGACCTGTGGTTCGAGCACGCCACCAGGCTAGAAGCCGTATCCTGGGACAATCAACAAATTGTCCTGAGGACGCCGGATGCGCACCGAGCACTACAAGACCATCGCCGACGAACTCGCCGCCGCGATCCGCTCCGGCGACCTGCCCGCCGGCACCCGCCTGCCGACGCACCGCGAGCTGGCCCGCGACCGCGGCGTCGCGGTCGCGACGATCAGCCGCGTCTACGCGCAGCTCACGGCCGCCGGTCTGGTCAGCGGCGAGATCGGACGCGGCACGTTCGTCCGCGACCAGAGCGGCTACAGCGGCCTGGAACCCCGACGGCTTCCGGTGCGCGAACGGATCGCCGACCTGTCGTTCAACCAGCCGCTGGCGCCGGGGCAGGGCGAGGCGCTGCGGCGTGCGCTGCGTGAGCTCGCCAACGAGGGCGATCTGGAGGCGCTGCTGGCGCAGCATCCACCGGGCGGTCGGGAGCGTGATCGGGCCGCGGTGGCAACGTATCTGCTGGAACGCGGGCTGGACGTGCCGCCGCGGAACGTGCTGCTCACGACCGGCGCGCAGCAGGCGATCGACGTCGCAGTCAGTGCGCTGCTGAAACCGGGTGCGGTGGTGGCGGTGGACGCCGTGACGTACCCCGGGATGAAGCTGGTCGCCTCAGCGCGGCACATCGAACTGGCCGCAGTGCGCTGCGACGCAGGCGGGACCGACATCGATGAGCTGGAAGCATTGTGTGCGCGAAGAACCGTGTCAGCGGTCTACCTGATGCCGACCGTCCACAACCCACTCGGATTCGTCCTCGACACCGAGCAAAGAGAGCGGATCGCAGCGCTCGCACGACGCCACGACCTGGCAATCATCGAGGACGCGACCTACGCCTTCCTCGAATCGGCAGCCCCGCCGCCGATCCAGACGCTGGCTCCGGAGCGGACCGTCTATCTCGGCAGCATGTCGAAGAACCTCGCCACCGGGCTCCGATTCGGCTACCTCGTCGCACCCGATCAGCTCCTCGGCGCGGCCACCCGAGCGTTGCGCACCTCGACCTGGGGGACCCCGAGCCTGATCACCGCCCTGGTCACGCGCTGGCTGCGCGACGGGACGGTCGAGAAGCTGGAGGCCGAGCGTCGCGCCGACGCCGAGCGGCGGCAGGCGACGGCCCGCGAGACGTTCGCAGGGCTCGACTACGTCGCCCACCCCGCTGGCTACTCCGGCTGGCTCCCGTTGCCCGAGCAGACGCGCGCCGACCAGGTCGCGGCCCGGCTGGCCGAGCAGGGGATCCTCGTCTCCGCCGCCGAGGCGTTCGCGGTGCCGCCGTTCGCGCCGAACGCGCTGCGCCTGGCCCTGGGCTCGGTCGAGCTCGACCGGCTCGCCACGGTGCTGCGAAGCGTCGCGGATCTGGTCCGCTCGATGGAACCGGTGCCGGTGTGACAGCCGGGTTTGGGGCCTGCGCCGGATCGCGCGGAGGATCCGGAGCACTCGATGTAGCACTCGATGTAGCACTGGACGCAGCATCGGACCGGCATGCCGTCAGATCTCCACCGTAGCGAGATTCCAAGCTCACACTTGTGTCGCGGTTGCTACCGCCGCAGCCAAACGCTGACTCACCGCCTGACAGCCAGCTCCATATCCTCCATCTCGACATCCTCCCCATCAGCGTTCTGCATCCGCACCCGCACCGCCGAGCCGCTCCGCGTGTCGACGACCTTCAGCGGCGCCGCGTCGTCCTGCAGGTACTTGTCGCCCCACTGCATCAGCCCCAGCACCACCGGCAGCAGATCGCGTCCCATCTGCGTGAGCACGTACTCGTACCGCGTCCGCTGCCCCGGTTCCCGATAGGGCTGCTTCGCCAGCACCCCGAGCTCGGTCAGCTCCTTCAGCCGCGCCGCCGCGACCGCCTCGGTTACCCCGACGCGGCGCGCGAAGGCGTCGAAGCGCGTCGTGCCGTAGTACGCCTCGCGCAGCAGCAGGATCGCCGAGCGGGTGCCGATCGCGCTGATCGCCTTGTCGATCGAGCAGTGCTCGGCCTTCCAGCGGTCGCGGTCGGCCAGGACGGGTTCCAGCTGCATCGCCATGTGACCCACCTTACCTTGACTTGAGTCGACCATAGTCAGGATCTATTCTCTAACTATGGTCAACAAAAGCCAGAACGAAGGGGGCAGGGTCATGGCGACAGCACGGGACGCGGTGATCGTGGGGGCGGTCCGCACTCCGATCGGCAAGGGCAAGCCAGGTGGCGCGCTGTCCGGCGTGCATCCGGTGGACCTGCTCGCGCACACGCTGCGCGCGCTGGTGGAGCGGACCGGTGTGGACCCCGCTCTGGTCGAGGACGTCATCGGCGGCTGCGTCGACCAGGCCGGCGAGCAGGCGATGAACACCACGCGCAACGCCTGGCTGGCCGCCGGGCTGCCGGAGACGGTGCCGGCGGTGACCGTGGACCGGCAGTGCGGCTCGTCGCAGCAGGCCGTCAGCTTCGCCGCGCAGGGCGTCATCGCCGGCGCCTACGACCTGGTCGTGGCGTGCGGCGTGGAGTCGATGAGCCGGGTGCCGATGTGGTCGAACGCGGCCGGCAAGGACCCGTTCGGTCCCGGCGTCGCGGCCCGCTACCCCGAGGGCCTGGTCCCGCAGGGGATCAGCGCGGAGTTGATCGCGGCGAAGTGGGGCCTCAGCCGCGAGCGGCTGGACGAGTTCTCGGCCGAGTCGCACCGGCGCGCGGCGGCGGCCCACGCCGCGGGACGCTTCGCTGACGAGATCGTGCCGGTCCCGACCGAGGCCGGCCTGGTCACCACGGACGAGTCGGTGCGTCCGACGACGACCCCGGAAGTCCTGGCCGGCCTGCGCACCGCTTTCGAGGACCCGAACTACGCCGAGCGCTTCCCGCAGATCGACTGGTCCGTGACCGCCGGCAACAGCAGCCCGATCAACGACGGCGCCGCCGCCCTGCTTATCGCCAGCGCGGAGACCGCCGAACGGCTCGGCCTGACCCCGCTGGCCCGCCTGCACAGCTTCGCCGTCGTCGGCGACGACCCGATCATGATGCTCACCGGCATCATCCCCGCGACCGAGAAGGTGCTGCGCCGGGCCGGCCTGAAGCTCGACGACATGGGCCTGATCGAGGTCAACGAGGCCTTCGCCTCCGTGGTCCTGGCCTGGCAGGCCGAGACCGGCGCCGACCTGGCGAAGGTCAACGTCAACGGCGGCGCCATCGCCCTGGGCCACCCCCTCGGCGCCAGCGGCGCGCGCATCATGACGACGCTGGTGCACGAGATGCGGCGGCGCGGCGTGACCTACGGGCTGCAGACGATGTGCGAGGCCGGCGGACTGGCGAACGCGACGATCATCGAAGCGCTCTGATCAGCCCGAGACGCCAAGGGGGCGCCAAGCCTGACCGTCGGCTACAACTCCGCGAGCCAGCGGTGCTCCGGATACACGCCACCAATGAGCCCGGCCAGCCGTTCGCGCTGCGCCGGGCTCAGCTCCGGCACCACGCCCTCGAAGTCCCGCTGATCCTTGCGCCGCGCGTGCTTGGCCTTGAACAGCAGCGCCAGCTCAGGGGCCAGATACGGGATGCCGTCAGCGGTGCGGCAGATGACCTCGTCGTAGGGCAGCCGGATCGTCGGGGTGTGCCGGCAGATCCACGCGCCTCCCTCATGCGGCTCGCGCATCACGTCGACGAGGTAGTCCCCGCTGGCCGGGTCGCGCAGCCAGGTTTGGTGCGTGGCGGCGATCACCTCGGGGGTGGCGTTCTCCCACAGCTGGTTCTGGCCGACGCCGTCGAAGACGTAGCCCGGAAAGAGCCCGCTGATCTGGCCGAAGTCCGCGGCGGGGATCGCGATCTCCAGGTCGGCGTGGCGCCGGGTCTGCCGACCGAGGAACAGGTCCAGCGCCCAGCCGCCCGCCACGTACCAGGGTGTGGTGACGCCGTCCAGCCGCCGCGCGATCTCTGGCGGCGTCCAGGCGCGGGCCCACCTGTCGTCGAGGGCTTCGATGTCGGCGGGGGACAGGTCGATCCAGCCGTCGTTCTCTGATTCGCTCACCAGAGTGAACCTACCAAGGTTATCGGGCCACTCTACAAAACCGTTAAATCAGTAGTCTCCCTCTATCGCCCCGCCGAACACGCAGGTCCGATGCTGGACACGGTAATGCACCCGCCCTGAAAAGGGCGAGGTCGGGCGGCACTGTGTGGGGGGATCCATGACATCGAGCACATCAAAACAACGTTGGCACAGATGGTCCTTAGGCGGCCTGAGTTCCCTGGCGCTGGCCCTCGGGAGCGTCGGCGTGGCCGTCGGCCTCGTCTCCGGGCCCACCGGGACGGCGCACGCTTCCGGCGGCGCGCCGGCGTTCGTCCAGCAGGCCTGGGCGCACGCCGGCGGGGTCAGCGCGCTGACGGTCAAGCCGACCGCAGCCGTCGCCACCGGCGACCGGCTGGTCGTCGAGGTCGGGGTGTGGAGCGTCGGGGCGGCGACGGCCGGCTCCGTGACCGACTCCGCGGGCGACGCCTACACCGAGCTGACGCACTTCACCGCCTCGGACGGCACCGAGATGAGCGTCTGGACCGCGCAGGTCACCTCCGGGGGCGGCACCATCCCCACGCTGACCGCCAAGCCGACCGGCTCCGCCGACGTCGGCGTGGCGATGCTGGAGTACTCCGGCGTCTCCAGCATCGGCGGCGCCTCGGTCGTGGACGTCCAGGGGCACGCCACCGGCAAGACCTCCGCCGCCGGTACCGTCGCGGCCGGTGCCACGGCGCCGACCACGGCCCCGGGGGAGCTCGCGCTCGGCTTCTACGCCGACTCCGGGTTCGGCAACACCCTGACGGCCGGCTCCGGGTTCACCAGCCGGGTGAACGTCTCCCAGGTCAGCGACATGGAACTGGCCGCGGAGGAGCAGCTCACCGGTGCGGCCGGAGCCACCCCGAACGCCGCGTTCGGGACCGGCGCCTCGACGATCTGGCTGGCCGCGACCGTGGTCCTGAAGCCCGAGGGCACCGGGGCCGCCACCGCGCCGGGTACCCCGACGAACGTCGCCGCCACCGCCGGCAACGCCTCGGCCGGCCTCACCTGGAGCGCGCCCGCGGACGGCGGGTCGCCGGTCACCGCCTACACCGTCACGCCGTACGCCAACGGCGTCGCCGGCACCCCGACCGTGGTGACCGGCACTCCGCCGGCCGCTTCGGCGACCGTGACCGGGCTGAGCAACGCGGTGCCGTACACCTTCACGGTCAGCGCGACCAACGCCGTCGGCACCGGCCCGGTGTCGCAGCCCTCGAACACCGCGGTCCCGGACCCGGTGCCCAACGGGCAGTTCGGCGCGCTCCAGACCTGGCCGATCGTCGCCGTGCACTCGGCGGTCCTCGACGACGGCAAGGTCCTGGTCTGGGACGGCTGGCAGAACCCGCAGCCCACCCACGTCTACGACCCCGCGACCGGCACGTTCACCACCGCCACGCCGTCCGACAGCCTGTTCTGCAGCGGCCTGGCCAAGCTCCCGGACGGCCGGGTCCTGGTGGCCGGCGGCTACGGCGCCTCCTCGACCGGCATGCTCGGCATCGCCGACACCAACATCTTCGACCCCGCGACCAACACCTGGACCCGCGCCGCCGACATGCACCTCAAACGCTGGTACCCGGACCTCACCGAGCTGCCGGACGGCCGCTACGTCGCGCTCAGCGGCAACTCCTCGGACGCCAACACCTGGTCGGACACCCCCGAGGTCTACGACCCGACGGCCAACACCTGGACCCTGCTGTCCGGCATCAGCACGCCGCAGGTCCACGAGGTCGAGTACCCGTTCTCCTACCTCGCGCCGAACGGCAAGATCTTCACCATCGGCCCGGAGGAGGACGTCTCCTACTGGCTCGACGCGAACGCCCAAACCTGGACCTCCGTCGGCCCCAGCGGGCTGAAGAACGGCTCGGCGGTGATGTACCGGCCGGGCAAGATCCTCTACAGCGGCGGCGCCGCGAGCGTGGAGACCACCAGCAGCTCGGTCGCCGCGGCGGCCACCATCGACCTGACCGCGGCCACGCCGACCTGGCAGGCCGTCGCGCCGATGCACTACCCGCGGATCTACCACACCCTGACCACGCTCGCCGACGGCCGGGTGCTGGCGGTCGGCGGCGAGGCGACCTCGGACCAGAGCGTCGTCACCACCGGCACCCTGCCGGCCGAGATCTGGGACCCGGCGACCAACCAGTGGACGACGATCGACTCGATCGCGGCCGCGCGCAACTACCACTCCACGGCGGTCCTGCTGCCGGACGGCAGGGTCCTGATCGCCGGCGGCGGGCACCCCACCGGCCTGAGCGACCCGGGCCAGTACAACGCGCAGATCTACTCGCCGTCGTACCTGTTCAACGGCGCGCGCCCGACCATCACCACCGGTCCCGGCTCGGCCACCTACGGCAGCACGATGACGGTGAGCACCCCGGACGCCGCCTCGATCGGCGCCGTCAACCTGGTCTCCTTCGGCTCCGACACCCACCAGTCCGACATGGACCAGCACTTCGTGCCGCTGTCGTTCACCGCCGGCAGCGGGACGCTGTCCGTACAGGCGCCCTCCGGCGGAGCGATCGCGCCTCCCGGCGACTACATGCTGTTCATCGTGAACAAGGCCGGCGTGCCGTCGGTCGCGGCCACGGTGCACCTGAGCGCGTCGGCGCCGACGGCACCCGGCGCCCCGACCGCCGTCACCGCGACGGCGGGACCGTCCTCGGCGACGGTCTCGTGGACCGCCCCGGCTTCCAGCGGCGTGCCGATCACCTCGTACACGGTGACGCCGTACGCCAACGGCAGCGCCCTGACGCCGACGACCGTCACCGGCACCCCGCCGGCGACGTCGACGACCATCAGCGGCCTGACCAACGGGACCAGCTACACGTTCGCCGTCACCGCGACGGACTCGGTGGGCACCGGCCCGGCGTCGGCGCCGTCGAACGCGGTGGTGCCGACGAACGTCGTGGCGCCGGTGTTCGTGCAACAGGCCTCGACACACGTCCCCAGCGGTTCCTCGGCCGGAGTGACGCTCGGTACGCCGATCACGGTCGGGAACCGGCTGGTCGTCGAGGTCGGGGTGTGGAACTCCTCCTCGGCGACGGCCACCGCGGTCACCGACTCGGCAGGCAACGTCTATACCGAGCTGACCCACTTCGCGGCTTCGGACAACACGGAGATGAGCGTGTGGAGCGCGCCGATCACCGCCGGCGGCGGGACCAAACCGACGGTCACGGCCAAGGTCTCGTCGGCAGCCGCCGTCGGGGTCGCGACGGTGGAGTACTCGGGCTTGTCGACGGCGGCGGGACTCGCGGCGGTCGACACGCAGGCGCACGCGAGCGGGACCACCGGTGCGGCCGGGACGGTCTCGTCCGGGGCGACGGCGG
Organism: Catenulispora sp. EB89; assembly: GCF_041261445.1. Classification (NCBI taxonomy): domain Bacteria; kingdom Bacillati; phylum Actinomycetota; class Actinomycetes; order Catenulisporales; family Catenulisporaceae; genus Catenulispora; species Catenulispora sp. EB89. Next base: position 168,505 of record NZ_JBGCCU010000022.1, read on the forward strand.
CGGCCTCGTCGGCGGGTGAGTTGGCGCTGGGGTTCTACGCCGACTCAGGGTTCGGCGACGCGCTGAGCGCCGGCAGCGGCTACACCCAGCGGGTCAACGTCTCGAACACCGGTGACATGGAATTCCTGGTCGAGGACCAGGTTCCGACGGCCGGAGCCACCTCGGCGGCGACCTTCGGTACCGGTCGCTCGACGGTCTGGCTGGCGGGGACGGTGGTGTTCAAGCACAGCTGAGTCATCGCAGAACGGCGGTGGGCCCCGGAGATCTCCGGGGCCCACCAACACAAGCGAACACATCCGAGGCAGCTCGCCTACAGCAGCGCCGTGTTCCCGTGCGCGGAGGACCCCAGGTAGTACCTGCTCCCCGCGAACGTGGCCTTGTATCCGCCGAGCAGCACTCCGACCGAGTCCAGCAGCCCCGGCGAGGTGCTGCACGCCGCGTGGCCGGCGTTGTCCGTCGTGGCGCTGCACAGGAACTCGCCGGTGTTGTCGGTGAACGTGATCTTCTGCCCGACGATCGGCACGCCGTTGCTGGTCAGGGTGGCGTTCAGGTTCGCCTCGCCGAGCGGCAGCAGGGTCAGCGTCGCGGTTCCGGCGGTCAGCGCCGTCGGCAGCGGCTTGATGACCGACACCGCCAGGTAGACCGGGTTGTTGCCGACCCCGATGGTGGCCGTCACCGAATCGGAGGCCAGATTCACCGCCGACACGCTGGCGGCGCCGAAGTCGGCCACGTAGGCCGCGTCGCCGGTCGGCGCCACGACCAGCGCGATGCCGTGCGGTGCGGCGCCGACGGTGAACGTCGAGGTCACCGTCTCGCTCGCGGTGCCGATGACGGACACGGTGCCGGAGCCGGCGTCGGTGACGTAGACCGTGGAGCCGTCCGGGCTCACCGCGGCGCTGTGCGGGCTGGCGCCGACCGGCACGGTCGCCGACACCGTCTCGGTCGAGGTGTCGATCACCGAGACCTGGCCGCTGCCGTAGTCGGGCACGTAGACGTGCGAGCCGTCGGGGGAGACCGCCAGGCCGACCGGCGTCTGGCCGACCGGGACCGTGGCGACGACCGCGTCGGTGGCCGCGTTGATGACGGTGACCGAGGAGCCGCCGGTGTCGGCGGCGTAGACCCGCGACCCGTCCGGCGAGACGGCTAGGCCCTCGGCGCCGGGACCGGCGTTGACGGTGGCGATCACGGCGTCGGAGGAGGTGTCGACGACCGACACCGTGCCGGCGACGTCGTCGCCGACGTAGAGCCGGCTGCCGTCCGGGGACAGCGCGGCGGACTGCGGCTGGCGGCCGACCGGGATGGTCGCCACCACGGCGGGCCCGGAGGCGGCCTGGGTGTCGATGACCGACACCGACGACGCGCCGGAGTCGGTGACGTAGACCTTGTGGCCGTCGGCCGAGGCGGCGATCCCGGTCGGGGCGGCGCCGACCGCGACGGTGGCGACCACGGTCTGGCTGGCGGTGTCGATGACCGAGACCGAGTTCGACGCCGCGTTCGCGACGTAGACGTAGGTCCCCGGCGGCAGCGCCGAGCCGCCGGCCGCGTGCGCGGTGCCGGCGGCCAGCGCCGGGACCACGGTCGCGGCCAGCACGCCGGCGGCCAGGAGCGCCGAGGCGCGGCGGGGGCGGGTGGACCGGGGTCCGGCGGGCTCGCAGGAGTGCGGGGTGAGCTGGGGGGTCACGCGGGCTCCTTCGGATGCGCTGCCGCCCTGCGGTCGGGCGGCGACGGTGGGTGGGGCGGGCTGAGCGTAGGCGCGAGGTGACTCAAAGCTCTGTTTTATCGCGGTCGGGCCCCACTATCGAGAGGGTGGGGCCTGCGTGAGGGAAAGCCCTCGGGGAGGACCGCAGGAAGTCCGTACGGGGCCTGACGAACTGTCGTTCTGATGCTTTCGCGTTCCGCCGCCGACGCCTACTCGCTCCGGTCGTGCTCCCGCTCCTCGACGCCCCGCGCCCACGTGAGCGCCAGCACGCTCCCCGCGACCCCGATGACGATCAGCGCGATCGCCACGCTCACCCCGCCGGCGCCGGTCCAGTAGACGTCCTTCAGCTCGATGAGCAGCGCCGCCTCGTCCACCACCAGCGCCAGCCCGATGCCGAAGAACAGCCCCATCCACGTGTGCCACAGCGGGGAGCGCTCGACGATCCCGGCGGCGCCCACGCAGATGAGGATCAGGATCCCCCACAGATAGTGGTGGATGTGCACGCCGCCGGCGGTGACGTTGCCGAACCCGCGCACGTGCACGTGGATGGCCCAGGTCAGCAGCCGCAGCCCGCCGAACATGACGGTGAACGACCACCAGGCGAGCACCAGTCCACGGCGGGTGGGGTGCACGTCTTTGAGGGTTCGGATGTGCGCCATCGCCATATCATCGCACCATGACGTCCACGGAGCTCCCGGTCCTGACCATCGACGGCAGCCGCTTCGACGATTTCGAGGGCTTCACCGTCGAGTTCACGAAGCTGCTGACGAACTGGACCTGGCACGGGCACCTCGATGCCTTCAACGACATCCTGCGCGGCGGCTTCGGCACGCCGGAGGACGGCTTCGTGCTGCGCTGGCTGGACTCCGCGCGGTCGCGGGAACTGCTCGGACCGGAGAAGTTCGACAAGCTCGTCGAGATCATCCTGGACCACGGCCCGGGCGGCGATCAGGCCGCCTGCGAGGTGCACCTGGAGCTGCGGTAGCCGTACGGGTGGCGCAGCGCTCAGGCCTCGTCGAGCAACGCCAGGTCCGCGGGCACGTCGATGTCGGTGGGCGAGCCGTCGCAGGGCACTGAGAGCACCTCGTGCCGGGCCAGGAAGTCCCGCGCGCCGCGATCGCCGACGGCCGCGGCCGACGCCTCGGGCCAGTGCCGGGCGGCGATCAGGACCGGGTGGCCACGGCGGCCTTCGTAGGTTGCTGCCGCGAGGTCTGCGCCGGAGGCGGTGACGGCGCGGACGGCCTCGGAGGTGACGAACGGCTGGTCCACCAACAGGATCACGGCCGCGCGGCATGGACCGGGGACCGCTGCGAGCGCCGCCAGCCCGGCGCGCAGCGACGAGCCCATGCCGGTCGCCCAATCCTGATTCACCGTTACCGTGCAGCCGGCCAGGTTCGCGCGGAGCTGGACTTCGGTCGCCTCAGCGCCGAGGACGACGACCACCGTGTCGCAGCCTCCGGCGCGCGCTGTGCGGATCGCGCGCTCGACCAGCAGCTCGCCGCCGTGGGACAGCAGGGCCTTGGGGCGTCCGCCGAGCCGTCGTCCGCCGCCGGCGGCCAGAATGATCGCCGCCACGTCCGCATCCACAGTGTCCTCCGAGGACCTATCGCAGCCGGAGCGCCAGGAACAGGTCGACCTGGGTCTCCAGATCGGCCAGGCTCCGGCCGGTCAGCTCCTCGATCCGGGCGATGCGGTATCGCAGGGTGTTGACGTGGACGTGCATCTGCTCGGCGCAGCGGGTCCACGAGGTCGAGCACGCCAGGAAGGTCTCCAGCGTGGCCTCCAGGTCCGAGCGGTGCAGCGCGTCGTAGGTGCGCAGCGGTCCGAGCAGCCGGTCGCAGTACGCCGCGCGCACGTCCTCGGGCAGCCCCGACAGCAGCAGCACGTGCGAGGCCAGCTCCTCGTGCCCGATGACGCTCACCTGGTCGTTGCGGGCCCGGCCGATGCGCAGGGCGTGGCGGGCCTCGTCGACGGTGGCGCGCAGGCTCTCCGCGCGGCGGCTGCCGACGCCGATCGCCAGGCGTTCGCGGCCGAGGCCCGCGGCCATGCTGGTGAGGAGGTCGCGGATGCGGTCGGTGACGTCCGGCGGCGGGTTCGGGACCAGGGCCACGGCGTGGTCGTCGAACTCGGCGATCGGGAAGTCCGGGTCCGAGGCGCCGCGGTGTTCGGCGGCGCGCCGTTGTTCCGGCAGCTGCGCGGCCTCGGCGGGGGCTGCCTGTTCGCCGTTCCGGGGCGTGCGCTGGGTGACCTCCTCCAGCAACGCCCGCAGTATCGCCGCCGACTGGCCGCCCGGCCCGGCCAGCGCCATCGCCTGCACCTCGGTGTCCGGGCCGACCCCGACCAGGTCGGCGCGCGCGGCTATGTCGGCGACGCCGCCGTCCTCGGCGACCAGGTGCACCAGCTCGGCGCCGAGCTGCCGCAGCGGTTCGCGGCGGGCGGCCAGCCGTTCGCGCTCGATCGCCAGCACCGCCGCCGCCTTCGAGGCCAGGGCCTGGCGCCGGGGGTCCCAGCGCTTGTGGTCGCCGTCGAAGACCAGGTACCAGTCGGTCAGCGGGGAGCCGGAGCTGATGGCGAACACCGAGCGGCGGCGGATCCGGGCCGGGAGCTGGCCGGCGCGCAGCACTTCGCGCACCGTCGCCTCGGCTTCGGCCGGCGGCATCGGTTCGTGCGAGGCGGCGACCGGCCGGGCCGCCGGGGTGAGGACCCAGCAGGGCATGCCGACGTCCTGGGCCAGCAGCTCCAGGATCGGGGCCAGCGCGGTGCCGGCGGCCGAGGCCGAAGCCAGGCGGCCGTGGCGTTCCAGGACCGAGCCGATGTCGGCGGCGCGCTCGGCGGACAGCTGGCGGGCCAGGTGCTCGGTGAGCGTGGCGAAGGCCAGCTCGGTCGGGACGCGGAACAGCGGGGTGCGGTGCGTGCGGCAGGCCTGGATCAGGTCGCGCGGGATCGGCGCGCCGGAGGCGTCGCCGGCCGCGATGGCCGCGGCCCCGGCCTCGGCCACGGCGCGCGCGAAGCGCTCGGAGTCCCGGGGCTCGCGCCGCCAGATCAGGCCGGTCAGCACCAGCTCGCCGCCGTTGAGATAGCGGCCGGGGTCCAGCAGGTCGGTGGTGGCGACCCAGCTGATCTCGCGCTCCAGCAGCACGTCCGGGCCGGTCAGCAGCTCCAGGCCGGGCATCGGGGTGTCCAGGAGTTCGCGCAGTCGCATGGTCACTCCCTTCTGCGGCCGGCGTCGGGGCGGTCGTGATCGAAAAGAGGCTACCTCCGCTCCGCGCAGCCTAGGAACGGCCTGCGTGCGGCGTCTTTGGAGGATCCTCCGAAACCCCGGTTACAGACGCACCGTCGCTTCATGGTTTCGGCCCGTGGCCGCGCCCCCGGCCGCGGCGGTTCACTCACCATCGTGCCGCCCGGCACCCACGAAGCCCGGAAAGGAGGCGCCGATGCCCGGTGATGCCCGCCGCGAGGCGGTGACCGCGCTGAACGCCTGGTCCGCGGACGAGGCGCGGCGCGCGCTGAGCGCCTGCTGCGCCAGCCGACGGTGGACGGACGCCATGGTCGACGGACGGCCCTACGGCGGCTGGACGGAGCTGGCGGCGGCCGCGAGCGCGGGGATCAAGGCGCTCCGGTGGTCGGACGTGCTGGAGGCGCTGGACGCGCATCCGCGGATCGGGGACAAGGCGGCGGGGCAGTCGCGGGAGGCGGCGTGGTCGCGGGCCGAGCAGTCCGCGGCGGCGTCGGGGGACGCGGCGGTGCTGGGCGCGGTGGCGCGGGCGAACGTGGAGTACGAGCGCCGGTTCGGGCACGTGTTCCTGATCTGCGCCTCGGGGCGCCCGGCGGAGCAGATCCTGGCCGAGGCCCGGCGGCGGCTCGGGAACGAGACGGCGGCCGAGCAGCAGGAGGTGCGGGGCGAGCTGGCCGCGATCGTGCTGCTTCGGCTCGAACGGCTCGCGGCGAGTACGGGTGCGGGTGCTGGCTCTGCGGGGGCAGCCAGCAACGCGACCGCCGGTGCGACTTCGGCCACCGAGGCCGCAGCCGGTGAGTCCGCCGGCTCTGCTTCGGCTGGAGCCGCCCGATGAGCTTGTCGACTCATGTCTTGGACGCGATGCACGGTCGTCCGGCCCCGGGGGTGCCGGTCCGTCTCGACGTCGCCCGCCCCGACGGCTGGCTGCCGGTGGCCCGCGAGCGCACCGACGCCGACGGCCGCATCCGCTTCGGCGCCGAGCTCCTCGGCGGCCCGCACCGCCTGGTCTTCGACACCGCCGCCTACTTCCAGGCCGCCGGCGTCGCCGAGTTCTTCTACCCGGAGGTCGCGATCGCCTTCGTGGTGACCGACCCGGACGCGCACCACCACGTCCCGCTGCTGCTCAGCCCGTTCGCCTACTCGACTTATCGAGGGAGTTAGCCGATGTCGATCGTCCTGGGGGACAACCGTTACGGCAAAGCCGAGAACCGGGTCGTCCGGATCACCAAGGAGGGTCCGGTCCACCAGATCAAGGACCTCACCGTCTCCGTGGCCCTGTCCGGCGACCTGGCTGCGACCCACCTGACCGGGGACAACTCCGGCGTCCTGCCGACCGACACCATGAAGAACACCTGCTTCGCCTTCGCGCAGCGGCACGGCGCGGTCGAGATCGAGGACTACGCGCTGCTGCTGGCGCGGCACTTCGTCGACTCCCAGCCGAGCATCGCGCATGCCCGCGTCGAGGTCGACGAGCACGCCTGGGAGCGCATCGGAGACGGTCCGCACTCGTTCCTGCGCAGCGGCGGCGGTACTCGTACCTGCACCGTGCACTACGACGGCACCGACGTCTGGGTGGTCTCCGGCCTGAAGGACCTCACCGTCCTGAACTCCACCGACTCCGAGTTCTGGGGCTACGTCAAGGACGAGTACACGACCCTGGCCGAGGCCCACGACCGCATCCTGGCCACGCAGATCAACGCACAGTGGCGCCACTCCGGCGTATCCGGCGACTGGGGCAAGTCCTACGAGCGTGCCAGGAACGCGCTGCTGGAGGCGTTTGTGGCAACCCACAGCCGCTCGCTCCAGCAGACCCTGTTCGAGATGGGCACCCGGGTGCTGGAGCAGGCCCCGGAGCTGTGCGAGGTCCGGCTGAAGCTGCCGAACAAGCACCACTTCCTGTACGACACCGCCCCGTTCGGCCTGGACAACGCCAACGAGACGTTCATCGCCGCGGACCGGCCCTACGGCCTGATCGAGGGCGACGTGCACCGCGACGACGCCCCCGACGCCGGCCCGGCCTGGACCTGAGAGCAACCGGAGCCTACCTGTGGACTTCCTACGTCCCGCGACCTGGGCCGAGGCGCTGGCCGCCCGGGCCGAGCGGCCCGACGCGGTCCCCATCGCCGGCGGCACCGACGTCATGGTCGAGCTGAACTTCGACCGGCACCGCCCCGGCGCCCTGATCGACCTGAACCGGATCCCGGCGCTGCACCGGTGGAGCCGGGACGCCGACGGCACCATCCGGCTCGGCGCGAGCGTCCCCTACGCCCGCATCATCGACGAGCTGCGCGCCGACCTGCCGGGCCTGGCCATGGCCTCGCGCACCGTCGGCTCCCCGCAGATCCGCAACCGCGGCGGCGTCGGCGGCAACCTCGGCGCGGCCTCCCCGGCCGGCGACACGCACCCGGTGCTGGTCGCCACCGAGGCGGTGATCGAGGTGGAGTCCGCCGCGCGCGGCGTGCGCACGATCCCGGCGACCGAGTTCTACCTCGGCGTCAAGCGCAACGCCATGGAGAAGGACGAGCTGATCAAGGCGGTGCTGCTGGCGCCGAAGAAGGGCCCGCAGCAGTTCTCGAAGATCGGCACCCGCAACGCGATGGTCATCGCCGTGTGCTCCTTCGCCGTCGCGCTGGACGTCGGCGCGCGCAAGGTCGGCGCCGGTATCGGCTCGGCCGCCCCGACCCCGCGCCGGGCGTTCGAGGCCGAGCTGTACGTGGCCGACGAGCTGCCCTGGGACGGCCGCGGCGACCTCGACCCGCGGGTCGCGAAGCGGTTCGGCGAGCTGGTGTCCGCCGCCGCCGCGCCGATCGACGACGTCCGCGGCACCGCCGCCTACCGCCGGCACGCGCTGTCGGTGATGGCCCGACGCACCCTGACCTGGGCCTGGCGCGAGCATCAGAGCAGCGAGGAACTGATATGAGAGTGACCTTCACAGTCAACGGGCGCCGGGCCGAGGCCGACGACGTCTGGGAGGGCGAGAGCCTGCTGTACGTGCTGCGCGAGCGGGTCGGACTGCCGGGCTCGAAGAACGCCTGCGAGCAGGGCGAATGCGGGTCCTGCACGGTCTATCTGGACGACGTCCCGGTCTGCTCGTGCCTGGTGGCCGCCGGGCAGGTGCAGGACCGGGAGATACGCACCGTCGAAGGACTCGCCGACGGCGAGCAGCTGGACCCGATCCAGTCCTGCTTCATCAAGGCCGGCGCGGTCCAGTGCGGCTTCTGCACCCCGGGCCTGCTGGTCCAGGCGCACGCGCTGATCGAGCGCAATCCGAGCCCGTCGGACCCGGAGATCCGGGAGGCGCTGGCCGGGAACCTGTGCCGCTGCACGGGCTACGAAAAGATCCTGGACGCCGTCCGAGAGGCGGCTGCTGTGAAGGCCGGTGCGGCATGAGCACGATCATCATCCAGAACGCTGCGATCGCCACGGTCGACGCCGCGAACACCGAGTACGAGTCCGGACACGTCGTCATCGAGGACGGCCGGATCACGGCCGTGGGTTCGGGGCCGGCGCCTGGTGTGGAAGGCGCCCGGGTCGTCGACGGCGCCGGCTGCCTGGCCACCCCCGGCCTGGTCAACACCCACCACCACCTCTACCAGTGGATCACCCGCGGGCTGGCTCAGGACGAGGCGCTGTTCGGCTGGCTGGTCGAGCTCTACCCGATCTGGGCCCGGCTGACCGAGGACACGCTCGGCGCCGCCGCGCGCGGCGGCCTGGCCTGGCTGGCCAAGACCGGCTGCACCACCTCGGCCGACCACCACTACGTCTTCCCGCGCCACGGCGGCGACCTGCTCGGCGCGGAGATCGAGGCAGCCCGGCAGATCGGGCTGCGCTTCCAGCCGACGCGCGGGTCGATGGACCGCGGCCACAGCGACGGCGGGCTGCCGCCGGACTCCGTGGTGGAGCGGCTGGACGACATCCTGGCCGCGAGTCAGGACGCGATCACGCGGTACCACGATCCGTCGTTCGACTCGATGCTGCGCATCGGGCTCTCGCCGTGCTCGCCGTTCTCGGTCAGCTCCGACCTGATGGTGCAGTCCGCGTCGCTGGCCCGCGAACACGGGGTCCGGCTGCACACGCACCTGGCCGAGACCCTGGACGAGGAGCAGTTCTGCCTGGCCACGCACGGCTGCACGCCGGCCGAATACGCCGACAAGCTCGGCTGGCTCGGCCCGGACGTGTGGCTGGCGCACTGCGTGCACCTGTCGGACTCGGCGATCCGCCGCTTCGCCGACACCGGGACCGGCACGGCGCACTGCGCGTCGTCCAACGCGCGCCTGGGCTCCGGCCACGCGCGGATCAAGGACCTGCTGGCGGCTGGCGCGCCGGTGGGCCTCGGCGTGGACGGCGCCGCGTCGCAGGAGTCGGGGATGCTGGTCGAGGAGCTGCGGCAGGCGATGTACGTCTCGCGGCTGCGCGCGCTGTCCTCCGACCCGGCCGACGCCCTGAACGCCCGCGCCTCGCTGCGCCTGGGGACCATCGGCGGCGCGCAGGTGCTCGGGCGCGCGGCCGAGATCGGCTCGCTGGAGGTCGGCAAGCTCGGCGACGTCGCGCTGTGGGACCTGAACGGCCTCGGCCACGCCGGCATCGACGACCCGGTCGCGGCGCTGGTCTTCGGTCCGCCGGCGCCGCTGCGGCTGCTCGCGGTCGGCGGGAGGCCGGTCGTCGAGGACGGGACGTTGCTCACCGCCGACGAGGCCGCACTGGCCCGCGAGTGCCGCACCGCCGCCCGCTCGCTGATGGAGGCGTCCTGATGGCTACCCGTGCTCCGGATCGTGCACCCCGTGATCTGAACCAGTCCACGACCACCGGCGGCGTCGGCGACAGCCCGACCCGCCCCGACGGCCCCTTGAAGGTCAAGGGCGAGTTCGCCTACTCCTCCGACCTGTTCATGGACGACATGGTCTGGGGCATGACCCTGCGCAGCCCGCATCCCAGGGCCCTGATCCGCTCCATCGACTTCGCCGCCGCTTTGGCGCTGCCCGGCGTCGACGCCATCCTCACCCACGAGGACGTCCCCGGTTACAAGCTCTACGGCTTGGACGTCCGCGACCAGCCGGTCCTGGCCATCGGCGAGGTCCGGCACCAGGGCGAGCCGGTGGCGCTGGTCGCCGCGGACCACCCGGAGACGGCGCGGCGGGCCCTGAAGCTGATCCAGGTCGACTACGAGGTGCTCGAACCGGTGGTCGACGCGCGGCGCGCCCTCTTCGACCCGGAGTCGCCCCGCGTCCACCCGGACGGCAACCTCGTGCGGCACCAGCCGGTCCGGGTCGGTGCCGACGTCGACGACCCGGCGGTGCGCGCGCGGTGCGCCGTCGTCGTCTCCGCCGAATACGAGGTCGGCATTCAGGACCAGGCGTTCCTGGGGCCCGAATCGGGGCTCGCGGTTCCGGCCGAGGACGGCGGCGTCGACCTCTATGTGGCCACCCAGTGGATGCACAACGACCTTCTGCAGGTCGCCCCGTGCCTGGGCCTGCCGGAGGCGAAGGTCCGGATGACGCTGTCCGGCGTCGGCGGCGCGTTCGGCGGACGCGAGGACCTGTCGATGCAGATCCACGCCGCGATGCTGGCGCTGCGGGTCGGCAAACCGGTGAAGATGGTCTACAACCGCGAGGAGTCCTTCTTCGGGCACGTGCACCGGCATCCGGCGTGGATGAGGTACACCTACGGCGCCACCGCCGAGGGCAAGCTGGTGTTCGCCGACGTGGAGATCGTGCTGGACGGCGGCGGTTACACCTCGGCCACTTTGAACGTCGTCGGCAACGCCGCCTCGCTCGGCGTCGGGCCGTACGTCATCCCGAACATCCGGATCGATTCCTACGGGGCGTACACCAACAACCCGCCGTGCGGCGCGATGCGCGGCTTCGGCGCGGTCCAGGCGTGCTTCGCGTACGAGTCGATGATGGACAAGCTGGCCGCCGAACTCGGCCTGGACCCGGTCACGATCCGCCAGCGCAACGCCGTGACCCAGGGCGACAAGCTCGCCACCGGCCAGGTCGTGGAGGCCCCGGCACCGGTCGCCGAGATGCTGGAGACGCTCAAGGCGCTGCCGATGCCGGCCCCGGCCGACACCTCGGATCTGCGCAACCTGCCCGGCTCGACCGCCAACACCACGCACGGCGAAGGCGTGGTGCGCGGCGTCGGCTACGGCCTCGGCGTCAAGAACATCTGCTTCTCCGAGGACTTCGACGACTACTCCACGGCGCGCGTGCGGCTGGAACTGCTCGGCGACACCGTCGGGGCCCTGGTGCACACCGCCGCCGCCGAGGTCGGGCAGGGCCTGGTCACGCTGGAGGCGCAGATCGCGCGCACCGAGCTGGGCGTGGAGCAGGTGGCCATCCACCCGGCCGACTCCTCGGTCGGCAACGCCGGTTCTTCGTCGGCGTCGCGGCAGTCGTACATGACCGGCGGCGCGGTGAAGACCGCGTGCGAGGCGGTGCGTGCCGTGGTGTTCGAGCGGCTGGTGAAGGACCACGGCCGGGACTATGACGACCTGTCCCTGGTCGGCGGGAAGATCGTGTCGGTGTCCGAGGGCGTGGTCGCCACCCTGGAGCAGGTGCTGGCGTCCGGTCCGATCGAGGAGACCCGCGAGTACCACCACCACCCGACGCAGCGCATGGACCCGTTCACCGGCCAGGGGAACTCGCACACGCAGCTGGCCTTCGCCGTGCACCGCGCGGTCGTCGACGTGGACGTGGAACTCGGGCTGATCAAGGTCGTGGCGCTGGACCTGGTCCAGGACGTCGGCAAGATCATGAACCGGCTCTCGCTGGAAGGGCAGCTGCACGGCGGCTCCGCCCAGGGCCTCGGCCTGGCGGTGATGGAGGAGATCCAGGTCCGCGACGGCATCGTCCGCAACCCCTCCTTCACCGACTACCTGATCCCCACGATCCTCGACATGCCGCCGATGAAGATGGAGATCCTGGAGAACGCCGACCCCCGCGCCCCCTACGGCCTGCGCGGCGCCGGCGAGCCCCCGACGCTGTCCTCGACCCCGGCGATCGCGGCGGCCATCCGCGACGCCACCGGTCTGGACCTGCGGCGCGTGCCGATCCGACCGGAGGACCTGACCAATGCATGACATCTCAGAGGACCTGCACGCCTGGCACACCGCCGGCAAGCCCTACGCGGTCGCCTCGGTGGTCGCGGTGAAGGGCAGCGCCCCGTGCGAACTCGGCGCCGCGCTCGCGGTGGACGCCGAGGGCACGGTGGTGGGGAGCGTGTCCGGCGGCTGCGTCGAGGGGGCGGTGTACGAGCTCTGCGTCGAGTCGCTGCAGCACGGACGGCCGGTGTTGGAGACTTTCGGGTACAGCGATGATGATGCCTTCGCGGTGGGGCTGACCTGCGGCGGGGAGCTGGAGGTCTTCATCCAGCCGGTGTTCCCGGACGCCGAGTCGGCTGAGCCCGCCGCGCTCGCGACCGACGCTCCGGCGCGCGACGCCGAGCAAGTTCCGGAAGCGAGCCCCGACCGGCCCGAGTCGGCCATCGGCGCGGCGCTGTCTGGGATGCGTGGCTCGGAGGCGAGCCCCGATCGGTCCGAGTCGGCCATCAGGGCGGCGCTGTCTGGGATGCGTGGCTCGGAGGCGAGCCCCGATCGGCCCGAGTCGGCCATCGGCGCGGCACTGTCGGGGTTGCCTGGCTCGGAGGCGAGCCCCGATCGGCCCGAGTCGGCCATCAGGGCAGCGCTGTCGGCCGTCATCGCCGGCGAATCGATCGCGTTGGCGCGCGTTGTCGCGGGACCGTCGGAGCTGGTCGGCCGTTCGATGGCGGTGCGGCCGCAGGCCCCGGAGATCCTGTGGGGCCCGCCCGGCGCGTCGATCGCCGTCGACGGCGATCCTTGGGCCGCGACCGGTGCCATCAGCCCTGACCTCGATCGGATCGTGGCTCGGCACGCCCGGGCGATGGTCGAGTCCGGCGCCACCGGCACCATCGCCGTCGGGACCGAGGGGGAGGGCCAGGACTGCGGCGAGGCGGTGACCGTCTTCATCGAGTCCTTCGTCACCGCGCCCCGGATGCTCATCTTCGGCGCCATCGACTTCGCCGCCGCGCTGGTCCGTGTCGGCAAGTACCTCGGCTACCACGTCACCGTCTGCGACGCCCGACCGGTCTTCGCCACCCGCCGCCGCTTCCCCGAGGCCGACGACGTCGTGGTCGCGTGGCCGCACCGGTACCTGGAGACTACGCGCGTCGACGCCCGGACCGTCGTCGCGGTCCTCACCCACGACGCCAAGTTCGACGTCCCGCTGCTGGTCAAGGCCCTGCGGCTGCCGGTCGCCTACGTCGGCGCCATGGGCTCGCGCCGCACCTGCGCGCAGCGTGCCGACCGGCTGCGCGAAGCCGGCCTGGCCGACGCCGAGATCGCGAACCTGCACGCCCCGATCGGCCTCGACCTCGGCGCGCGCACCTCGGAGGAGACCGCGCTGTCGATCGCCGCCGAGATCGTCGCGGCGCGGCACGGCGGCACCGGACGCAGCCTGGTCGACGTCAGTACCGCCATCCACCACACCCCGGCCGTTTCCCCTGTCGAGAGCGGAGTTCCGGCATGACCCTGATGTTCCTCAACGGCGGCGCCATGCGCGGCGGCCCCCTGCACCACCTCCTGCGGGACGCCCCGCTGGTCGGCGTCGTCCGCACCGCGCCGAAGTACCGCTTCTACTCCGTCGGCGACGCCTTCCCGGCGATCGAGGCCGTCGAGTCCGGCGGCGTGAGCGTCGTCGGCGAGCTCTACGACGTGCCCTGGGACGTCCTGGAACGCTCCCTGCTCCCGTCCGAGCCCGAAGAGCTCGAACTCGGCGTCATCGAGCTCGAAGACGGCGGCGGCACCCTGTCGATGGTCCGGCGCCGCGCCTACACCGAACCCCACACCTACCGCGACATCTCGCACCACGCCGACTGGCGTGCGTACAAGGCCAGCCTGGAGGCAGCCCAGTGACGCTCCGCTTCGACATCAACCTCTCGATCCTGTTCACCGAACTGCCGCTGCTGGAACGCCCCGCCGCCGCGCGCGCCGCCGGGTTCACCGCCGCGGAGTTCTGGTGGCCGTTCGGGACCGAGGCGGTGCCCTCCGACAAGGACGTGGACGCGTTCCTGGCCGCCCTGGACGACGCCGGGGTAAGCCTGGTCGGCCTGAACTTCCTCGACGACCTCTCGGTGGGCTCGCGCGGCCTGGTCTCCGTGCCCGAACACGCCGGCCGGTTCCGCGACAGCATCGATGTGGCCGTCGCGATCGCCGAGCGCACCGGCTGCCGGAACCTGAACGCCTTGTACGGCAACAGGATCGAGGGCCGTGTCGAGCTCCAGCAGGAACTCGCGCTGGAGAACCTGGCGGCGGCGAGCGCGGCGGCGTCCCGGATCGGCGCGACCGTGCTGATCGAGGCGCTGAACGCGATCGAGTCCCCGGCGTACCCGCTCACCTCCACCGCGGCGGGGCTCGCCGAGATCGACCGGGTCTCGGCCGCGACCGGCGCGACCAACCTGGCCTTCCTGTGCGACCTCTACCACCTGGCGCGCATGGAGGAAGACCTGTTCGCGACGATCGCCGCCCACGCCGACCGCTTCGGGCACGTGCAGATCGCCGACATCCCCGCGCGCGGCGAACCCGACAGCGGTGCCCTGGACTTCTCCGCCTTGTTCAAGGCCCTGACCGAGGCCGGCTACACCGCCGAGTCCGGCCGGGGCTGGGTCGGGCTGGAGTACAAGCCGTCCACCGGCATCACCACTGACAGCTTCGAATGGATGGAATCGCTTATATGAGCACGAAGATAGGCTTCATCGGGCTGGGGATCATGGGATCCCCGATGGCCGCGAACCTGGTCAAGGCCGGGTTCGAGGTCACCGGCTACGACCTGAACGCCCCCAACGTCGCCAAGCTCGCCGCCGCCGGCGGGACCGGCGCGGGCTCGATCGCCTCGGCGATCGACGGCGCCGAGGTGGTGATCACCATGCTGCCGGCGCACCCGCAGGTCGCCGCGGCGGTCCTCGGCGAGGGCGGCGTGTTCGAGACCATCAAGCCCGGCACGCTGTTCATCGACTTCTCGACCATCCGCCCGGAGACCTCCATCGAGGTCGCGAAGGCCGGTGCGGCGCTGGGAGTGCGCGTGCTGGACGCCCCGGTGTCCGGCGGCGAGAAGGGCGCGATCGACGCCGTGCTGTCCATCATGGTCGGCGGCGAGCCCGAGGTGTTCCAGGCCGCGCGTCCGGTGTTCGACGCGGTCGGCAAGGTCGCGGCGCTGTGCGGGCCGGCCGGGTCCGGGCAGGTCGTGAAGGCCGCGAACCAGCTGGTCGTCGGCGGCACGTACGCGCTGGTCGCCGAGGCGATCGTGCTGATGGAGGCCTCCGGCGTGGACGCCGCCGCCGGCCTGGACATGCTCGCCGGCGGCCTGGCCGGCTCCCGGATCCTGGAGCTCAAGCGGGCCTCGATGCTGGCCCGCGACTTCAAGCCCGGATTCCGCATCGACCTGCACCACAAGGACATGGGCATCGCCCTGGACGCGGCCCGGCAGGCCGAGGTGGCGCTGCCGCTGACCAACCTGGTCGCCGCGCTGATCCAGGCCGCGCGCTCGCAGGGCCTGGGCGACCGGGACCACTCCGCGCTGCTGGCCGTGGCCGAGAACCTGTCGGGCCGCTCCGGCGGTGCCGCACGAAAGGCGAACTGAAGCTCATGAAGATGCCCGTGATGAACGCGGTGGTGCAGGTCCTGAAGTCCGAGGGCGTCGACGCCGCCTTCGGCTGCCCCGGCGCCGCGATCCTGCCGCTGTACAAGGCGATGGAGGAGGAGGGTGGCATCGACCACCTGATCGTGCGCCACGAGGAGGGCGCCACGCACATGGCCGACGGCTGGGCCCGGACCAACGGCCGGGTCGGGGTGGCCATCGGCACCTCCGGTCCGGCCGGGACCAACATGATCACCGGCCTGTACACGGCGATGGCCGACTCGATCCCGATGATCGTCATCACCGGCCAGGCCGTCTCGACGGCGCTGGACAAGGAGGCGTTCCAGGCCGTCGACATCGTCGGCTGCGCGACGCCGGTGACGAAGTGGGCGGTGCAGATCAAGGAGGCGGCGACCGCGCCGTGGATCTTCCGCGAGGCGTTCCGCGTCGCGCGCTCGGGGCGTCCCGGGCCGGTGCTCATCGACATCCCGCTGGACGTCGCCAAGCAGTTCATCGAGTACGACGCGGCGCTGGACTCGCCGCTGCCGGTGCCGGTCGTCGAGCCGCACGCCCCGCGCGTGGAGAAGGCGCTGGACATGCTGCTGGCCGCCGAGCGTCCGCTGATCCTGGCCGGCGGCGGCGTGATCATCGCCGACGCGGCCGCGGAGCTGCGCGAGCTGGTGGCGTACCTGGGGATCCCGGTGCAGGTGACGCTGATGGGCAAGGGGGCCGTGGACGAGGACGACCCGCTGTACGCCGGGATGACCGGCGTGCAGACCTCGCAGCGGTACGGGAACGCCTCGTTCCTGGAGTCAGACCTCGTGCTCGCCGTCGGGGCGCGGTTCGGGGACCGGCACACCGGGACGCTGGACGTGTACCGGGGCGAGCGGAAGTTCATCCACGTCGACATCGAGGCGACGCAGCTGGGGCGGGTGTTCGAGCCGGACCTGGGGATCGTGTCGGACGCGCGGCTGTTCCTGCGGGCGCTGCTGGCGGCGGCGAAGGCGCGCGGCGTTGCCGACCGTGGGCCTGCCGGCTGGGCGTCTCGCGTGTCTTCGCTCAAGACCGCGCTGACCCGGCGCGAGGACTTCGACTCCGTGCCGATCAAGGCGCCCCGGGTCTACAAGGAGATCAACGAGATCTTCGACCCCTCGACCTACTTCGTGACCGCGATCGGGCTCTACCAGATCTGGGGCGGCCAGCATCAGAAGGCATACCAGCCGCGCCGCTACCAGGTCTGCGGCCAGGCCGGTCCGCTGGGCTGGGAGATCCCGGCGGCGATCGGCGTGAAGACCGCGCTGCGGCACACCGAGCCGGACACCGAGGTCGTCGGCATCGTCGGCGACTACGGCTTCCACTTCCTGGTGGAGGAGCTGGCGGTCGGCGCGCAGTACGACATCCCGTTCGTGCTGATCATGCTGAACAACGAGTACCTGGGCCTGATCCGCCAGGCGTCGATCGGCTACGAGATGAACTACCAGGTCGACATCCACTACGACGACTACGGCACCGACAACGTCAAGATCATGGAGGCCTACGGATGCTCGGGACGCCGCGTGTTCGCCCCTGACGAGATCCGCCCCACCCTGGAGTGGGCCCGCAAGCAGGCGGCGGCGACCAGCCGGCCGGTGCTGGTGGAGATCATGATCGAGCGCGAGGCGAACACCCCGCACGGCCCCGCGATCGACGCGGTGCGCGAGTTCGAGCCGCTGCCCGAGCAGCAGCCGGCATGACGGTGCCCGAGCCGGTGCCGGCGAGCGCGGCGCGAGCTGCTGCGGGCCCAGCGCCGACGGCCGGCACCATTGACGGGACCATTGAATCGTCGGCGAGCAGGACGGTGTCCAGCGCGGGGCACGTCCTGCTGGCGACGGACAAGTTCAAGGGCTCCCTGACCGCCGCCGAGGCCACCGCGCACCTGGCGGCGGGCCTGCGGCGCGCCGTGCCGGGCCTGGGCATCCGCACCATCCCGGTCGCCGACGGCGGCGAGGGCACGGTCGACGCGGCGGTCGAGGCGGGCTTCGCCAGGGTCCTGACCCGCGCGACCGGCCCGACCGGCGTACCGATCGAGGCCGGCTTCGCAGTCCGCGGCGACACCGCGGTGATCGAAGTCGCCGAGGCCTCCGGACTCCGGCGGCTCCCGCGCGGCGAGGCGGCGCCACTGTCGGCGACGTCGTACGGCACGGGCCGGCTGATCCGCGCCGCACTGGACGCCGGCTGCACGCGGATCATCCTCGGACTCGGCGGCAGCGCCTGCACCGACGGGGGAGCGGGCCTGGTCCAGGCACTCGGCGCACGGCTCCTCGACGCCGCAGGACACGAGCTCCCACGAGGCGGCGCCGCACTGGCACGGCTGGCGCGCATCGACCTGGCGGAGCTGGCGGAGATCAAGGAGCTGATTGTCGCCAGCGATGTCGACAACCCGCTGCTCGGCCCGAACGGCGCAGCCGCGATCTACGGACCGCAGAAGGGCGCGACGGCCGAGGATGTCGCGCTGCTCGACGCGGCGCTGGCGAACTGGTCGCGCGTGGTTCAGGACACGATTCAGGACACCGTGTCGGGTCGGGGCTTCGGCCCCGGCCCGGCCGTCCCCGCGACGGTCAATGCAGTCCATGGTGGGTCGGCAACTACTCATGGTGACTTTGCCGAGGCTCCGGGTGCGGGCGCAGCTGGCGGGATCGGGTTTGCAGCGCTGGCTCTTCTCGGCGCGCGACTGGAGCCGGGCATTGACATCGTGCTCGACCTGGCTGATTTCGCGGCCAAGGCCCAAGGCGCCCGCCTCGTCATCACCGGCGAGGGCTCCCTCGACCCCCAGTCCTTGCGCGGCAAGGCTCCGGCCGGCGTCGCGCGAGCTGCGGCCCGAGCCGGTGTTCCCGTCGTCGCGGTCGCCGGTGTCTGCACCTTGACTCCCGCCGAGCTCGAGACCGCCGGCATCCGTGCCGCCTACACGCTCAGCGGCATCGAGCCCGATCTCGACCGGTGCGTCCTCGATGCCGGCCCGCTCCTCGAACAGCTCGCGGCCGACATCGCCGTGGCCACCTTCAGTGGAGCCGCCTCATGACCGATCCCTTCGACCTCGTCCTCCGCTCCACCCGCGCCGCGCTGCCCGACGGTGTCCGGGCCGCCGCGGTCGGCGTTCGCGCGGGACGCATCGCGGCCGTCGGCGACTACCGCGCCGCCTTCAGCGCGCGGGTCGATCTCGACCTCGCCGACACCGCGCTGCTGCCGGGGCTTGTGGACACCCACATCCACGTCAACGAGCCCGGTCGCACGCGCTGGGAGGGCTTCGCCTCCGCGACGCGTGCGGCGGCGGCCGGGGGCGTCACCACGGTCATCGACATGCCGCTCAACTCCATCCCGCCGACCGTCGACGTCTCGGCGCTCGCCGTCAAACGCAAAGCGGCGTACGGCAAGTGCTTCGTCGATGTCGGATTCTGGGGCGGTGCGATTCCCGGAAACACCGCTTCGCTGCGTCCGCTGCATAAAAAGGGGGTCTTCGGGTTCAAATGCTTCCTCGCCGATTCCGGCGTTGAGGAGTTCCCCGCGCTGACCGTCGCGGAAATGCGTGAGGCATTGCGCGAGATCGCCCGGTTCGACGGGCTTCTCATCGTCCATGCCGAAAACGCCGAACGCCTCGCCGCCGCGCCTTCCAGTACCCGCTATCGCGATTTCCTCGACTCGCGTCCGGCCGCCGCCGAGGACAGCGCCATCGCCGCCGTCATCGACGCCGCCCGCGAATACCGCGCACGCGTCCACATCCTGCACCTCGCCGCCGCCGAAGCGTTGCCGCGCCTGGCCGCCGCGCGGGCCGAGGGCGTGCGCATCACCGCCGAGACCTGCCCGCACTACCTCACCTTCAGCGCCGACGAGATCGGCGACGGCGCCACGCAGTTCAAGTGCTGCCCGCCGATCCGCGGCGCCGCCGACCGGGAGGCGTTGTGGGCGGCGCTGGCCGAGGGCCTGATCGACATCGTCGTCTCCGACCACTCGCCCTCGACACCCGACCTCAAGCAGCTTGACTCCGGCGACTTCGCCGCGGCCTGGGGCGGCATCTCCTCGCTCCAGCTCGGCCTGTCGGCGGTGTGGACCGGTGCCCGGGCCCGCGGCTACGGCCTGGCCGAGGTCACGACCTGGATGGCGACGCGCCCCGCCGAGCTGGCCGGACTCCCCGCCAAGGGCCGCATCGCCGAGGGCTGCGACGCGGACCTGGTGGCGTTCGACCCCGACGCCGCCTTCACCGTCGATCCGGCGAACCTGCACCACAAGAACCCGATCACGCCCTATGCCGGCCGCGAGCTGCGCGGCGTCGTAAGAGCCACCTACCTGCGCGGCGAGCCGGTGACCGCCGTCCCGCGCGGACGATTCCTCACGCCCTCGGAGGCCCGATGAGCGACACCCCGCCTTTCACCGGCCTGACCGACCTCGCGGCCCGCGACGTCGGCGGCGCCGTGGTCTGGGCCAACGACGAGTTCTTCGGCGAGAAGGAAGCCCTGATCCGCCCCGAACCGCCGACGTTCAGCCCCCATACCTTCGGCCACAAAGGCCAGATCGTCGACGGCTGGGAGACCCGCCGCCGACGCCCCGGCGGACCCGGGGTCGACGGCACCGAGCACGACTCCACGATCGTGCGCCTCGGCCTGCCCGGCGTGATCCGCGGCGTCACCGTCGACACAGCGTTCTTCATCGGCAACTACCCGCCCTATGCCACCGTCGAAGCGGCCAGCGTCCCCGGCTTCCCGACCCCGGCGCAGCTGCTGGCCGCCGAGTGGACCGAGATCGTCCCGACCAGCGCGCTGTCCGGGGACTCAGAGCACCACTTCGCAGTGGAGAGCACGCGCCGCTTCACGCACGTCCGCCTCGCCATGATCCCCGACGGCGGCATAGCCCGCTTCCGCGTCTACGGCGAAGCCGTCCCGGACCCGCGGTTCCTCGACGCAGGAGGCGTGGACCTCGCGGCGCTGACCAACGGCGCGCGCATCGTGGCCGCGTCGAACATGTTCTTCTCCGCCCCCGAGAACCTCATCAAACCGGCTGAGTCGCGCGTCATGGGCGAGGGCTGGGAGACGGCGCGCCGCCGCGACGACGCCGGAGACTGGATCGAAGTCCGCCTGGCCGCGCAAGGCGTCCCGGCCGTCATCGAGATCGACACCGCCAACTACAAGGGCAACGCCCCGGACCACATCGTCCTGCTCGGCGCGGACCAGCCCGGCCACGACGCCGGCTCGGACTGGTTCGAGGTGATCGGCCAGACCCGCATGCTGCCGGACTACAGGCACCGCTTCCGCCTGGAAACCGCACGTCCCGTGACCCATCTGCGCCTGGAGGTACGCCCCGACGGGGGAGTGGCACGCCTGCGCGTCTTCGGCAGCCTCACCGACGCCGGCCTCGCCGCGGTCCGTGCCCGATGGACGGACCACGCATAGCAAAAATCCCACCCGGAATGGCATTCCCTCGCCGTAGGAATTCGACGGCGAGGGTATCGCCATGCCCTTTTTCGGTTTCGCAGTAATCTGCATTGTGGGAAGGTACGAATTCTGCGTCACTATAGAAAAATTCGATGAGCGTCATTGACCGGGTATCAGGCGGCGGACTAGCTTCGCATCCAATAGGTGAACAGCCCGCGAAAACTCGCCCGGAACGGATGTCGGCTCGCGCCCCCCGTTTCCTGACTCAGCGCGCACGGCTCAGCGAAAACCCCTCACGCCAAGGGAGCCCCTCCATGAGCACATCCGAAAGCGGCACGCGCGATACTGCCAAACCCCCGGTCCCAGACGTCCATCCGGTCGACGAGGTCCTGCCGGCGCCCCGGCTGACCGTCCTCGGCCTGCAGCACCTGTTCATCATGTACGCCGGCGCCATCGCCGTCCCCTTCGTCGTCGGCGGCGCGCTCAAGCTCTCCGCCGCCACCATCGCCCTGCTCGTCAACGCCGACCTGCTGGTCGCCGGCATCGCCACGCTGATCCAGGCGGTCGGCGTCGGCAAGCTGTTCGGCGTGCGGCTGCCGGTGGTGGCCGGGGCGACGTTCACCGTCATCCCGCCGATGATCACCATCGCCGCGAAGTTCGGCGGGGAGAAGGGCCTGCCCTACGTCTACGGCGCCATGCTCTGCTCCGGCGTCTTCGGCCTGCTGATAGCCAAACCCTTCGCCAAGGTGATCCGCTTCTTCCCACCGCTGGTCGCGGGGATCGTCATCACCGTCATCGGGCTGTCGCTGATCGGGCCGGCCGCCGCGATGATCGCCGGGCACGACACCGAGGACCCGCACTACGGCCAGGTCTCGCACATCATGGTCGCCTTCGCGGTGGTCTTCGGCATCCTGCTGCTGGCCCGTACGCTGCGCGGCTTCCTCGGCCAGATCGCCCCGCTGCTGGCCATCGTCGCCGGCAGCCTGCTGGCGCTGTTCACGCACAGCTGGTCCGGCGGCACCCGCACGCATTCCTGGGACCTGTCCGGCGTCGGGCACGCCGACTGGCTGGGCCTGGCCGCCCCGTTCCACTTCGGCGCGCCGCGCTTCGACGCCGCCGCCGTGATCTCGATGTGCATCGTCATGCTGGTCACCTACACCGAGTCCACCGCCGACATGATCGCGGTCGCCGAGATGACCGGCAAGGAGCTCACCGGCGGCGACATCACCCGCGGCCTGGCCGCCGACGGCCTGTCGGCGCTGCTCGGCGGCTCGATGAACTCCTTCCCCGACACGCTGTTCGCCGAGAACGTCGGCCTGGTGCAGATGACCGGCGTGCGCTCGCGCTGGGTCACCGCGGTGACCGGCGGCATGCTCGTGGTCATGGGCGTGGTGCCGAAGGTCGGGGCGTTCGTGGCGGCGGTGCCGGAGTTCGTGGTCGGCGGCGCGGCGCTGGTGATGTTCGCGACGGTCACCGCCGTGGGCATCCAGACGCTGAAGAAGGCCGAGTTCCACGGCAACCACAACCTGCTCGTCGTGGCGACCTCGCTGGGCCTGGCGCTGCTGCCGGCCTACGCCTCCGACCGCTTCGGGAACTCGATCTTCTTCGAGAAGTTCCCGGACTGGGCGCAGATCGTGTTCGGCAGCCCGATCACCATCGCGGTGGTGGCGGCCTTCACGCTGAACCTGGTGTTCAACCACCTCGGCGGCGGGGTCACGGTGCCCGGGGCGACGGTACCCGGGGTCGCGGTACCCGGCGTCACGGTGCCCGGGCACACCGCCTCCGGCGCCGCCCTCACGGCGCGGCCAGCGGCGGGATCCGACGCAGCGCCAGCGCTAGCACTCCAGCGATCCCCAGCAGCGAGCCCGCTACCGTGACCACGCCCGGCCAGCCGTCGGCCGACCAGGCCCGGCCGCCCAGGCTGCCGAACACGGACGAGCCGACGTAGTACGAGAACAGATAGAACGCCGCGGCCTGGCTGGGGCTGGCACCGGACGCGTGCGACCGCGCCGTCACCCAGCCGCTGGCCAGGCCGTGCACGGCGAAGAACCCGACGGTCAGCGCGCCGATCCCGACGACGACGACCGGCAGCGAGCCGGTCAGCGTCAGCAGCACGCCCGCGAACGCGACGGCGCAGGCGATCGGCGCGATCGCCCGCCGCCCCAGGCGGTCGGCCAGCCGGCCGGAGACCGTGGAGCTGACCGTCCCGAGTGAATACGTCAGGAATATGAGACTCACCAGCCCGACGCCCAGATGGAACGGCGCGGCGGTGAGCCGGAAACCGACCGCGTTGAACACCGCGACCAGCGCCCCGACCGCGCAGGCGCCGAGCGCGTAGAGCGCGAGCAGCGCCGGGTCCGCCAGGGCTCGGCGCTGCATGGCGAGCACGGTCCGACCGCGCAGGCGGGTCGCGACGAAGTGCCGGGACGGCGGCAGCGTGACGGCGACGACGATCGCGCAGGCCGTGGAGACACCGGCGGCGGCCACCAGAGCCCACCGCCACCCGGCGACTTCGGCGATCGGCGCCGTCACCAGGCGCGCCGCCATACCGCCGATCGCGGTGCCGCCGATGTAGAGCCCGGCGGCGCGCGCCTGCGCGGAGGGGTGCATCTCCTCGCGCAGGTAGGCGGTGGCTACGGCGGGCAGGCCGGCGAGGGCCACGCCGGCCAGGAGCCGCAGCGCGATCAGCGAGTCCCACGTGGGTGCGAGCGCGCAGGCCAGGGCCAGCACGGACGAGGCGGCCATGGAGAAGCGGATCAGGACGGTGCGGCCCAGGGCTTCGGACAGCGGGCCGAACACCAGCAGCGCGAGGGCCAGGCCGACGGTGGTCGCCGAGACCGTGAGCGTGCTCTCGGTGGGGGAGACGTGGAAGGCGTGCGCGAGGTCGGGGAGCAGGGCCTGGGTGTCGTAGAGGAGGACGAAGGTCGCGATGCCGGCGGCGAACAGGGCGGTGAGGACGCGGCGGAACTCCGGGGTGCCGGGGAGGTGGCCCTGGTGCTCGGGTCGCGCGGTGATGGGGTCGGCGACTGTGCTCACTCGACGATCGTGACTCGATCTTTGCCATGCGTCCAATAGCAGAAGTGGGCCACCTCGATGCGCATCACGTATCGACCGTCGTATCGTGGGCCTTGTGCTGCTGCGTGATCTGAGCTGGCTCGTGGCCTTGGCCGACCATCGCCACATGACCGACACCGCCGCGATCCTGGGCGTCAGCCAGCCGACGCTGTCTCGCGCGCTGGCGCGGGTCGAGGCCGAGCTGGGGACGCGGCTGTTCGAACGGGCGCCGGACGGCGTCGCGCCGAATCCGAACGGCGATCTCGTCGTGGCCGCGGCGCGGGAGCTGCTGGCTCGGTACGAGCAGCTGACCACGGAGCTGTCGGCGCGCCTGGATCCGGACGGGGGAGTGGTGCGGCTGGCGTTCCTGGACTCGATGGCGACGTCGCTGGTGCCGCAGCTGCTGCGGGCGTTTCACGGGCACGCGCCCGGCGTTCGAGTCTTGCTGAGCCAGGAGCCCGGCCACCACATCCAGGCGGATCTGCGCACCGGGGCCGCTGAGCTGGCGGTGACGTTTCCGCGGCCGGAGGGCGACTTCGGCTGGCTGCCTCTTCAGCGCGAGCGGCTGGTCCTGGCCGTGCCGCCAACGCATCGCCTGCGCGAACGCAAGCGGGTGGCGCTGAGCGAGATCGCTGAGGAGGAGCTGGTGATCACGCCGGTCGGGTTCGGCTTCCGGACGCTGGTGGATGCGCTGCTGGCCGAGGCTGGCGTGGTGCCCCGGATCTCGTTCGAGAGCGCGGATCTGGCGACGATCGAAGGGCTGGTGGCTGCGGGACTCGGGGTCGCGGTCGTGCCGGAGCAGTTCGCTGGTCTTAGCGGCACCGTCGGCATCGCGTTGACCGCGTCGGCCGCTCGCCGGACGATCGGGCTGACGTGGCGTA
The DNA here is from genome assembly GCF_041261445.1 of Catenulispora sp. EB89. Taxonomy (NCBI): domain Bacteria; kingdom Bacillati; phylum Actinomycetota; class Actinomycetes; order Catenulisporales; family Catenulisporaceae; genus Catenulispora; species Catenulispora sp. EB89. Next base: position 193,425 of record NZ_JBGCCU010000022.1, read on the forward strand.
CCGACCACACGCTCGCGCCGGCGGCGGCGCGGTTTCTGGCGTTCATCGAGAGTCAGTGGCCTGAGCCTTGATGGTGGTGGCGGTGGTGGTGGCGGTGGCCGTGGCCATGGCCGTGGGGTCGCTCGCGAGGGTGTTATTTCTCGGTTATGCCGAATGTGGCGGCGTGTCGCCGTACGCGTCTTTGATGTGGCCTCCATGATGGAGCCCACATCAAGGAAGTAAGGGAACTGATCATTCGGATTCTCATCGTGGGCGCGGGTATCGGTGGCTTGGCGGCGGCGCTGAGCCTGCACGACGCAGGTTTGAGCGATGTGCGCGTTGCGGAGGCGGCACCGGCGCTGCGGTCGTTCGGCGGGGGTGTCAGCCTGCTGCCGCATGCGGTGCGCGAGCTGACCGAGCTTGGTCTGGCCGAGGCGGTCGCCGGGTGCGGGGTGGCGACGGAGGAGCTGGCGTACTACGACCTGTCCGGCGGGACGCGGGTCTGGTCCGAGCCGCGTGGGCTGGCGGCCGGGTACCGGTGGCCGCAGTACGCCGTGCGTCGCGGGGAGTTGCAGATGGCGCTCTACAACGCGGTGCTCGCGCGGATGGGGACGGATGTGGTGCGTACCGGCGCGCGTCTCACCGGGTACGTGCAGATCCCCGGCGGCGCTGTGGAGGCGTTGTTCGCGGATGCCTACGGCGGGACCCACTCGGAATGGGCCGATCTGCTGGTCGGGGCGGACGGGGTGCACTCGGTGGCTCGCGCGCAGATGAACCCCGCAGAGGCTGCGCCGGTCGGGAACGGCACGATGACGTGGCGTGGCACGACGCTGGCCGAGCCGTTCTCGACCGGCCGCTCGATGATCGTGGCCGGCGACGGCACCCGGAGGTTCGTCCGCTACCCCTTGTCCGCGCCGGATCGGCGGACCGGCAAGGTGCTGACCGGCTGGGTCGCCGAGGCGCCGCTCGCGGAACGCCCGGAGCTTCCGCTGTCGGCGAGGGGCGACTGGACCCGTGAGGCGGACCGGGCCGAACTGCTGGGGCACTTCGCCTCCGACCGGCTCGACATCAGAGGCCTGATCGAGGACGCGATCGCGGTCTACGTGTGCCCGCCGACGGACCGCGATCCGCTGCCCGGCTGGACACAGGGCCGGGTCACGCTCCTGGGCGACGCGGCGCACCCGATGCACCCGATCGGCTCGCACGGCACGTCGCAGGCGATCCTGGACGCTCGGATCCTGGCCCACGCACTGGGAACCGTGTACTCGATCGACGGCGCCCTCGCGCAGTACGAGGCGATGCGCAGGCCGCCGACCGCGGCGCTCCAGGCGTCACAACGCGAGGCGGGCCCGGAGCCCGGCACGCGCATCGCGGACGATCGCGATCCGCAGGCGTTGAACGAGCGCGGCTCGTACAGCGTTCCGGGATCGGTGGCCAGCTGAGGAGGCGGGCGCAGTTCGGTTGGGCGGCGCGGGTTGCTGCTGCCGGCGGTGGTGGCGCCGGCGGTGACGCTGGCGGTGTCAGTGGCGCGTGCTATATCTACGTATAAGAGGCGATAATGCCCTAACAAAATGGGCGCCCCTGCTTGATGTGTGGGTGCGGTTTGTTGGTGGGTTTTAAGAGCTTTTTACGGCTTCGCCTAAGGTTTGGTGACCTCGCTGGGTGGCGC